>JAZKGL010000329.1:0-7840 GCA_040385935.1 Bdellovibrionota bacterium
ACCAATCCAGAAAGCAATGCTGCTGTTTTCAATGCACCGTTGTTCATCAAATTCCTCGAGTTCAAATGGAAAAATAGAAAAGCCACGTTTAGCTGAAGGTAGGAGAATAGGGGAAAGTGAAAAAGCGATCATCCTTTTTTTGAATCTCAAACAGTTACGAAAACATTTTTTTCACAAAAGAGTTTTGTCGTTTTTCAAATCATCCCTCTCAAACTCAAACCAGGCAACCCTTCTACAGTTTAGATGGATTAAACCAGCGAACACCGAGAGCTGAGTCAAGTTGTCTGCAATTTTGCATAAAAGCAGCCTCTTTCAGCCCACTCGGTCCTTCTTACGGTGTTTGAGGCTTGCCAAACCCTTCGCCAGAGGGCATTCTCCACCACGATTTTCTATCTATAAGCGAGGGGCGTTATGACCCAAAAATGCGGCTACATTGCAATTCTCGGACGTCCAAATGCGGGCAAAAGCTCGCTTCTCAATACACTCGTCGGGCAAAAGATTGCAGGCGTTTCAAACAAACCTCAGACGACGCGCGCACGGATACTCGGCATCCGTTTGCAAGACAACGCTCAGATGCTCTTTCTCGATACGCCCGGTATCCATCGCACCGTAAAGAAGGTTGCGCTCAATTCCCTGATGAATCGCGCTGCTTGGTCAGTCCTCGATCAAGCCGACGTCGTCATTTATCTTCTCGACGCTGAGGAAGAAAGCTTTGACGGCGATCTCGACTTCTTTCGAAGCGTAGTCAAATCCAGCGAAGCTCCCGTTCTTCTTTGCCTCAACAAAACCGACAAACTCAAACGCGAAGCCCTCGATGGCCCCATCCTTCGCGCCGAGCAGTTGATCGCTCAAGTCAAAGACTCAATCCCTGCAGAGTCAGCGACTAACCTCGTTGCTGAAACTCCGTTTCTCATCTCAGCGAAACGCAAAGAGAGCCTCGAAGAGGTTCTCAAGATCGCAGCGAACGGTTTGCCTGAAGGCCCGTGGCTCTATCCGGCCGACGATCTCACCGATCGCTCGCAGAAGTTCGTTTGCTCTGAGTTAATCCGCGAACAAGCTTTCCGTTGCCTTGGAGCGGAATTGCCATACCACTTGGCGGTTAAGGTTGATACTATAGTCTTTAATCCCGGAATCGTGACCATCGACGCTCTCATCATCGTCGGCCGCCCGCAGCACAAAGGCATCGTGGTCGGCAAAGGTGGATCGAAGATCAAAGAACTCGGCAGCAAATCGCGCCTGAGTCTTGAGAAACATTTCGAGCAAAAGGTTTTCCTTGAACTTGAAGTTACGGTCGATACCGATTGGGTGAACGATCCGCTTTCCGTTTCTAACTACGCGGAACTTGAAGTTGAAAACTTTATGAATCCGTAACGTTTCCTTATAGCGTGCTAAAGGCAGGACGCCTATAGCACGCTATCGGCAGAAGACTTTTCAAGGAGTGAAATTCTTATGGTCCCAAAGCCCCCTCAAAGGCTTAAAATTACTGGCGGAAAAAAACTGACCAAAGGTCAGATCTCCATCGCTGGAAGCTCCAATCAAGTCACCAAAGCCATCATCGCCGCACTCGTTACCGACGAACCCGTTCTCATTAAGGGTGCGCCCGATGTCGACGAGCGCAAGATCGTCGAGAATCTCTTTCGATACCTCGGCGGCAGCGTCACGGTCCTTGACACCGATGTGATCGAAGTCTGTGCGAAAGATGTCGATAAATGGGCGATCCCCGAAGACCTTTGTCGCAAGAACCGCATCGCTGTCCTCTGCGCCGGACCATTGCTTCATCGATTCGGTAAAGTCAGTTTCTTCGGTGCACTCGGCGGCGATAAAATCGGCAAACGTCCCGTGAATTTTCACGTTGATGGTCTCGCTCAAATGGGCGCTCATGTTGAAGTTGTTGGTAACCAATACCATCTTTCCGTCGACGATCGCGGCCTCCACGGCGCTCATATCAAGATGCCATTCCCGTCGGTCATGACCACCGAATCCTTACTGATCTCCGCATCACGGGCCCGAGGCCGCACGATCATCGAGAACTCGGCGATCGAACCCGAGATTATCGAACTGTGTAAAATGCTGCAGAAAATGGGCGCCGATATCACGCAAACGCCCAACCGGACTTTTATCATTGAAGGCGTTCCAAAGCTTAAGGGCTGCGAGATGCGCTGCATGTTTGATCGTAATCAAGCCGTTTCCTTTGCAGCTGCAGCGCTTGCTACAGGCGGCGATGTTTTGCTTGAAGGCGTAGATCATGGGCCAGTGTACGGCTTTTTAAATTTCATTCAGCGCATGGGTGCAGAATTCACCGTGAACAGCCGAGGCATCTATGTCAAAGCCCCGAGCGGACGACTGCGCGGCACTCACATCGAGGTAGAAGTTCATCCAGGGTTTATGACTGACTGGCAGCAGGCGTATATGGTTTTACTCACGCAGGCCGAAGGTATTAGCATATTGCATGAAACTGTGTTTGAAGAGCGCCTGGGCTATACAAGTTTCCTCAATGAAATGGGCGCCAAGATTTCCGTGACTTCGAAATGTCTCGGCGAATCGACCTGCCGATTCCGTAACACCAACTACATTCATTCGGCGATTATTCAAGGGCCTACCGAGCTTCACGGGCGGGATTTTGCTTTGCCGACCGACATCCGAGCAGGCAAGTGCCTAGTCATCGCGGGCCTCGTTGCGAAGGGTACGACGCACCTTTCGAATTTCCATGAAGTTACTCGAAAATATGATAATCTGGTTCCAAAGTTGCAAGCCATGGGCGGAGAGATTGAGATCGTCGCCGGGTGATTTATTGCTTAAGGGGAAAGGAAGCGCCGTGAAATATTTTTTCTTAATCTTAGCCCTTCTTTTGCCTCAATCGTGCCGGCAATCCACCGACGATGCGTCGCGTTCCATCATCGACGGCACCTGGGAAACTGCGTGTGTCGTCAACCTGGATCGCACTTCCCAAAAGGTTCGATACACTTTTCTTATCACGAACGTTGTCACCCGGGTTCAAAATCAGTTTTCCGATACCGCGTGCAGCGTGCCGCGCGGGACAGTTGTTCACACCGGAATTTTTGAACTAGCGGTTCGCACAGAGGTTTCGCTTTATGAAATCGATCTGTTTTTTCGCGACGTGTATGCGACACCGGCTAATGAAGAGGGGGCCTTGGCTTGGAACGCGCAGACCTTTTGTGGTTTGACGCGCTGGCTGCCTCGTGAGGATATCGAGGTGACTTCGTACACCGATCCGAACTGCGGTGTCTTCGGGACGAGTCAAATCGAATATCGCGATCTTATTCAGGTCGATGCGAATTCCCGTCTTGTATTTGGATCTGTGATCTCAAATCTTGCGCCAAGGCCTGAGGCTGTTGACGCAACGAATCCGCTCTTTATCTTCAACATGCTCAAAACTCAGTAGGTTTCATTCAAGATTTAAGAATGCCAAGGAGCTGCGAACGGATTCTCGTTTGCAGCAACTCGCCTGTGGGATCTTGCGCTAACTTCTCGGCGCAAAATGCTTTAGCGACCGGACTGGTTTGTATCCTGAGTTCGCCCTTGGGGTTTTGGAGCGCAGCTACAATCACGTCGGCGACTTGCTCGGGAGTTTGGGCATTGGTTTCGAAGGAACCACGCTTAGCCGCTGTTGCAAAATAATCCTTTAGAATCGGTGCATAAGCATCTTCACGAATGCCTCCTGTGGCCTTCATATCCGACATTACGCGGCCCACGAATTCGGTCTTGATTCCTGCTGGTTCGATAAGGGTCATCTTAATATTGAAGTAAGGTTCCAAGTAGGTCGCCATGCTTTCAAACAAGCCTTCGACAGCGAACTTCGCCGAGCAATAAAGCTCATTCATCGGTTGCCCGACTAAGCCGCCCACAGAGGAAACAGCGAGGATATGCCCACTTTTTTGTGATCGCATGTGAGGCAGAACTGCTTTCACGCAGCGTGCTACCCCGAAATAATTCACATCGAATACATCGTTCACTTCGGCTTCCGTCGCTTGCTCAAGTGATCGAACAAAACCAAATCCTGCGTTATTCACCAAGGCATCGATGCGACCCTCGCGATCGACGACGCTTTTCACCGCTGCCTCAATACTTTTTGCGTCTTGCACATCGAGTGGGAGGACTTCAAGATCGGTGGAAAGGTCTTTGGCCGCGGCTTTCAGCTTATCGGCTTTCCCCAGATCACGCATGCTCGCGTAGGTCTTGTAACCCAAAGTCGATAGTTTTAATGCTGTGTGAAAACCAACTCCCGACGAGCAACCGGTGATCAGGACGACTTTTCGCATTGTTACCTCGAACTAGAGTCTAGTGTAGATTGAAATTTCTATACTAGATTACTCCGGATACAACTCGTTTGCCATATCTACATCCATGGCACTTTCATTGATCACTCGCTGGCTTACGAAGTACTCGCCCATGAAACTAAAGAGCTGTAGAGATGCATGAGTGCTCGATACGGTGTTTTCACGCTCTAGGTTCCAGCGTGTGTTCGTGTAGAAATCTTTGGCTCCGGCCTGCAAATCGGGGAATCGGTCAATGAATCGTTCACGAACGATGCGGGCCATGTGACAGCTCGCGCAGTCTGCGGTGTTTGGATTTTCGAGCAGCGGGTTTTCAAAGCGGTGGGTTGCGTTGACGATATTCTGTCTGACGATGGTTTGGTTTGCCGGCGTTAGTTTAGAAATGTCGCTAGGAAAGAGAAAGATATCGTCTTTGATGGGTGCGATGAAATCAGGGGCATCGATTTCTGTGACATCAAATGATGAGAGTTCTTGCACGAATACATTTTGATCGCCAAAGATCGGGAGCGGCCCATCGAGAACCTTGCCGTCTTGGACAGAGACTAAGGTCATCGGCCAGCGTCCACGGATCGAGGCATTGACCTGCGCGGCGACGGAGGTTAGATGCTCGGCGTTTGCGTAGCGGTCTACGATTTTCAGGATGCCGGCTAAGTAAGGCGACTCGAGTCCTTCTTTGAGCATGATGGGATGAGCTAAGAGCGGAAGGTTGGTGTCGTCAAAGTTCGAAGATCTTTTGAGGGCGCGCAGCTCGCGAACGACTTCCCGAAACTCGAGCGGAGAAAGTTTGTAACTCGTGTGAATATTTCGATCAAGACCGACGAGTTTCGTGCTGTCGGGTTCATCTCGCTCGAGAGATTGCCAGACGATTCTCATTTCTGGAAGACAGGAATCGATCGAAGGTTTCACTTGGGCAAGGTTTGCACAAGGCTGGAAGCGAATGGCGCTTAGGTGCAGATTATCCACTTGAGAATCAAACTTAGGAAATCTCAGACGCCCATCGATCGCGGCGAGAGTGCCTGGTGCGAGGAAAGGTGAACCTTCTGTCGTGTCGGCTCCTTTTAGTGAAGGCACCTTATCAATCAGATCGGGCCATTCGAGGAAGGGGATGAGGAGGGCGAAGTCGAGGTTACTTAACTTGGCTATGGAATGCTCACTCGTAAGCGAAGAATTTTCTGAACGGGAGCAGGAGTAAAGAAAGGATAGGGCTAAAATAAGAACAAATCTCATGCAGGGAAAACCTCGGCAGTCGGAGAAATCATGGGCCAAACTTGCGGTCTTATCTCTGCCTCATCAAATGCTTTGAGACAAGGCAAATCTTCCTGGTTTTATAGCGTTCCATCGATTGTGAATGGATGGTTATGTTTCAATCCTTAGTTTATTCGGGTAAGCTCAGATCTGAGTGCCCCCCTAGTCCTTTGGGAATGGTTTTTCTCGTTTTATTCAGGAGTTGGTTTTATGCGTTGGAATCGTTCTTTATGTTCAAGTTTGATGATCCTTTTTGTTGGCTTGACTCTCACGTCTTGTGGTCTGCAGTCGATTCCCCAAGCGAAAAACAATGTCGATGCGGCCCTTGCGGAAGTCACTAACCAGTACAAGCGCCGTTCGGATCTTATTCCTAACCTTGTGAATGTTGTTCAAGGTTATGCAAAACACGAGCAGGGAACGTTGACTTCCGTTATCGAAGCGCGCGCGAAAGCAACGTCGGTTCAGGTGGATGCGAGTTCGATTTCTCCTGAAAAGCTGAAAGAATACACGGCCGCTCAAGGTCAGTTAAGCGCTGCGCTTGGACGCCTTATGGTGGTTTCGGAGCAGTATCCGGATTTGAAGGCGAACCAGAATTTCCGCGATTTGTCGGCTCAGCTTGAAGGCACCGAGAACCGAATCACGATCGCACGTCAGCGTTATATCGAATCGATCAAAGGCTTCAATGACCTGATTACAGTACCACCAACCAGCTTTATGAATTCTCTCGTTTATCACCATGAGAAGATGCCTCAGTGGACGGTTGATGAGTCGGAGCGTAAGCAGATTGAAACGGCGCCTAAAGTCGAGTTCAAGTAATGCGTAAACTATGGATCGCCTTATGGATGGGGCTATTCTTTAGCGCCTTGAGTTTTGCTCAGGCGCCTATTCCTGCGCTTTCGAATCCGGTAACGGATGAAGGTGGGATGCTCAGCGCACGTACGCGGGAGTATTTGAATCAGGAGCTTCGTCGGCTAAATGAGTCGGGAGGGAGTCAGGTCGCTGTCTTAACGATTCCGACTTTGAATGACGAGGATATTGCGGCTTATTCGATTCGTGTGGCGGAAGCCTGGAAGCTTGGTTCGGCCAAGGAGGATAAAGGCGTTTTGCTCGTGATCGCGGCCAAGGAACGCAAACTTCGGATCGAGGTAGGGCAGGGCAACGAAGGCAATCTAACCGATGTGCAGTCGAAGCGTATCATCGAAGAGGTGATCACTCCGCTGTTTAAAGCGGGTGATATCGATAGCGGGGTGGTGTCGGGTGTCGCGACGATAGTGAATGCAACGGACCCTGATTTTCAATTTCGTTCGGGTGTGCCTGAGCGTCGTGCGCAGCGATCGAATAAGGGGTCTGGGCTTTTCCCCATAATCTTTTTTATCGTCGTGATTTTGCTTATGAGTCTCTTTAATCGCGGCGGACGTGGTGGGGGAGGCAGCGGTGCGCTTCTTGGAGCTGTACTGGGCTACGGAGCGGGCGGCGGATTTGGACGAGGCGGCGGATTTGGCGGCGGTTCGTCCGGTGGCGGCTTTGGCGGCGGCGGCGGTGGATTTAGCGGCGGGGGAGCATCAGGCGAATGGTAAGTATAAATGGGAATGAGCACAGTGTGCTCTCGGTGCCGGCTTGGTTGGCCCGATCGCTTGATTTGAGTGGTACAAAGTCTATCGAATCGTCGGTGCAGGCGGCCGAAAAGCGAACGGCGGGTGAGATAGTTCCATTGATTGTTCAAGGTTCGACTGTGAATGCGTCGGCTCCGATACTTGCGGTTTTAGCGTTTGGTTCTTTGGTATTGGTTTTGAAACATAGCGTTTGGCTTTATGAGCATGCGCTTGGCGATATCGATGTGCTTTGGTACGGACTCTTCGCTTTGGCTTTGGTCGGTGGAATTGCGTTTGGGCGGAGTAAGACGGGCCAGATGTGGCTCACGCCTAAGTGGGAGAAGAGAAGGCAGGTTCAGCAGAGGGCCTTGCTCGCTTTTTATGAAGCGGGTTTGAATCAGACGGCTGGTCGCACGGGGATACTTCTTTTTGTTTCCTGGCGCGAGCGGCAGGCCGTGGTGCTTGCAGATAAGGGGATTGCGCAGCATTGCAGCCCACAGACTTTTGAGGCCGTTGTCGCGGAGTTGGTTCGTGGGGCTAAGGAGCAAAGGCTGGGGGATGGATTTGTTAAGGCGGTTGGGATTTGTGCCGATATTTTAGCGAAGCATATTCCGATTGCCGAGGGTGATCGGAATGAGTTGCATGATACTTTGCGGATTATTGATTGATCTTTGATTTTGAGATGGAGCAGCCGTTCTTTGGGGGCGG
>JAZKGL010000330.1:0-2074 GCA_040385935.1 Bdellovibrionota bacterium
TGCCGGAAGATCCGCTCTTTACGCTAGCCACCAGCAACTATTTTCGTTTAGATGAGAACTCCGAATCACAAGCCGAAGCCCCTTTACCTTAACCGAGGTCAGCATGTCAGAGCTTAAGATGCGCACTCTAATCAGTTCCACCAAACTCGCCGAGCGCGTGTCTGCTTTAGGCGCCGAGATCTCGCGCGACTATAAAGGTCGTAAGGTGATCCTAGTTGGAGTGCTTAAGGGCTCATTCATCTTCTTGAGTGATCTCGTACGCGCGATCGATCTGGACTGCGAAATCGAGTTCATAGGTGTGTCGAGCTACGAGGGTATGCATTCGACGGGTCAGGTCAGGATTCAAAATGATCTGTCAAAGGATGTGGAAGGCGAGAACATCATACTCGTCGAAGATATTATCGACACCGGCACGACTATCGACTACCTCAAAAAGATATTCGAAGTTCGCCGTCCGCAGTCTCTAAGTGTGGCCTGCCTGCTTTCAAAGCCTGAGGCGCACAAAGTTCCGCTCACGATCGACTACACGGGATTTGAGATTTCCAAAGAATTTGTGGTGGGGTATGGGCTCGATTACAACGGCCTTTACCGAAACCTGCCTGATCTTATGCAGGTTATCGACTAAGCCTTGGTCCCGTTGAACCTTCAGACGGGATCATCTTTAACTCCGAAAAATCGATGACAAAGGGATACCCTCGGCAGCTCCGAAGCTGCCAGTAATCATCCAGCATCCAGCCGGCGGCTGACAGGAGGTCACGTAGGCTTTTGATTTGCGTCGCGATTTTGGGTGAATTCTGCTGGCTGAGCGTCAAGGCCTCTTCGCAAAAGGGCATGACGAAGAGTACAAGGTCGCCTGCTCCTTCCAAGACCTCAAAGGGAGGCAGAAGAGGATGAGAGAGGGATTTAATGGACTTACAGGCCCTTACCCATTCGCGGGTGAGATCGGAGCGTCCCTGATGGAAGCAGGGCTTGGCGACGTTCATAGCTAGATCAATGCCCCGGCCTGTCCCTTGAGGGATCCGAAAACTCTTGAAGTGACGTCCTTCGCCCGTAAGTCTGCGAGTTCCCTTGTTCACAGCCTGATCCCACTCCTGCCAGAGCCGCGAGGGATCGAAGACGCGATAGAAGGCTTCGATAAGGTCTTGACGCCTTCGCATAAGAATAAGATTTTCCTTCGAAACGTCTTCCAAATGCTCACCTCTGCTGGAACGAAAAACTTAGGGATCGCTAGGCAAAATGGTTCTCTTTACAGCCGTTTTGATTTGTTCTAATGATGATATCTGGATTTTCTATCGGTGTCCTGTCAATTTCCTGGTCGGTCTTTTTCCTAAGTCCCTGTTGCGCGGACCAGAACTTCCTGAAAAGAAACTTGACACCAAACACAGCACTGTCATAACGTCCAGCGGAGTCGACAAAAACTTGACGAAGTCACCGTTGATATTCCTGACAAAATTGATCGCCAAACCAAGATTACACCCGATTTAGAGTTGGCATGCGGATTGCTTAAGACCAAGCAGGATCTGATGTTCAGCTCTGTACCTGATAAACAAAGATGTTCGACTGGAGGTTGGAATGGAAACAGAATCAAAGGTTATCTCACTTGCAGATCGCGCCAAAGGAAACTCGGCGTCCGACCCTTCCCAGGAGGTTACCCCTGTAGCTCCTCAGGACTTTGATTGGGGAACTATCCTCAAAAAGAATTCCGAGAACGGAAGTCGTCAAATGACGGATCGCGAGAAAGCCAATAAAGGTGTGATTCGTTCGTATCGTCTCAAGCATTAAAACTAAGGCCTCTTTCTAAAGCTCGAATGTCGTTCGGCTTTAGAGGATAAGCTTAAGTCTATACCGGATCTGTCCCATACTTAGCTCTACTCCCTGTTGTTGCTGTTGCTCTTACTCCCACTGCTGTTGTTGCCGAGGTTGCTCCCATGAATTCGAATGATAACGTTGTTGATTTGAAGAACTTTAAACGTACCCGTGAACTCGAGACTCAGATTGCGAAAGGCCGCACGCCCCTTCACGTTAGCCATATCGATGGCAAAGTTAAGGGTAGCCCTCATCTTCGTACACAGGA
>JAZKGL010000331.1:0-1100 GCA_040385935.1 Bdellovibrionota bacterium
GACACTGGAACATGGATAAACTCATCCGCTTCAAAGAGTGGAGCGTTAGGCCACAGAAAGGCTGCTAGTGTCTGAAGCTGGCCCCCACGAACAACAGGGTGTGCCTCAAAGGGGTTAAGCATAAGTGACTCCATGGCAATTCGAAGTGTATGGGGATTATTGTTTTTGAGAAAAAAGGGCTAGAACGCTTTTTTCCTTTGTTTTTTCCGCGACTCCCGTTAGTTTGATAGAGTGTCGCGATGGAATTGACGCACCATACAGCCATAGTCTGTTACGCCCGGGTGTTAACCTATTCGATTTTGAGGTTTTATGCTTTCGCAACTTTTAGCCCTCTTTTTGGTACTTCGCGTGTTCCAACAAATTGTGGAATCGACGCTCTCGTATCTGAATATGAAGTTTGTTGAAAACCCTGCGAATCAAACCGAAGCCAAAGCCGTTTTATCGCTGAGCGATGAGAGCATACAAAAGAGTCTAGCGTACGCGCGCGATCGCTTTCGCTTCGGACAAATCTCAGCCTGGGTCGAACTCACCTATACTCTCCTCTTCATTGCTCTAGGCGGCCTTAGCTGGGTCGAAAATAGTGCGCTGAATCTAAGCGCGCAGCCGATCATTCAAGGTCTCCTAGTTTTCGCGATAATCGGTGGCTTGAGTTTGCTTGCGGGTCTTCCGTTTAGTTATTACCACACCTTCGTCATCGAAGAAAAACATGGCTTCAACCGCCAGACAGCCAAAGGGTTTTGGCTCGATCAGGTTAAAGCTTTGCTGCTGGGCGCTATCCTCGGCGGTCTAGTGCTCGCTCTTCTTTTGTGGATCATGCAGCGCATGGGATCGAACTGGTGGTGGGTCGCTTGGCTTTCCATGTTTGGTTTTAGCCTCGCAACGGCTTGGCTTTATCCCGTTGTCCTCGCTCCTCTCTTTAATAAATTCAGTCCTCTCGAAGAAGGGGATTTGAAAACCGAGATTTTCCGTCTCGCGCAAAAGATAGAGTTTGCCGCCGAAGGCATCTCGATCATGGACGCTTCCACTCGCTCGTCGCATGGTAATGCTTACTTCACTGGCGTCTTTGGCAAAAAACGCATCGTGCTCTTTGATACGCTTGT
>JAZKGL010000331.1:1200-2702 GCA_040385935.1 Bdellovibrionota bacterium
TCGAGCAAAAAGCAAAAGGATTTGATTATGCAAAAGCTGACCTCAAGACAAACCAAGGCGTTCGAATTTATTCGTTCGCACAGTGACGAGCACGGTTATGCACCGACTCTTCGTGAACTCTGTGAATACATGGGTTATAAGGCCGTGGGTTCGGCTCAGGATGTGATCGCGTCGCTTCGAAAGAAGGGCTACATCATCACCCCAAGCAAACAAACCGCACGATCCCTCGCTCTGACCGAGAAGAGCAAAGAGTTTTACAACGTCCAGCTTGAGAACGTTTGGGATAACTCCTTTTCGATTCCAAGACTTGGATCGGTGCCCGCTGGTGTGCCGATCGAAGCCATCGAGGACTTCTCAGGCGCTATTCGCATCTCAGGCAACATGCTGCCTCGCTGGGCCGCGAATGCTCCCGAGAAGCTTTTCGCACTGCAGGCCAAGGGCGCGAGTATGATTTACGCAGGAATTCTGGACGGCGACTGGTTGATCGTGTCCCAGCAAAACGATGCCCCGAGCGGAACGATCGTGGTTGCCGATGCGCAAGGTCATTCGACGGTTAAACGTCTGATGCAGGATAAGACCGACGGTTGGTATTTGAAACCCGAAAACCCTGATTTCAAAAACCTGTACGCAAAAGATGAACCCTTCACGATCCTTGGACGCGTGGTGGCTCTTCAGCGCATGATGCCCGATACCTTTTCTTCGCCCAGGCGTTGAGTCGAGGCTTAAGCTTAGGCGGCGGCGTTTAACTTGAGTTTGGATTTTTCTTTGGTGGTCAGGATGAGAAGCGATTTGTCGTCTTCGAGCCTGAAGGCCTTACCTACATCATCGAGCATATCTTGCAGTTCATTGAGTTCTGGCGCGGTATCCATCGCGCCCAACTTTGTGATCAATCGTTTAAAGGCCCGTGCGCCTTCCATGTACCCATCTGTAAATGTGAATATGAAAGCCCCAGGCGTTAATTGCACCTTCTCACGCGCGATGTAAGCCGTCTCATCCATGCCTAAAGTCGTGGAGCGCATGGAGATATGTCGCGCCTTCTCTTCGGATCGATAGAACCAACCAGGCGAACCCGCGTTGTAGAGTTCAATTTCAAGGCTTCCTTCGTTCATCACGACAGCCGAGCAGCTGCAGGTCACCTGACGGCCAAAGAGCGCGATAACACGGCGATTGAGATGCTGAAACGTGCTTTCCATACTCATCTCAGCTCGTTCGCACTCGCCGAGTATTCCGATGAGGATCGCAACCGGAATCGCCGCCGATGGCCCTTTGCCGACCACATCGCCCACGATGATTCTCTTCTCACACTTGTCTTTGCCCCAGATATAGATCCAGTCACCGCTCATTTCCTGATTCGGTGTATAGCTCATCGCAAATTGAAACAACCCATGATCCTGCGAGCCTAATGGCGGCAAGAGGATTTGCTGAACCGCACGACCCAGATTGAGGCGTTCGGCGAGCTGAAGATTAGTTTTTTCTTCTTCCAAACGAAGCGCGCGTTCAAC
>JAZKGL010000331.1:2802-9398 GCA_040385935.1 Bdellovibrionota bacterium
AGCGAGACATGACCAAACGGAGTGATCCAGCGATTTTCCATAACCGCATCGACCATCGTCGAGACCATGAGGCCACCGGGAAGGTTACCAAAAGGGGCGCCTTCCAAAAAGTCTGTCGAGCCTGTGTAGAAGTTAAAGAGGATAACGACGACGTCGCCCTCTTTAATCCAGTCTTCAGGCATATCGTTTCGCGCGCGATTGATCACGGCTTTCAAACTCTTCATTTTTTCGTAGAACATGCGTACCGGACGATGGTTGACGATCACACCGCCTTTGTCGGTCAACGGAACCTTGTTGCCATCGAGGAGCAGCATCTCATCTTTGAATAGAGCTTGGTTGGCTGCATAAAGAGAAATGTGAGGAATGATTTTGTCGCCAAAGGCCACCACGGGATAAACGCTTCCGATACGATCAAACCCTAGATGACCCATACCTTTAAAGAGGCCTTTATAAGCTTCATCAAAGCCATAGACAAATCCGTTCACATGATGGATGGAGTCCTTGAGAAACGGTTTATACGTCCCCACATCCTCTTCGATCCACTTATCGAGACTATAGATGTCGTCATGCAAATCGTTGGGTTTTCGGTAGCTCAATTCCGCTGGATGAATCGAGGCTCCGCTATAGATCGGCACGTTCAGCTTTATCAATTCCTCGATAAAACGTTTGTGCTCTGGATCGCTCGGTGCGCTGCCAAAAAGCTTATCGAGTAGTATCGCTTTCGGCTTTTTCTTGGCGATGTTTGCGAGCAAAAGGGTAAAGTCTTTGGTCGTGACTTCTGGGCTTCCCAAAAAGCCGACGGTTCCATCGTCGAGACCATAGATCTTCAGACGATCGGAGAGCGGTGGTGTGCGATGCAGGTTCTCACGAGTTTTAAAGAATACGGGATCTGAGAGCGCGGCCTGAATGCTGTCGTGGAAAGAACTCGAACCGATGGCGATCAAAGTCAAAAGCCACGCGATCGACAAAAGCGTGAATAGACGCTCTGTTCCCTTGCGCACTTGATTTTGATTATTCATGTCGACGTTCTTAGCCAAACCGAAACCTCCACTGGCTCCTGTCATCGGCAGGTTTGGAGTTTCATTCAAAGAAAACTTCGGAAAGGCGGCTTGGCTTTCTCCAAAGATTCTGAGGAATGCGCCATAATCTAAAATATTTGCCAGATGAAAAAATTACCCCAATGAAATTGAGGCCTCGAATAGGAGGACTCAAACTAGGCCTTGACGAGTTTTGCCTTTGGTCATTACCATACTTTTGTATGGAACAGGTGGGGTATAGAGCGTGGACACGAAGAGGATCAACAGTTTCGAACACTTGAAGCTCGCGCAGCGCTTCAACGTCAAGCTTTTGAGCGGCTTCAATCCCTTAGATACCTTGCTGGACGGCGGTTTGCAAGAAGGCGAAGTGAGTGAATGGGGTATGCCTTGGGGACAGGGTCTGCGGGATTTGGTTCTTCCTTTTCTATCCTGCGCTCAAAGACAGCATGGATATTGGATTCTTTGGGTATCCGGCCACGACCGTGTGACGATCAATCCCTGGGCCTGGCATGCACGCTCGATCGACCTTGAGACGATCCGTTTTGTTTCGAGTCAGGATCCTCTCTATGATTTACGTCAGCTTTTTCTCTCGGATTTTTTCCGCGTGATTGTGCTCGATCAGATTCCTCATCTCAAAGAGGAGGATTGCCAGCATCTCGCGCGCCATGCACGAACCTATGGCCTTACGATACTCATCCTGCGCCCGCATCGTCTCACGCACGAGCAGGGAAATATCTGGACCAGACTGCGCGCCAATTGTTTTCAAGATCTTGCGCGCGAGAAGATCACGATCGAGATCTTGAAAGGCCGAGCGCCCAAGACCCTGACTTTCTCGCCCAATGAATTCGCTTTGTTTCGAGGTGAACCATGGGCGTTTTAAAGCTCACACAGATCGGCGCAAGGCCCGATGAGCTTTTGGATTTTATCGCCTTTCAATCGTCCCAGCCCGACTGTTCAGAAGCTTTGCAAAACCTGAGTCCGAAGACCATGCGTTGGCAGGATGGAGTCGATCTCATCGATATGCGCGCGTGTCGCGCTTTCTGGCTCTATAGCGCCAAACAAAAGGAGACCGACCTTTCCACTTTAATAAGCCGTGAGTTTGAGGCGATAGCCAAAGGCAAAGATTTCTTTGCAGCGGCCGCCTCCACGCCCGGCGAGGCTCTTCTTCTTTTAAAAGCGGCGAGTGAGAAGGGCTTTCAGGGGATTATTCAGGCCGAAAGCCGTCTGGGAAGAAACCTTTTGCGCGGCCTCTCATGGGACGTCTGGTGGGCCCTGTGCGAGGAGTATGCCGCTAAGAAAAGCATACTGCCGACTCTTGTCACCAAAGCCCGGCACGCTATGCGTCTGGCTATGCAAAGACTTGGCTGTCAGCGTCCCGAGCAGCTTCGCAATCTACCGAGCGATCATCTGCAAAGACGCTTTGGTAAACTCGTGTCCGAGGTCTGGCAATTATCTTTTCCGCAGCGTCAGGGCCTGAGCGAAAAGGATGCGATAGCCCTTTTTCCCTGGATTCGATTTGAGGCCGAGAAAACCTCGTTCATCAAGCGGTACCTTGATCATGAACTCAGGGACTGGTCTGTGATCGAAGAGATTTTGCGGGAGGACTTAAATCGTCTTTGTGTCTTAGGGTCTTTTAAGAAAGAGGAGCGTATTCTAAATTTGGAGTGGCGGATTGTCCTTTGCAATCTCCAAGAAATACCTATCTCCATCCTCTTTCGCCATCCTCACAGTCTTCACAAAGACTCCCCTAGTCAAAGGACAGCTCTACTCCAGATCAACTACATGTTCGAGAAAAGCGCGGCTTTACGAGCCGCCTCCGAGGTCAGTGGTCTTATCTCATGGACTTTAAAAGTCGTTGAGAAGGCGCCGGCTCGTCTGCGCCAGGGGTCTCTTTTTCAAGAGAGTTCCGACGACCTTCAGAGTCTTCGCCAGCTCGAGAACATGATCAAAAAGCCTTTGGAAGCCTTCGCTCTAAAAGATGATTGGCTTGCCGAGGATTCTTATATTCGTCTGTCGGAGCACGATAAGAAATCGATTCCCATCGATTCCGAAGACTATCTGCCTTTGGGTCGCAAGCGTCCGCTTTTTCTTTACAAGCAAACCGAGGCTTTGCCGATCCAATCTTTGAGTCGCTCGCGCTTTGGAGCCTTTCAGGAGCGCACGATGGACAAATGGTGGAAGTCCCCACAGCCGAATCTCAGCCGTGACTATTATCAGCTGTTTCATGATGAAACTTTATTGTGGGTGTATCGCGACCAGGGTGGGACGTGGCACACACATGGCGTGTATGGGTAGCAAGAAATTTGTTTGGAACGAATGGCTTTGTCACAGCAATTATAGCTTTCTCGTAGGGGCATCCTATCCCAAGGATTTTATCCAGCGCGCAGCTGCGCTCTCTTATCAAGGTCTTGGGTTATGCGATTATAATGGAGTCTATGGCCTCGTGCAGGCTCACGATGCTTTGAAAAGATTGGAGGTGGAACCGGAGCAAAAGCCGAAATTTTTTCACGGCATTGAATTCTCCCTTGCCTCCGAACCCGATGTGCCTTTGAATCTGCAGGACACCATCGTGCTCATGGCCAAGAGCAAAGAGGGCTATAGAAACCTCTGTTCGCTTTCAACCCTTGCGCACAAAGAGGGAGGCAAGAAACCTCTGCTCCCGATGAGTGCTCTGGACGAGGTGAGTAAAGCGGGGCTAATCTGTCTTCAGCCTATGCGCGGGTTCATTCGCCGAAATAAGGCCGAGGAGACTTTGCAGCGTTATGCGCACTATAAAGAATTATTTGGCGAGAGCTTCCACCTTCTCTTAAGCCGTCATCTCAATCCTATCGAGGATCGCTGGATACCGCCGACGCTGGCCCTTTCGCGTCATCTGGGTGTGAAGACTTTATTTAGTCAGGATGCTTACTTTCATGAAGCGCAGGAAAAGTATTTGCATGACATCGTGCAGGCGATTCGCCTGAATCAGCCGGTTGATCAAATCATGCCGCATCTTTTTATCAATGAAGAGCGCTGTCTAAGGGATCTGCAGACGCTTGAGAAACGCTATCGCGCGTTCTCTGATTTTGAAAAAATCATGGATAACAGTCAGCATTTGTCGGAGCAGTTTCATTTTTCTTTAGACGAACTAAAGTATCACTATCCTAAAGAATTTATACCGCCCGAGCACACGCCGCAGACCTTTCTCTCGCACCTCTTGCAGACGCAAAGCGTCAAACGTTATCCGGCGGGTATGCCGGATAAAGTCAAATATCAGCTACAGAAAGAGGTTTGGCTCGTTTACGACCTCAAACTTGCCGATTATTTTCTCACCGTCTGGGATATCGTTCGCTGGGCGCGCGAGCAAAATATTTTGTGTCAGGGCCGAGGCTCTGCGGCCAACTCCGTGATCTGTTATATTCTTGAGATCACCTCACTCGACCCCCTCAGCTCGGATCTTTTGTTTGAACGCTTTTTAAGCCGCGAGCGCGGCGAGCCGCCGGATATCGATGTCGACTTTGAACATGAACGCCGCGAAGAGGTGATCCAATACGTGTACTCACGTTATGGCCGAAAGCGTGCGGCTATGGTGGCGAACGTTATCTGCTTTCGTGGCAAGAGTGCTTTTCGCGCGATAGGCAAAGCGTTTGGTGTGCCTGAAGTTTGGGTGAATCAAATCGCGGAATTTAAAAGCATGCACAGCCGCGAGGAAGAAAAGCCGCCTCTGCCACCCGATATGCAGACAGCGGTTGAGCCCTACTGCAACTGGGACATTTGGCGAACCTTGAGTGAACGCATTCAAGGCTTTCCCCGGCATCTGGGTCTTCATTCCGGCGGTTTTGTCCTATCCGATGAGGATCTCGATGGTCTTTGTCCGCAGGAGCCGGCGACGATGGAAGGCCGGACGGTTATCCAATGGTCCAAAGATGATATTGAAACGCTGGAGATTTTTAAAATCGATCTCCTTGCACTCGGTATGCTCACCGCTTTGAGGAAAGGCTTTGCCACGATCAAAGAGCACTATGGCGAGACCATAGAGATGTATAAGATTCCGGCTGAAGATCCGCAGACCTTTGCCATGATTCAAAAGGGCGATACAGTAGGAACCTTTCAGATCGAATCACGCGCGCAGATGTCTATGTTACCTCGACTAAAACCACGCAATTTTTATGATCTGGTTGTCCAGATTGGAATCATTCGCCCGGGGCCGATACAGGGCGGCTTGATTCATCCTTATATTCGTCGTCGTCAAGGCCTGGAACCTATCACTTACCCCGATGATCGCCTCATACCGATTCTCAGGCGAACCTATGGTGTTCCCATTTTCCAGGAGCAGATCATGCGGGTCGCCATGGTTGTCGGGGGGTTTTCAGCCGGTGAAGCCGATGAGCTGAGAAAGAAGATTGGCGCCTGGTCGCTTGGCAAAAACATGGATACGATCGTTCCCAAACTCAGAGAGGGCATGATAAGAAGCAACGTGGCTCCGCAGTTTGTCGAGCAGATTCTCGATTATCTCCAAGGTTTTGCGAGCTATGGTTTCCCCGAGTCTCACTCAGCGTCCTTTGCTCTCATTGCCTACGCGTCGAGTTATATCAAATGTTATTTCCCGCTCGCGTTTTATATGTCGATCATCAATTCCCAGCCTATGGGTTTTTATTCGGTCCATGCTCTGATTCAAAGTGCGCGGCGTGAAAAGGTTTCTTTTCTTCCGCCGGATATCAACCGCTCGCAGTGGGACTCCAGTATTGAATATCTCGTCGATGGCAAAAAAGTGATACGCCTTGGATTTCATCTGGTGCGTGGGTTGGCCGAAGGCAGTGCCAAAGAATTGATAGCCTATCGCGAGAAGACTGCGGATCGGCATTGGCCTACGCTTCAGGCCTTTACTGGCGATGCGGAAGGCATGAATCGCAAAGATCTGAGTTCCCTCGCCGCAGCCAACGCCTTTCAAGGATTTGGCATCAACCGGCGCGAAGCGGTGTGGTTTATGGAAACCTTTCCGCGCGCGCCTCTGCTTGAAACCGAAGTTCCTTATGTCTTCGATGCGGAGACCGAGCTTGAACGTATGGAAAAAGATTTTGAATCCTTCTCGAGCACACTTGATCAGCATCCTATCGTTCTTTTGAAAAAGCACGCGTGGCGTTATCCCATCAAACAATCTCTGCTTCGAACATCGCGTAGTCTGATGGATGCAAAGAAGGGGGATACGGTTTATGTCTTTGGTATGGTGCTGATTCGTCAATCGCCGCCGACGGCTAAAGGCATTTTGTTTGTGACGCTTGAAGATGATACAGGTTTTATCAATCTCGTCTGCAAACCCAAGACGATCGAAATGTTTCGGCAAATCCTCTGGCAACATAGTTTTTTATGTGTGAGTGGAAAGCTTCAGCGCGACCTCGACAGCATGTCGATCCTTGTGGAGAAGGCTTATGCGACAACGGCTGAGGTGAGACCGATACGCGAGAGCGAGAAGACACCACCGCTCGAGCAGCACTTTGAGCACGTGCCACCGATTCGCAACTTCCGTTGAGACGATTACATTTTCCCTTTTTGAATAAGGAAACGCTGCTCTTCCATGAT
>JAZKGL010000332.1:0-2148 GCA_040385935.1 Bdellovibrionota bacterium
GCCGCCGGAGGCATCAGCGAAGCGCTATCCCGAGAGAAAGCGCACCGTATAAAGCCCCCCAGTCTTAAACGAATAACATTGATCTTGGCACTCGGCAGCGACCCTAATCTCATTCGGCCTGCTTAGCTTTTTTCGCCAGCTTCTCGGCGACAGTCGATTCCTTGGCCTGCTCAATAGCAGCCGACAGTTCGTCGGTTTTGGGTTGCGAGCTGACCTTACGCATCTCTTCCATAATGTTGTGACGCGTGGTGTACTCACTGGTGTTCAATATGATCTGACGACCTTTGTGATTCTTCAGGTTGAAGATAACCGGCGCCTTAAGGTTTGCTGTCATCTTCTGCGGATCGCTAGGCATCGTGATGATAACCGAGACCACAGCGTCTTCTTCGTTTTCGATCTCTAGATCTTGAACTTCGCCTTCACCCACTTCCACAAGGTAGTCTGGCTTAAAGAGCAAAGGATTGATTAAAACGAAGGCGATGGCGCCGTCTTCCATACTCTGGAGCCATTTGAAGGGCGAATCCGTGTCGTGATCAAGGAGCACGTACTGCTTAAGTTCTGGAAAACCGATAATACCGGCCGGAAGAGTGATCACATCCTTCCCGTCGATATCAATCTCGCCGAAGCGCGTTGTTTTCACCTTTATCAAGGGATACTCCTTGGACTTTTCGCCGTCGTTTTCGGGTTTGCTCTATTATGAGTCTAACTCAAGTTTTTAGGGTCAACAAGAATAGACTAGGCCTCACTTTACGAATCAGGCTTCTTACTTCCACGGGTCACGCGGCGAAGAGGTGATCGCGCCGGCGTTTCGGGAAGGTCATTTTCTTCCATCATATCGACAGCTTGATCGACGCTAGCGACCTGCGAATAGGAGGCGTTTCGGTTCTCATCTTGAATTCTTTGATAGACTTCTTCGCGATGGACGACCGTGCTTGCACTCGCCTTGATCCCAAGTCTGACCTGCTTGCCTTTTATCTGCATGACAACGATTTTGATATCGTCGCCTATCGCAATTCCTTCGCCTACTTTTCTTGTTAAAACGAGCACCCTTTAACCCTCCCTGGTTGTCGGCGCCTGGCTGCACGAGGTGCGGCCTAAGAAACGTCTGCTTACTGCAGAAAGTTGAGCAGAGAAGGCTGGAGCAGCTTGTTAGAAGCCATCAGCGTACTTTGCAGAACCGATTCCGTTTGTTTGAAGTCCGTCGTCGCTTTATAAACATCCGCATCTTCAAGACGCGAAAGATCTTCCTGAGTAAGCTCGTCGTTAAGATCGAGGCGCCGCGAGGTTTCTTCGATCGCGTTGTAAGTCGCGCCAAGTACCGCCTGGGCCGAGGTCGTCTTATCCATTTGAAATTCAAGCTCGTCCATCGCTTTGCGGATACCAGGAACATCGTTGTCGCCCAAGGCATCCCGAAGCAGTTGAAGGCCTTCGATCATTCCAAAGTGTCCATGATTTCTCTCGTCCGCGTTCGGCTGAAAGAGGCCACGAGCCTGAAGGTTGATCTGCTTGAACTTGCCGGTATCGATCTGCAGATAAATCGCGCCGTCGTCCCCAGTGAACTGGCCTTCGCCGGTCACGGGAGGAGTCTGGGTACGAAAACCACCGAACACATATCGATTATTATACTGAGAGTTGGCGAGTGATACCACGCCCTCGAGAATCTGCTGAACTTCAAGACCCGCGGCTTCCCGGCTATTCTCAGCGTAGGTTCCGTTGGAGAGACTGACTGCAAGCTCTTTAGCCCGAATAAGAAAGTCGTGAATGCCCTGAAGGGAGGACTCGGTTCTATCGATATAACCCTTCGTGAACTCGATATTCTTCGTAAACTGCTGAATATCGGAGAGCTGCGACCGGCGACGAAGGATCTGGCCCACAGCGATGGGATCGTCGGAGACGCGGTTTACCCGTTTTTGCGTCGACAGCTGTTCAAGCATCGCGGAGTTGCCGGTCTTGGCCACATCCACGCGATGGTTCGCTTGATCGTATCGCTGTTTATCGGAAACGCGCAAAGACTACCTCTTACTCTCAACGTTTCATTTGCAGAACGGTTTCGAGCATTTCATCGACAGTGGTTATCACTTTGGAGGATGCGGTGAAGTTCGCCTGCCACTTCAAAAGATTGGTGGCTTCCTCATCCATCGACACGCC
>JAZKGL010000333.1:0-5469 GCA_040385935.1 Bdellovibrionota bacterium
AACGAGTTGGAATCTACTGGCTTTGCCCATCTATCGAGGACGTCCATCAAAGACGCGCCGCGATCCTCGACGATATTGGCTATCAGGTATACTTCTTTCAAAACCTGGAAGCGCTCGTGAAAGAAGTTTCGATTAAACGTGCGCGCGTTATCGTACTCGGTGATGAGTGGGATCACGACGTTGCCATCAAGTGCATGCAAACCTTTGCCAATATTCCTGACATCAACAATGCCCGTCTGCTTCTATGGAACAGCAAAAACGATTTTGACCTGATGCAGGCCGCCTGCCTCGAAGGTTTTCGCGATATTATCCCGCACGATCTCGAAGACACCGAGTGGCTTCAGCGTTTTGAATTTGCGACCTCAGGGATGGAATCGATACTCGATCTTCACGAAGGCCTCAAAAAGCTTGAGGAGAAAATCGAGATTCAAATGCCTGCGCGCGTGGTCTGGATCGGTCCGCAGACGATGTGGATCGAGTCGAAAACGATGGCTGAAGTCGGCGATACGATCCGTTTACAGGGTGCCTTTGCCGATCGACTGGGACTAAAAGAAATTCGCGCGGTCGTCGTCGAAAAGCAAAAATCGCATCTTTCCTATCGGTTCTCGGAAGCACTCGTCGTCAATTGGGCAAAGGATGCGGCGGAGCGCGCTGATCTACAAAAGTTAAAAGAAACAAAAGAGTACCTGGCAAAAATCGACCTTGGCCTTAGGCCGAAAGTCTTTCTTGCGATCCAATCACCCGCACTTCGAACGACGATCCTTCGTTACACAGATCGCCGCAAACACGAGGTTCATACCGCACTCAACAAAAGCAGTTTGGTATATGAACCCAAATATTTTACGCCCGATATCATCTTTATCGAAGAGCAACTGACCAATGGCGAAGGTCATCAACCCTTTCTCGAAATGGTTCGTTTTCTCCCCGAGCATGCAACGATCGTCACGATAGGCAGCCGGCACGAGGGCGCGGATGTGAAAATCAGCTCAGGGAATCGCCGCATGCGTTGGCTAAGGCATATCCCAACGAATTTAGCGGATTTGATAGAGAAAGATTACCTTCAGGGTTTCTATATGAAAAAGCCCGAAGATGTCTCGATTCGCCCAGCGTTTATTCCCCAGGATCATCCGCTGTCTTACATCATGGTGAACAGTGAGGCCAAGCTTCAAAGCGCTGACTATCTGCAGATCGAGGTCAGCTGCGACAGCCGGATTCACACCTACTCGCTCCTCAAAGTGAAGAGTTCCAAGCTATCGCAACTCCTAGGAGGTCCCGCTTTTTTGAAAGTTGTGGCGAGTCCCGATTCCTCGGATGATGTGACGCAGCCTCCTTACCGATTCAAAGCGCACCTTTGTAACCTGGTGGAACCTGTGCGAGTAAGTCTTGCGAAGACGACCAAGCCTCAGACGAAAGCGAAAAGCTGATATGTTGCATCGGCAAGGTGTCCCATCGGCAGAAAATGTCCAATTGCATTGAGTCTGTCCACCCGGTACTTAAAGGGACGGAGGCATAATCCCTGAAGACTTATTGTTATCAGCTTTTAGTTGGTATGACCCTGGTCCTAATAGGTCTGGGCTGTCTGCCTTCAACTTTAAAAGCGCATAACGATCTCGCATCCGCAGGTGATTTTACGGTCTATATCGACGAAGATGGCTCACGTTCGATCGACGATATCCGTGAGCTGGAGCTGCGAGGCGAATTCCAAACGCTAAAAGATTTTGGAAGACGAGGGCTAGGTTTTACCAAAAGCACAGTCTGGATGAAGGTCTCGCCTCGAAGTCTGACCCCCAATACCGAAGTCTTTATACTCTCACCTCGCCCTGATTTTACGACCATGGATATTTTTCTCTTCAATGATCAAGGCAAGCTTATTGCCAATCAAGAAGCCGGAACACATGCCAAGGGTCGGGCAATTCAAAGACGATTGCCCACGGGCCGTATCGTTCTCCCTGAACCAGGCGCTTATCATGCGTATGTGAAGATTCGCAGTCCCTTGCAGCTCAGTCTGTCGCTTTACCTCTTAAGCCACGAAGAGACTCATCGCGTCATCACCTCTGATACCAATTTCTACTTTGCTTACTACGGCACCGTAATCGCTCTGATACTCTACAACTTCTTTTTGTTTCTGGTCCTTCGATCCTACAATTACTTCTTTTACATCGCCTTTGGTTTGTCGATGGCACTCAACGCTTACGTCCAGGGTGGATTTCTTGAATACGGGCCAGTCACCTTCCCCTTTCTCAATCAAATTGAAGACGCGGTTCGCATCCTCTTTCTTCCCTCCATTTCTTCGCTCTTATTCACGTACTCCTTTCTCCAGCTGAAGACTCTCAGTCCTCGCCTCGGAAAAGTGCTGATCGGCGTCGTGGTCGTTGCCTGTTTATGCCAGATCACGCTTTGGTTTTTTCCAGACGCCTTTTGCAAGAAATTTGCGAGCGCTTTCGATTTGATAGCTGTGATCTTTGTCTTCGTGAGCGGAACTCTTGCGATTCGAGCCGGCGATCGCGCAGCCTCGATTTTTCTCCTCGCTTGGGGCATCTTAGCTTTAAGCGTCGGCGTTTGGTCGCTCGGAAACATCGGACTCATCGAGAAGACGTTCTACGTCGCCTTTTGCCCCTTGGTCGGCAATATGATAGAGATGATCCTTATGTCTCTTGCACTCGCTGTTAAGATTCGCAAGATCGAGGCCAGAACCCTCATCGCGGAAATGGAGGCGAAGGAAAAGGAGAATCTTCAGCACTTGCTTCGCATGATTTCTCACGACATATCTAATCCCTTGTCGATTATCAAATCAGCCGCCTACATCTCCAGGCGTTCTGAGGCCGATGCAAGACCTCAGATGCCACGCGTGGAAAAAGCAGCGCAATCGATCGAGGGCATTATTCAACAGGTGAGAAAGTACGATGCGGTTCGCTCGGGCAAAATCTCGCTTACGCTCTCACCCTGTTCACTACGCAAGGCTCTCGATGATATTCCCTTTTACTTCTCCGAACGCGCCGAGCGTAAAGAGATCACTCTCACGTGCGAAACTCTCGATGAGGATATTTGGGTTTTTGCGGATGAAATCGCGCTGACGCATGAGGTGCTCAATAACCTCGTTTCCAATGCGATTAAATTTACTCGTTTGGGTGGACGCGTGAAGGTATCGGCCGGTGCTTTGGGCGATCAGGCTTGGATACGTGTGGAAGACAACGGCATAGGGATTCCAAAATCCCTCTTGCCACAGCTCTTTCACGCTAGCCGGCCCACCACTCGTCAGGGCACTAGCGATGAAAGCGGCTCTGGCTTTGGTATGCCGCTCGTCAAAACTTTCGTAGAAAAATTCGGTGGCGATATCTCTATCATGTCACGCGACATTGAAGAGAAGGATGAAAACGGCCAGGATCCTCGCGATCACGGCACGATTATCACGGTTCGTCTCAAGCGATCCCCTCAGGCCCTTAAGTCTTAGCCGTAATCTTCAAAACGCAGCGTCCTACCCTAACCTCATCGGTGGGCTGAACGCGATGCATACCGGTGATCTTCTGACCGTTTAGAAAGGCGCCATTGGTCGAACCTTGGTCTTCGATAAAGACTTCGCCGGTATCGTTGAGTTTGATCATCAGATGCTTGCGAGAGATTTCCGTATCCTGATCAAAGGAGCCAAAGCTTGATGCGCGGCCGATGTAGGCCACCTTTTGATGCAGCTCTATCGTCTCGCGATGATTGTTTCCATAGGTCACAACGATTTCAAGAAAAACCTTGTTGGCGAGTTTAAGCTCGCGTTCGATCAATGTATCGACCAGAGATGTGGTCTTATCACTTTTCTTGGTGGAGCTGTAAAGCGTAGGGATGTGGCGAACATTCTTTTCATCCTCGAGTCCGAAGCGAAAGACTGTTTTGCCGATTTCGAGAACATCCCCTTCTTTTAAACGCGCCTTGACGATTCGTTGGCCGTTTACAAACGTGCCATTACTCGAATTCATATCAAAGATATGATAGGTGTCCTCAATACATTGGATCTGGCAATGCGTGGCAGAAACTTCGAGATCAGACACGATGATGTCCGCTTTTTCGCGGCCAAAAATCGTATTATCACGTCGTAGTTTTACCAGCTCATTTTGGCTCTTGCCTGAAATGCATACGAGAACGCCACGCTTGTCCTTATCCGGCTTTGCCTTGTTGGTCATGCCCGTCTCTTTGCCCCAATCGTTTTCCTGGCTTATCAAGTCATTATAAATCATACGTCCCAGCGAAACTATGGTTTGGTAACAAAAGTAAACCAGTTCCCTCTTTTCGATTTCGCGAAAATTTTCAAAATCCTCTGTAACCCTTGGTAATCAGGCAAACCCGGACTTGGCAGGAAATGTGCATACTCTCTCCTTGAACAGTATGAGCAAAAAGTAGACAAGCGGGCTTGAGCCATCGGAGAGGTGCAGTATGGATTGGGAACAGACGATCAGTGAGGTGAAAGAACTTTTTTACCAATGCCGCTTTAAACAAGTGGTTCAGACGGTAGATTCCCTCAGCGCAGCGAGCGATGTGTCTGTCGATCATCACTTCATGTTGCAGATGCGCAAGTCGATGGCGCTCTTTGAAATGCACAAGGTTGCGGAGTCACGCTCGGTCCTTCGTGATCTTACTCAATACCAGCAAAAGCAGTCTGACGTTTATTTGTACGCAACCGCTCGCTTGGCTTACGCTGATCAAGAATATGAGATGGCCGAGCGTTTGTTTAAGATTTTGGCGGATCGCAGTGAGACAGTGAAAGATTACTTTCAGGCGGTACTCGGCCTCGCCAACGTCTATTACTCGCTGAAAAAGCCTCATGATATCGATCGTTTGATCCACGATATGGAAGAGCTTTTGGACCTCGTAAACCTCGACCAAAAGCTCAGTCTCTATCTACTCAGGGCGAATGCCAACCACGCCTTCCATCAAGATGCCGGGCTCGCGAAGAAGCATTTGCAGACCTGTATTCGTGAAGCGGCGTCACAAGGTTGGAATTACTTCATCATCAAGGCCCTTTACACGCAGGCATGCGTCTATAAAGATCTTGGCAAGTTCGATTCGCTCGAAGTCAGCCTCGATATGCTGCGTTGCTACCTGGACCCGGAAGAATGTGTATATCTCACTTATCTCGTAAATGAGAAATTTAAGGACCTCGATTATTCGCTGAGTTGCTCGATGCAGATGGATCCTGATCTTCGCCGGATTTGCGTCCAAGAAAAG
Organism: Bdellovibrionota bacterium; assembly: GCA_040385935.1. Lineage (GTDB taxonomy): Bacteria > Bdellovibrionota_B > Oligoflexia > Oligoflexales > Oligoflexaceae > Oligoflexus. The sequence goes on from JAZKGL010000333.1 coordinate 5,212, forward strand.
TGGATTCCGCTACACGACAAGCCTTTAATTTACGACTTTTTAGAGCTACTATACAGCAAAGGCACTTTTGTTGGTAAAAACGAAATTGCCACTCGACTTTGGCCGGAAGAAGAGTATAAACCTAGGACACATGATCCACGGATTTTTGACCTTGCCCGTCGGATTCGTGCTCTGATTGAGCCCTACGAGAATCAGCCTGTGTGTTTGTTATCCGGTCGACAGGGCTACAAGCTCGCTGGCAAAGACCAATCTCAAGCC
>JAZKGL010000334.1:0-3034 GCA_040385935.1 Bdellovibrionota bacterium
GCGGGGATTTCTGGGATGAGCCCCAAGAGTTTTGATACAACATCCCGCGCAAAAAGCAGGTAGAATACCAAATCATTGGTACATACTTTGGCCGATGCTCCGGGGATGATTCTTACGAGGAGAACCAGATCTATGTCGAAGGTTAAAAAGCCCAACCAACAGATGAAGTTTACTGTTGTTTTAGCTGGGGTGGTCCTTCTGGTTGTGCTTATCAACCTGCTTTCACCGCCTAAGCCGGAGAGCAAACAGGTTGATTATTCCGAACTAGTGACCTGGGTAGAGACAAAGCAGGTCGATAAAGTCACCTTTAAAGGTAACGAAATTCTTGCGGTTAAAACGGGCGAGGACGCAGGCGTCTATCGCACGGTCGGACCCAAGGATGAAAATGTTCTCTCGGGCAAACTCGATGCTCAGAAAATTCCTTACTCCTTCGACGCCAATACCGAAGAAGGCAGCACCTGGAAAACCATCCTGATTCAGCTCGTTCCTATCTTCCTTATCGTATTACTCCTCTTTTTCTTCATGCGACAACTTCAGGCCGGTGGCGGCAAAGCCATGTCGTTCGGCAAGAGCCGGGCTAAGCTTCTCAACGAAAACCAGGTAAAACTCACTTTTGATGATGTGGCTGGTATCGAAGAGGCTAAAGGCGAACTCGAGGAAATCGTCGACTTTTTGAAAGACCCGAAGAAGTTCACTCGTCTCGGCGGTAAAATTCCTAAAGGTGTTCTCCTCGTCGGACCTCCCGGTACCGGTAAGACTATCCTTGCTAAAGCCATTGCCGGAGAAGCAGGCGTTCCCTTCTTCTCCATCTCCGGTTCTGACTTTGTGGAAATGTTCGTGGGTGTCGGTGCCAGCCGCGTCCGTGACCTTTTCGAGCAGGCGAAAAAGCAAGCACCTTGTATCATCTTTATCGATGAGATCGATGCTGTGGGTCGTCAACGCGGTGCCGGTATGGGCGGCGGACATGACGAGCGCGAGCAAACGTTAAACCAGCTCCTCGTTGAGATGGATGGCTTTGAAACCAACGAAGGCGTAATCCTGATCGCGGCCACTAACCGGGCCGACGTTCTGGATCCAGCCCTACTTCGCCCCGGTCGTTTCGATCGCCGCGTATATGTTCCTAAACCAGATGTTCGCGGTCGCCGTGGTATCCTCCGTGTTCACACACGCAAAACGCCTATGGCGGGTGATGTGGATCTTGAGATCCTTGCTCAAGGGACCTCAGGCTTCTCCGGTGCTGACCTCGCTAACCTTGTCAACGAAGCGGCTTTGCTTGCAGCCCGTAACGATGCCAAAGTTATTACTATGACTCACTTTGAACATGCTAAAGATAAAGTCATGATGGGCCCTGAACGCAAATCCATGATTATCGGTGAAGAAGAGAAGCGCAACACTGCTTATCACGAAGCCGGTCACTGTATCGTGGCGAAATGCATTCCAGGCACTGACCCGGTTCATAAGATCACTATCATTCCACGCGGCCACGCGCTGGGTGTGACGATCCTTCTTCCGACCGAAGATCGTCTGTCGATGTCGAAAGAATACGCACAAGGCATCATCGCTTACGCCATGGGCGGACGAGCGGCTGAAGAAATCATCTTTGGTCTCACCACCACGGGTGCTGGAAACGATATTCAAAAAGCGACCGACATCGCCCGCAAAATGGTTTGTACCTGGGGTATGTCGTCAACTCTTGGACCGGTTGCCTGGGCTGCGCCTGATCACGAAGTCTTCATGGGCCGCGAGTTCGGACACACCGATCGCTTCTCAGAAAAAGTAATGGAAGAGATCGATGTCGAAGTTCGCCAACTTGTGGTGACTGGCTACGAAACGGCTGTTCGCATCCTACGCGAAAAGAAAATCGTCCTCGATAATATGGCTGATGCGCTTTTGATTCGGGAAACTCTGGAATCCAAAGAAATCGATGCTATCATGCGCGGAGAAATGCTGGTCACTGACGACGAGCGTGAAAAATATAAAGAACGCCTTGAGCGCGAAAAAGAAGCGCGCAAAGCGATCGTTAAACCGGTGAAAGCCGCCGAAACCACCGCTCTTGGAATGGATCCGGCTCTGCTTCCCACCTAAGGGATAGACTCTGTGAATAACGGTCTCATTATGGGCATCGTAAATGTGACCCCCGATTCCTTCTCGGACGGGGGCCTTTTTTTATCTAAAGATGCCGCACTCAAACAGGTTCATCAGCTCCTAAGCGATGGGGCTGATATCCTTGATATCGGCGCCGAGTCCTCACGGCCCGGCGCTCCTCCTGTTCCCCTGGAAGAGGAATGGAATCGTCTCCTTCCTATTTTGAAGGAACTCGATAAAGAATCGATCACAATTAGCGTCGATACCTATAAACCTGAGATTATGAGACGGCTCCGAGATCATAATGTGGCCATCATCAACGATATTAAGGGCGGAGCGCAGATTCCCGATGAAATCTTAAAGGATTGGGCAAATCTCTCACGGATCTACCTCGGTATGCATATGCATCTTGTGCCTGAAACCATGCAGCAAAGACCCTTGGACGTTCGTGAGGCGTCGGCGGCAGTCAGCTTTTACTACGACAAAACTCGGGAGCGCCTGCAAAAGCTTGGTTTTTCCGTAGATAAAATCTGGCTAGACCCCGGAATCGGCTTTGGCAAAACGGATGCAGCTAATCTATATTTGATACGAGAAGCAATAGGAGACGCCGGGCGAACGCCTCTGGTCATGGGTATATCGAGAAAGTCTTTCATCGGACGCATCCTCGACATCGAACGCGCCGAGGATAGAGACGGCGCTTCGAAAATGCTCGAACTCTCGTTTCTGTACGCTGGCGTGAAAGCGATTCGTACGCATAACGTCAAGCATCTCAAACGTCTGCGTGATCTCACCCGGACGACGTGACGAGTTAAGAGGCCCACTAACTTTCATCTTACCCAAAGGGTTTGAACGCAATGTCCGAGTTGTACCAAAAGTTTGGTTATTGGGCTCTGGTCGACATAGGCATCATTGCGGTTATTATCTATCAGCTCCTGCTCCTCATTCGCGG
>JAZKGL010000335.1:0-4940 GCA_040385935.1 Bdellovibrionota bacterium
GAAAAAGAGCTGGCCGTACTGAGACGATCTGTTAAAACTAATGAACAGTCTTTGTCCTAATTCGATTGGGGTTGCCCGTGACCAAAATACTGCCGCTGCTTTTTCTTTTTTCGCTTGGCCTATCCACGGCCCGGTGTGTCACACCTGAGCCGGCAGACTACGGGGTTCAGGCCAATCACCTTGCGCATATTCCTGCACGAATTGCCGTGTTTCCTTGCCGCAAATGGCCTCAAGGGGCTCTCTACGCCGGGCAACGCTCTATGCAGACTAACGAGGCCGAACTTACATCTCTATGCTCAAGTTTTGATGCCTATGTCTTGCAAGGTTTCGAAGGACAGCCTTACATGCGAGGACTCAGTCCTGCTGTTGTGAAAAAGCTGCTGGCTCGCAGTCCCAAAGAGGCCCAACTCGAACAGCTCGAAGACCTTTGGTTTCGGCCATCGCAAGTCTGCGAGGCGTGCCGTAATCCAACCAGCTATTACAAAGAAGTGGTCGCCTTACGTAGCGATTGGCGAAAGTGGTTGAGCGATATCAGCCGTGAGACGACCAACAGTGATGCCGTTCTCATTCCGTTTATTTCCGAAGCGGATGGGGAAGTGATCAACGATCGCGGACTCTACTACGCTAGTCGTCATGCCGAACTTGTTCTCTTACTGATCGACACGAACAACGGCGAGCTGATCTGGGCCAACGGCAAACGCGCTGATCTTCGATTGCCGCTTGAGAAGAAGCCCGATGATCCAAAAGCGGTGACTTTGCCAAGCTGGGAAGATCTTTGGAAGCGCGTGCTCGTTCCAGAAATTTGGGCCGAATTTCCCGGTCGCCAAGGATAACGATATCCAGGAAACTCTTGCCGGGTGTGTTCGGGTTAAACTGATGAAGAGTCAGATTAACACTGAGGTGCTCACCCATGAAATTTCTTTCGTCGCTTTCCCTGATCGCATTGCTTAGCCTGAGCCTGAATGCATGCGCGGGTGGAGTTGGTTCCTCTTCGACAACTTCGCAATCCAATGATGGCGGCTCGAGTCCTATCAACGCTAGAGAAGAGATCGCCTACAAACGCGCTATCAATAAGTGCTACAAAACAGGTGGCTCACGCGTCGTTAAAGTCGAAGGCCAATTGATGTGCTACTAAGCACTTTCCTGTAAAATTTATATTATTCGACATAGCGAGTCGCCCTATAGCCGTAACGGTTATTGCGACTCGCTATTCTGCGTCGCCATTCCCCGCCACATTATCCTCTAATTTCTTCCACACGTTCGCCTGAGCTTGCCAATTTTCTTGGAACCAGTATCATTTAGAGCGCTTTTTTCCTTTCTGGAGAAAGGTTTTAAACTCACTGGAGGAACTCCCTTTGTCTAAAGAATACACTCTTTCGATCATCAAGCCTGACGGCGCTGAGAGAAATCTCGTTGGTAAAATCGTGACTTTGTTCGAAGCTCAAGGCCTCGAAGTTGCTGGAATCAAAAAGGTCCATCTTTCGCGCAAGCAAGCTGAGACTTTCTACGGCGAACACAAAGAACGCGGCTTCTTTGGTGAACTCGTTGAGTTCATGACTCGTAGCCCTGTCGTTGTGATCGCACTTCACGGCGAAAACGCAATTCAGAAGAACCGTGATATCATGGGCGCGACTAACCCAGCGAACGCTGCTGAAGGCACAGTACGTAAACTCTTCGCTAAGTCGATCGGCGAAAACACTGTTCATGGCTCGGATTCTTCCGCAGCTGCTGCACGTGAAGTCGGCTTCTTCTTCGCATCGAGTGAACTACACTAATTCAAAGTATTGGAGCGGATCTCATGATCAATCTCGTCGCCAAAATCTCGGCCGAACTCGGACTGAAGGAATTTCAAGTCCACAACTCGATCAAACTTATGTTTGATGAGGAATGCACGATTCCTTTCGTAGCCCGTTACCGTAAGGAAATGACCGGAAGCATCGATGAAGTTGCCCTCAGAGATATCAGAGACCGCTTCAACTACTTGACCGAGCTTGAAACGAACAAAGTCAAATATCTAAAAGTCGTCGAAGAGCACTGCAAGAAGAGTCCTGAACTCATGGCGAAGTTCCCTGAGATCAAGGCGAAGTTTGAAAAGGTTGAGACCAAGCAAGAGCTTGAAGATCTTTATCTCCCTTACAAACCCAAACGCCGCACACGCGCACAGATCGCCAAGGAAAAAGGTCTTGAGCCTCTCCTCGATAAGATTCTGGCTGAAGGCGCAAGCATTCACGATCTCTACGCGATCGCAAAACCCTTTGTGACAGCGGCCGATGCTTCCATCGATCCATCGCTGAAAGTCGCGGATGAAAAAGCGGCACTTGCCGGCGCAGCGGATATTTTTGCTGAGCGGATTTCTGAGACAGCTGAGCTGCGCTCGCTTGTTCGTCAGATCTCGCAGGATTCGGGTGCGCTCGTTTCGAAAAAAGTGGAAGCCGGCGAAGCTTTGGGAGGCGACGAAGATGCGCCGCCGACACTTACCAAAGATAAAAAGCACAAGAAAACCGATCCTTCGAAGTATCAAAATTACTTTGACTACCGCGAGCCGCTTTCCAAGGCTGCTTCTCACCGCGTGATGGCGGTTCGTCGCGGCGAAGCTGAGAAGGTTCTTCGCGTATCGATCGATGTTGATGCCGAGCGGATTGTGACTGAGCTGCGCACCGCAGCTCTCCAAGGTCGCAGTCTGTCTACAGAAGTCAAAGACTGGTTGACGCAAACCGTCGAAGATTCGTATCGCCGTCTTTTGAGTCCATCGATTGAAACCGAACTTCGTCTTCAGCTCAAACAAACCGCTGAGACCGAAGCGATTCGCGTCTTCTCGGAAAACCTCGAGAACCTCCTTCTTCTACCACCGATTCCTAACCATGTGGTGATGGGCGTTGACCCGGGCCTTCGTACCGGCTGTAAGTTTGCGATCGTCAATGAGACGGGCAAACTTCTTTTTAACACCACGCTCATGACTGACCTTGGTGATCGCGAGACGAATAAAACCGTGCAAGCGAAAAGCGAAATCCTTCGCATGATCAACGCTTACCAAGTGAAGTATCTGGCTGTCGGCAACGGGACGGGTAGTCGCGAGATTATGCGCCTTATCGCGGCTGTTCTCAAAGACAACGACATAAAAGATGTTAAGCGTTTGGTCGTCAACGAAGCGGGTGCTTCGGTTTATTCGACTATGGATATCGCGCGGGAAGAATTCCCAGATCTTGATCCAACGATTCGAAGCGCGGTATCTATCGCCCGTCGTCTCCAAGATCCTTTGGCTGAACTGGTGAAAATCGATCCACGCTCGATCGGTGTCGGTCAGTATCAGCACGACGTGAACGTAACCAAGCTGAAAACGAGCCTCGAAGAAGTCGTCGAAAGCTGTGTGAACCGCGTTGGTGTGAACATCAATACGGCCTCGTACAAACTTCTTTCTTATGTCTCAGGCATTGGCGGAACTCTCGCCAAAAGCATCGTGGCCAAACGAGATCGCGACGGCAAATTCCGTTCGCGTAAAGATCTCACGACTGTCACAGGCCTAGGTCCTAAGGTTTTCCAACAAGCCGCCGGCTTTTTGCGGGTTCCTGAGTCGGATAACCTTTTAGATAACTCATCGGTTCACCCCGAGGCCTACGAGACCTTGGAGCAGATCGCCAAGGACCAAAACAAGAACCTTTCGGAGATTATCGGCAACAAAGCGATCGTCGAAGCGATTCCTCTTGAGCGTTATGTCTCCGAAAAAGTCGGTATGCCGACCCTTCGCGATATCGCATCTGAGTTGATCAAGCCAGGCCGTGACCCTCGTGAAGATGGGGCTCGCCTGATGTATTCCGATGATGTTGCGGAAATCGAAGATCTCAAAGTTGGGATGATCCTTCCGGGCACAGTCACCAACGTTACCAACTTCGGTGCCTTTGTGGACATCGGCGTTCACCAGGATGGTCTTGTTCACATCAGCGAACTCGCCGAACACTTTGTCGATGATCCCGCTAAGGTTGTGTCGGTCGGTGAAGTGATTCAGATCCGTGTTATCGAAGTTGACATTCAGCGTCGCCGTATCGGTCTTTCGCGTCGCCTTGAGGGCAATAAGCCTCAGCAGCAGGCAGCCGAGCAGGCTCCTCGCGAAGGCGCTCAGGCTCGTCCTACGCTTTCTCAGACGAGTGCACGCGGACCTATCAAGGCGCGTCAGGACCAGTCGCGCGGTAGCAGTCAGTCCGCGCCGCAAAAGCCGGCGCAGAAGTTCACAATGGATGATCTCCTTAGCAAGTTTAACCAAAGGAAATAATAGTCATGGCCGTCTCGCTTCCTGTCAAACTCGGTATTATCGGTGGCTCGGGCATTTATCAAATGCCGGGCGTGGAATTCGTTGCCGAGCACGCGATCAAAACGCCGTTCGGAGAGCCCAGCGATAAGATTATCGAGGGTAAGCTGCACGGCCGTACTGTTTATTTTCTTCCGCGTCATGGCAAAGGCCATCGTTTTACGCCTTCCGAAGTCAACTATCGGGCGAATATCTACGCTTTGAAATCCCTTGGCGTCACGCATGTACTGGCGGTGAGTGCAGTTGGGATTATGAAGGAGCATATTCGTCCCGGTGATATGGTCATTCCTGATCAGATCTTCGATCGAACCAAAGGCAAACGGGCCGAGACCTTTTTTGGTGAAGGCATCGTTGGTCACTTTGAATTCGCCGATCCTTTTGATCTCGATATGTGTAAGTGGATCGAGAAGGCCGCAAAAAGTGTTACCGACCGCGTTCACTTCGGTGGCTCGTATGTGTGCATGGAAGGCCCTGCGTTTTCCACCCGCGCCGAGTCTCGCCACTACCGAGAAACCCTTCGTCCAGCTGTCATTGGTATGACAGCGATTCCAGAAGCCAAACTCGCTCGCGAAGCCGAGATGTGCTACGGCATGCTCGCTCTCGCGACGGATTATGACTGCTGGCATGAAGGCGAAGA
>JAZKGL010000335.1:5040-9523 GCA_040385935.1 Bdellovibrionota bacterium
ACCGATCTTTCCGGGTTTGTTTATCACGCCAATTATTTGAAGTTCTTTGAGCGCGCACGCGAACACGTGATCGGCGTGCGTTTCCTCAAAGAACTTTATGACCTCGGCGCGCACTTTGTTGTGCATAAAGCGAGTATGGAATTCAAGTCCCCTGCAAAACACGGTGATCAGTTGCTGGTGGAATCTAAGGGCGGGTTCTCGCGTTCGCCTGCCATCCACTTTGAGCAAAATGCTTATGTCCTTGAAAATGGTCAAAAGCGAGCGGTTGTCCTTGGCCAGATATCGATCGTCGTCATCGGCCCTGAAAACAAGCCGATTCGTATGCCGGATGCTATCATGAAAAAGTTTGCTGACCATAAAACGCAGCATCTTGATTTGAGCGGCTATTAATTGAATCCCACTCTTGATCACTTAAAACTTTACGAATTTCTCCAGCGGTTTGAACCGATCTGGGGCGATTCTATTTTGCAAAACTGGCCTTTATCCCGCAGCTATTATCCTTTGGACTGGTTGAGGTCAGTGATGGCTTTGTCGCCCAATGACCTTCATGACTTTGCCAATGGCCGCGCGAGTTCGTCTCTTCACCCTGACTTGCGTGCTCTCCTAGCCGAGGCTCAAAGCTTTGAGTTGAGAGTCTCGGGCGAAGAGATGCCTTTGGATAAAGTCGATGTGCAGGGACTCAATCACAAAAAGCAGCATGAAGTTCGGCGGCTTTTCCCTGTGCTGACGCGCTTAGGGGCAGACGTGACTCACGCAGTCGATATCGGTGGCGGTGTCGGACACTTAGCACGCTTATGCGTGAAACATTTTCAGTGGCGCTTTCACACGATTGATAAAGATGTGACCCTGCAGGCCAAAGGTGAGTGGTGGCTCAAGCGCAGCCGCGATTTCGATCGATCAAAGCTGTCCTTCGTCGCGGGGGAGTTGAAAGATGAAGCGAGTGATCTGGATAGGTATTTCTCGGAAAGTCAGACCCTATCGCTCGGTCTTCATACGTGTGGGTCTCTAGCTGTTTATCAGTTCCGTAAGAGCCTTGGGAGTCAGCGGCTCATCAATTTTGGTTGTTGTTATGATAAAACCAGGCCCGAAGAATTAAATCTTTCAGAGTTCGGCAAGTCCCATCCCATAGCCTGGAATCAATCTTCACTCTTTTTAGCCACACGCGGACGAAATTTCTTAGATGACAAAGAATTCAAACTTTTGCGCCGCGTAAACGATCATCGATTTGCTTTTCATCTCTTCGTGAAAGCCCACTATCCGCAAAAAGGCTTCTTGATAGCGGGTGACGCTCCCAAATCTCTTTATGAACAGCCTTTTTCTGTTTATGCCATTGATCGTTTATCCAAATTAGGTTTGAACCTTGAAGAGAAGGAACGGCTAGAGGAATTCTATCGGAGCACTCAAAATGAAGTCTTTGAGATCTTTGCCGCTCATTTGATTCGCAATATTTTCGCTAGACCGCTTGAACTCTTCTTGCTCAATGATCGCGTACTCTGGTTGAATGAGCGGGGTTTTCATGCCGAATTACAGGCCGTCTTCGACCGCGACCTATCACCTCGTAACGTCGCAATCATCGCGCGACGTTCAGATCCTTTTGATACCAGTCTTTAGCGCCAAACATTTTCCATTCCGAATCATCCCCGGTCCAACCATAGGCGCCAGAAATCTTTCCGTAAGTGAAGAGAAATTTGCCTTGAGACTTAGCCGTTTCCCCTGCAAACCAGCCTTCGATCGCTAAATCCTCTGACTTCGCTTTGAAATCTCGGATATTAAGCTTAGTCTCGGTGGCATCCACAAGAAAGTTGACTTTGGGTTGTTTCAAATCAAACGATTTAAGAGCCCACTCAGGAAAATTCTTATCCTTTATAATAAAGGCCAGAACCGGCTGAAGATTATCGCCTTTGACTTCGATCGCACTCTTCAAATAAACAGGCTTTTCGATCTTAACCTGCGCGTTACGCATATGCACAGATCCTGCCCAGCCTTTCTTATCGGCAAAGCTTAAATCCTTGATATCGATTCCCGTGTCTTTGATATCCACGACGCCGCGCTCGATGTCGAGACGAGTGATATCGGTCCGCGATTTGGCCGAACCTGCAAAGGTAATAAGTTTTTTATAATCGATACTCATCTCTTTGACATCGACATCCAAGAATCCACCCGTGTTTTTGCTATCGGAACTAGCGTGGAATTCGCCTTTAATCTCGCCGCGACCCTTCTCGAGTTTGAGAGGAAGTGATGAGGGAATATAAGCCTGAAGAAATTGAATGCGATGAATGCGCGTCGGCGGAAGCACGATATCGGAGCGCCAGACATCCCATTTTTGAAGCACACCCTTATCCGGTGTATCAAGAGTCAGCTTAAAGCCTTCGCCCTCGCCATCTCGCCCTTTATTTAGAGTGTATTTGCCAAAGTTCAATTCAATATGATTCAGCTTCTTGTCGTCTTTTTGAATCTGCCAGAGAAAGTTGCCGTTCCCATCGATCGTCTGCTCAAGGATTTTTACATGCAAAGCATCCGTGGCAAACTTCAGTTCACTCCCGCCTTGCCATTCAGACTCTTTGATAGCCACGTCGCCCTTCACTTTTAAGGCCGAGCCACTCAACTCCAACCACTTCAACTGCTTAAGATAAGACCCGATCGTATCCACGCGATCGAGCTGGCCTTGCAGCTGCCAGTGCGTATCAACTTTTTTGAGTATGGAAGTATTCTCTTCATCTTCGAGACTAAACTTTGCGATCGAGCTATCGATAATCGCCGATTCCAGAGTACCGAGCTTTTTCTTCTTCTCCAGCACCTCAACTTTTTTGATCTCGGCTTTGGAATCTTCGAGCACAAAAAAGCCGTCAGTATCGAGCCAAAAGCTGGCCTTGATCTTTGCGTCGCCGTGAAAGGCCCAATCATGAACCCGAAATTCTTTCACGTTTTGCATCACTGCGTGCGCAAAGCTGATCGTCCAATAAGGTTTGACACCCTCGTTGTCTTTGGTTAGCTTTTCCTCTTCGGCTTTGACTTGAGCCTCTTTCTTAGCGATGACAACCTCAGAGCTTGGTCCATCTCCGATATTAACGGTCACGTCCTGAATCGTAAGCGCACGAATCACAACCTTATTCCAAAAGAGTAAAAACGGGTTGAGATGAAAGGCGATAGAATCCGCTTTGATTTGATACGTAGCGGTTTCACCAAATCCGGTAAACACAAACGAATGAAATATGAAGTATCCAGGCCAAGGCGAATAGCCGTCTTTGGCATCAAATTGAAGTTCGGGCGTATTGACGAGCTTAAGAAAGGCTTCGCTGCGAAGGTAGTTCCGCGTTCCGAAAAACCAAGCAAGATCGAGGATGAGAATAACGGCCAAAGTCGTTATAAGAACGCGTAACCACTTAAAATTTTTCATCTAGACCCTCCTTAGTCTGTATAACACAGAAAAAGGCGGCTGATCAAACGACCAGCCGCCCCGGTAAAGGAAGGAATTTTGCTATGCACCAGTCATTACAGCAGAAAAATCAGTTCGAATTCGTCATAACCTTACAATTTGCAGCTGTGTCAAAGCTCAGAAGCTTGGCTTCGCTCAACGTAGGATCGACGTAAACGATAGAGAATGGATTATTTGCGTCACCGGTGAGTTCGGCGTTCTCGCTCATGTACCAAAAGCCGAAGTCGCTCGTGCCGTGAACATCGAGAACAAGGCTGTCTGATTCCGATGTAGGATATTCTTCTTGAGTTTTATCCCAGAACACGCCACTCGAAAGACCGTTTTCGCCAGTGGAAATTCGCATTTGAACATACTTCGAACCGTTGGCGAACGTTGTCACGCCGTAAGCGAAGTTGATTCCGCTAGCCGGTGCATGATCGAGTCCAGCTGCTGTCAGAGCCGCTTGTGAAGCCGTCATCTTACAATCCACAGAAGAGAGGATACCTTTTTGTGGACCGCTTACATCGATTCCGCGCCACTCGCCGGAGACGCAGGTAGCAAAAACGGATTGAGATTTAACAAAAATCAATTGGCCTTCGGTCGTCGCATTGCAAGCAGGAAGACTCAACGTGTCAGCGACAACGAGAGCGGCGCCAGTGCTTGATTTGTCAGACGCATAGTTTTCTGAACCAGGAAGAGCCGTTGACGTGACTTCCGTTTTATCGATTTTTCCGCAAGCAGTCACAAGCCCTGCCGCTACTAGAGCGCACGCTAGGATTTTCATTTAGGAGGTTCCTCACAGATTTTTTGGGGATGGTCTAAGTGTAGCAGAATCTGCCTAGCGCCTCTAGTCGCCTCGTAAAGATTGGTGAAAGAAGGGCAAATACACTCTTTTTAGCTAGGCCTGACTTATCGAATTTACTTCGAAATTTCAGAGGCTTTCGGCATTTGAAAAAGAATTGTTCAGTCCCGTAAAGAGTTGCCGATAGCAAGAGTATGGTCCAGTCATTAGCCAAAGGTCACATTATGTTGTCAAAAATAATTACAGTCATTGCCTTCGCAGGTCTT
>JAZKGL010000336.1:0-6190 GCA_040385935.1 Bdellovibrionota bacterium
ACAAGACTTTGAAACTCTGCATTGGTGCGGAGACTTTCAAAGTCTTTGTCCGTTAGGGCGACCGATTGCAGACGGCCGTCGAGCAGGATCGCCTTTTCAAGCGAGCCTACCGCCTCACTTTTGCGACCCATCAAAGACAAAACGCAGGCTTCGTTATAACGAGCCGTCGCATCTTTAGGGTCCAGCGAAATCGCTTTATTAAATACAGCCAGAGCTTTCTCATGCTTTTGCATGCGGTAATAGGCTAGACCCATGCCGTTGTAGAATTCGCTGCGCCGTGGATCGAGAGTGATTGCCGCTTCAAAGCTTTCCACCGCTTTTTCGTGCTGAGAGAGATTCTCGGAAAGGACTTCGCCCTGCAAGGCATAAAGATAGCTGCTGCCCGGAAGTCTCAAAGAGAGGTCTGTGAGCAGAGCTGTGAAGTCGATGAGTTTATGCTGCTGACGATAGGCGTTATGACTAAACGAAATCCATTTGAGTTTATCGGAGGTGCCTTCGATCGATTCGCCGAAGAGACTTGCGGCGGTGCGCGTATCGCCTTTTTGCAGTCGAATCTTAGCGAGGTGAGACTTGGCAGCCATACGAATGTTTTGATCCTGTCCTTGTGCGGCCAGGGCTAAGAGCAGGGTCTCGGCATCCTTTGAGCGATTGAGTTGAGCATAGAGCAGAGTGGCTTCAGCCAGTCGGGTTTCTTCGCTCGGATTCTTTTTGTTCAAATCGGCGAGTATGGCCTGCGCCCTATTAGGTTCGCCCGATTCATCCAAAGCTTTGGCTAGACTGATGCGCATAGCAGTGGCATCGGCCTTGCGATTCCAGATCTCGAGTTTTTGAACGAGCTCAGTGCCAGCATAATTCGACTCAAGGTTAAGCGCGATATAACTGCCCACGATCTCTTTGGAGACACCCGGAGCTTTCAAACTTTTCTCAAAATCGCTGAGGCTCGACTTCTCCCCTTCATAGGTTGAAGAGATGATTGCGCGAACAAAAGGCGTTCGCCAGCCTTGAGCAAAACTCGGGCGCTCGGAGAGCATCTCGGTTGCGTCGGCTCGATAACCCATGAGGTCGAGGACCTGAGCGGCCACGAGATAGCCATATTCTTTGGTAGGGGCAAGTTCGATCGCCTGCTGACTCATATCCGAGGCCTGCTTGAGATAACGAAGATCTTCGGGATGCTGCTTGAACATGCGTAGGGAAAGTTCGGCGACGAGGTAATGCTCGTAGGCGCCTGTAGGGTTCTGCTGGAGGGCCCGGACAGCGGCCTTCTCAAGAGATACATAATCGCTAAGGCCTGAGGTCCAGATGCTGGTCTCGAGGCCTGTGCTCTGGCTTTCCGCTCGCAGGGGCGAAGTGAAAAAACCCAAGGCCATGAGTGCCGCCGGCAGAATTTTCCCAGTATTCCTTGCGAATTTGGCAAGTTGCGTTTGTTTCGCGTCTGTAACCATGGGAAACCTCCGGGTGCGCTCTGGGGCGTTTCCTTCTTTTCGGCTGGATAGTCAAATACCTAAGAAAGATTTTGATTTTTCGGCATCAGTTCATGAATTTCCCCTGCATTTAAGGGGTTGTAGCTAAGCTTTGTGAACCGAAAACCGGTGGAAATAGGCAGTTCTTTCACCCCACCTAAACAATTTTTCCTAGTTGTCGATAGCTCTCTTACGGAGACCAATCTATGCAGCTATGGACTAAAACCACTTGGAAGAACGCCCGCCTTGCGCTCACGATACTGGCTATATGCTCAGTGTCTGGCGCCTGGGATAACACAGCCCGCGACTCGGATGAACAAGTGGAGTTTGCTACGCTTGGGGCATCTGACCTTTCTGCTAAGGCCAAAAATAAGACCAGGACCGATCGCAGACGCAGTGATGCGCGGGCATCGAAGCTGTCGGCTCGCGGCACCGGACTCTCCGATTCTCTCCTTATCGATTCGATACTCACGATCGTTCAAAACTACTATGTGGACGAAGACCGCGTTGAGAACAAAAAGCTTATGGAGGAAACTCTTCGGGCGCTTGAGACGGCGGACTATATTCGTTTGAGTTTTCCTACCCCCGATACCTGGGTTGTTCAAAAAGCCACGGAAACGCTTTCTATAAAAATCGGTGGGACCTACGCGTTCGATGAGTTGGTCAAAGATAGTTTGAAGCTCTCGCGCTTTTTGGATCGCCATCAGCTGCCTAAGGATAAGAAGAAGGAAGATCGCGCCGGTGCACGCCTGGTTATCAACGCTATGCTCGCGGGTCTTGATCCACACAGTAATTTGCTGGATTCGGAAGAATATCGTGATCTTCGTCAAGGCACAGAAGGCTCCTTTGGTGGGCTTGGTGTTGTGGTTGGCATGCAAAATGATGTTTTGACCGTTGTGAAGCCCTTGCCCAAGTCGCCTGCTTCGCGGGCCGGTGTGGGTAAGCTCGATCGTATTATGTCGATCGATGATAAAAATACCTTTGGTACAACGCTCGATGATTTGATTCAGTTTATGCGGGGCGAGCCGGGAACTAAGGTTCGTCTCTCACTTCTTCGTGATGGGGATCTGGCTCCGCGTAACGTTCAACTTACGCGAGAGATTATTCAGGTTGATTCGGTCGAATCGAAATTGATTCCCTCGGGTAAGGGTAACGTCGTTTATGCTTTCATCGATAGCTTCTCCTCACGCACAGCGGCAGAGCTTCGTGAGGCTATGATACGGGCTCAGCAGTCGAAGCAACCGATCGAAGGCGTGATTCTCGATATGCGCTCCAATCCGGGTGGGCTCCTCGATCAGGCTGTGAAGGTCGCCGATTTGTTTTTGGACGAAGGCAAGATTTTGACAACTCAGGGCCGTAGCCGTGAGTTTGATATGGCGAAGAAGAATCTTTTTCACTTTGATTATCCGATAGCGATCCTCACCAATGGTGATACGGCTTCGGCAAGTGAAATTGTAGCCGGCGCTTTGAAGGATCAGGGTCGCGCCGTGGTGATCGGCGAACCGAGCTTTGGTAAAGGATCGGTTCAGACGGTGTTCGAACTACCCGGTGAACAGGCTCTTAAACTGACAATCGCTCGTTATTTCACCCCCAAAGGCACTTCGATTCAAAACACCGGGATTATGCCCGACATCTGGCTGCAGTCCGTTCAAAAAAATGAGGCGAACCTCAATCTTCTCGGTGAATATCGATATAAGAGCGAGCGTTTTCTCGATCACAGTCTGGAGATCGAAAAATCAAAGCAGGTGGTCAATACTCGCGCGCAAAAAGCGTTCTACCTCGTTCCAAGCGAGCGCAAAGAAACCGATCCTGATGTTCCTCTCTTGTTCGCAACAAAGTTTCTTAATGAGCTTACCAAACGAGATGGTTACCCATTTCCTAAAGATCGCCTAAGAGCCTCCTATTGGAAAGCCAGTGCCGATGTCTTTATCAAAAAGAGTCTGGATGAGTTTGATCGTTCCACTTCGGACTGGCTTGCGCGTGAGCGTAAGATCAACTGGTCGGAAGGACAAGAATCCGCCGACGATGATAAGTCACTCCTCTTCTCGGTGACTATGCCTAAGCGCATGGCGCTGGCGGAAGGCAAGACTTTGGAAGTGCCCTATTCGATCAAGAATACTTCTAAGAAGACGGTCAACCGTGTGTCGGTTTACTTGAGCGGTATCCAGTCAAGCCTCGGAACGAACGAAGTTCTGGTTGGCAAAATCGATGCGGGTCAGACGATAAGCGGCACGATGAAGTTTGATATGAAGGTCTCGGCGAAAGAAGGTTCGGTTCGAATGCGTGCCGGTCTTGCTCGAAGCGGTTGGCCTATCGTGGGTCGTGAGCGCGAGATGACAGTCGAGCTTATGGAGACGAAAAAACCGGACATCTCGATGTCTATGAGTTTGGTTTCGGAAGAGGGCGGAACTCAGGCTGGAATTATCGAACCGGGTGAGAAGGCTAAGATTCGTGTGTTGCTCAAGAACACCTCGAATATCGTGGCTCACAAGGTTCAGCTTAAACTCGTGAGTCTGGCTGGACGACAGATAGCGGTTGATTCAAAGGCCGTGACGGTGGGTGATCTAAAGCCTAGTGAAAGCCGTAGTGTGCTCGTGCCGGTGTCGGCGACGAGTCAGATCGTGACGGAAGAATTCAAATTTGGGGCTCTCGTCGAGAGCGAAGAATATGTGCAGCCTACGAAGATGCACTTTGCGTTGCCGAGTTCACCGAAAGCGCGGATGTCAAAGTCTGATGCTCTGACAGGGACGGGTCCATGGAAAGAAAATTGAACATAGCGCTGGTGCTGGGAGCCGGTTATAGCCGGCGACTGCTCGATGTCTTTAGTCCGCTCAGTGCGGAGCTAGAGGTGAAGGCCTACGGCTTATTGAATGATATCAGCGCGGAGTCATATCTTACCGATATACCGCTGCAAACCTTCATCGAAGATCAACATCTACCGGGCTTTATGCTGGGTGTTGAAGAAGAGTTAAGTAAGAGCGATGTGATTATCGCGTCGGGTTTGACGGATGCTTCAACTTATCAAGCTTTTCGCTATGCTTATCATCATCAAAAGCCGTTCCTACTCTTTTGCCAGAAAGAAAATGAGCTTAAGAAGGCCTTGCTTGAGAAAGTTGATGAATTTACGGACTGCGTTCAGAATGCTTCGGGCTTTTTGGTTTACGACGAGAACGTGGCCGAGACTCTGGAATTTATGGGTGCTTCGGTTGAGAAGATCTACCGTTTGTCGCCTGAGATTGAGGTTCGCCGGTTTGGATTTCACGATAAACTTAAAATACGCTTTCGCGACTATTTGAAAGTTTCGGCGAGTGAGCTGTTGATAGTAAGTTCTCTCACAGATGATACTGCGCCTCTTGATCTCATGACTGCGTTTAAGTTGCTTGAGGGTTTGGATTCGGCTCTTTTTGAACGGACGAAATTACTCTTTGTTGGAAATCCGACTAACAAGGATAGAGTGAAGTATCGTGCGGTCGATCTGCAGTTGACTAAGTCGATCATGTTTATCGCGCAAGATATTCGTCCATTTTTTATAGATTTGATGTCAGCTGCGGACCTTTATGTTTCGCTCTCGACCGAGTTGGATTTGACGGAACGATTGTTCTCGGTGCTTGAAGGGATGGCGTGTGGAGTCAAGGTGCTGGTCGATGACGAGCATCCCTTGGTGCCGGTGCTTGATCCGATGTTTGTTGTGCAGCGGTCGCAACAGATTGCTTTGTCGCTTCGAACTTTGCTTATGACCCAGGTTGATAAGACTTCGATGATACAGCTCGCGGCTGAGCATTATGGTGCGGATACGCATACGATGGAGATTCTGAGCTTTCTGCAGAATCGTATGGCTGAGAAACCTAGTCATTTGCCTTTGGCCGGTGACTTTAGTTTGGTACTTCTTGGTTTGACGAAGCTGGCTCGCGAGGATTATGAAGGTTTTGAAACGGCGTTTGATACCGAGTTTGCCCGTTGGGGTTCTCACGGGGACTACAAAGGTAGGATGCTTGTGCTGAAGGGCCAGACGTTCCTTGCTGCGCAAAAGCTCGATGAAGCGTTACTCGTCTTTGAGCTTTGTACGGCTGAGACGACGGTTCAACGCGAGGCGTTCCTCGGATTGGCT
The DNA here is from genome assembly GCA_040385935.1 of Bdellovibrionota bacterium. GTDB lineage: Bacteria > Bdellovibrionota_B > Oligoflexia > Oligoflexales > Oligoflexaceae > Oligoflexus. The sequence continues at coordinate 5,569 of JAZKGL010000336.1, forward strand.
AAGATTGCATTTCTCACGCATTCGACTGAGGAAGCTTTATCGTTCTATCGAAAAGCCTTAGCTTTGAAACCAAATGATTCGGAAGCCATGGGCGGGATTGGGATTGTTTATCGGAAAATGGGTATGGCTGATGAGGCCGTCTATTGGCTCGGTAAGAGCATCTCGGTGGATGTTGAGAACTCGCGGTATTTGAGTTCTCTCACTCAAGCGTGTCTTGAGAGTGATGATAGTGAGCGGTCGATCTCGCTGCTTGAGCAGCTGAAGGTACTGCTTGGGAATAAACCGGCTCTCGTGATGTGTTTGGGTCAACTTTACTTCAAGGTTGGCAACACTCAAAAGGGCAAAGAAATGGTGGATCTCGCTCTTGAGATCACCACTCAGATTACAGTTCCGAGCCTTACGGCTTAAAACTTTCCTAGTTATTGAAGGGCCTGCGCTTTGCGTGGGCCCTTTTTATTTGTTCGGCTGTCGCCGGTTGCAATACTGTTGCTCATTGCGTGGCGATGAGCACGTGGTGGTGAGCACGTGGTGGTGAGCACGTGATAAAAGTAAGGCAGTCCAAATAACATCAGCCCCTGACTCGCTAAGCAAGTCAGGGGCTGATGAAGACATTTCTATAAAC
>JAZKGL010000336.1:6290-9169 GCA_040385935.1 Bdellovibrionota bacterium
CCCACAGGAAGCCCAGGAATACGCGCTACGAGGTTCAAAGCCATCTGAGCCAAGCGATCACCCGCCTGGATCACAAACGTCTCCTCGCCGTGATTGATCAGCAACACGCCGATCTCATCCCGATAGTCCGCATCGATAGTCCCAATCCCGTTAGCGAGGCTGATAGCCTGCTTGCGAGCCAGACCCGAACGCGCACGAACCTGAAGCTCCGGGATAAAACCTTCCGGCACAACAGCCCAGTCCACGCTCTCTATCCAAACCCCAGCCGGAACCAAACCCACTTTACCTGCCGGTATCATCGCCGCTTCACGAGCGACGAGATCACAAGCAGCCGAGTGCTCGGTCATGTACTGAGGCTCACAGCCTTCTGCAAAACGAAGTTTGAACACGTGAGACGTCCTCAAAGATTAAACAGTTGGTTTTTGGCCCAAAGCTTCTTTACGGCTCAACTTGATCTTACCCTGACGATCGACGTCAATGATCTTCACAAGCACTTGCTCGCCTTCTTGAACCACATCCGTCACGCGATCAACCTTACGGTTTTCAAGCTGCGAGATGTGCAAAAGACCTTCGAGACCTGGACGAATCTCAACAAAAGCGCCGAAGTCGACGATCTTCTTGATAAGGCCCATGTAGATCGTGCCGACTTCTGGATCCGAAGTAATACCGCGGATAGCTGTCTTCGCACGTTCTGCTGCTGCACCATCTTGCGCGATGATGCTCACAGTGCCGTCGTCACTGATGTCGATTTTCACGCCGAGATCAGCCACGAGTTTCTTAATCGTTTTTCCGCCTGGTCCGATGAGGTCACGGATTTTATCTTCTTTGATTTTCATCTGGAAGATTTGCGGTGCGTACTCAGAGATCTCAGCTGGCGCGTTGATCGCCGCGATGAGTTTCTGAAGGATGAACTGACGACCCTGACGAGCTTGCTCGAGAGCTTCACCCAGAATTTGAGTCGAGATTCCGCTGATCTTGATGTCCATTTGAAGTGCAGTGATACCCTCTTGGCCACCAGTCACTTTAAAGTCCATATCGCCCAAGTGATCTTCGTCACCGAGGATATCGGAGAGGACAGCATACTTGCTGCCTTCCATGATCAAGCCCATTGCGATACCCGCAACCGGTTGCTTGATCGGAACGCCGGCATCCAGAAGAGCCATAGTTCCCGCGCATACCGTTGCCATCGAAGAGGAACCATTGGATTCCAAAACTTCCGATACCAAACGGATGGTGTAATTGAATTTATCGTCCGCAGGAAGAACAGCCGTAAGAGCTTTTTCCGCCAACGCACCGTGTCCAATCTCACGACGGCCGAGGCCGCGGAGGGGACGAGCTTCACCGACCGAGTAAGGCGGGAAGTTATAGTGAAGCATGAAGTTTTTCTTCATGTTCGGCTGAGTGATCGAATCCATTCTCTGCTCATCATCACCTGAACCCAAAGTGATAGTCGCAAGAGCCTGAGTCTCACCGCGCGTAAAGAGTGCCGAACCGTGAGTTCTTTTCAAAACTTTAGTTTCGCACGTGATCTTACGGATGTCGGAGAACGAACGGCCATCGATACGTTTCTTATCATCAAGAATCATAGCGCGCATGATGTCGTACTGAAGGCGCTCAAGGGCAACAGCAAGGCCCTTAGAAACTTTAGAATCGCCTGCCGCGTTGAGGTGCTCAGCGAGCTTAGCCTTAACTTCGCGGAAAGCTTTCTGACGAGCTTGTTTTTCTTTAACGACCAGTGCCGAACGAACATCCGAACCGGCAACTTCCTTAGCACGCTGATAGAGGCTTTCGGCGCCCGCATCGGTGATCAGGTCTTTTTTCGTTTTGCCGATCTCGCGCTGAATCTCAAGCTGTAGGTCGTGAATGGGCTTCATCGACTTGTGAGCGAACGAGATCGCTTCGATCATTTCCGCTTCCGAAAGGAAGTTGGCAGCGGCTTCGACCATCAAGACTGCGTCTGGTGTCGCAGCAAGTGTCAGATCGAGATCGCCTTGAGTGCCAGGAACCGGATCCAAAACAAGTTTGCCATCTTTACGGCCGATGCGAAGGGAAGCAACAGGACCATTGAATGGAATATCCGAGATCATCAAAGCAACCGACGCGCCGGCAAGAGCCAGAGTCGATGGATGATGCAAGGGATCAAGCGACATCACAGTTGCGATGACTTGAGTATCGTTCAAATAACCTTCAGGGAAACAAGGACGAAGAGGGCGGTCGATGAGGCGAGAGGTCAGAACTTCGAGATCGCTGGGCTTGGTTTCTCGTTTAACGAAACCACCTGGGATACGACCGGCAGCATAGAACTTTTCGATGTAATCGACGCTGAGGGGGAAAAAGTCTTGTCCTTCTTTAGGACTCTCGGCAGCACACACAGTCACTAGGACCTGGGTATCACCACAGCTCACCATAACAGAGCCATTGGCCTGTTTTGCAAACTTGTTGAATTCGAATCGTATCGTCTTGTCGCCGACTACGGCTTCCTTGATGACAGACATTGTGCGTTTTCTCCCAAATGAGACTGGCAACACAGCCAAAAATTAAAAGCGTCTTTATTCCAGCCAACACTATCAAGATAATGGCAAGAGATAAAGACGCTTTGGATATGGAAAATTTTTATTTACGTAGACCCAGTTCGCCGATCAAAGTCTTGTAGGCGGCTGTGTTTTTACCCTTGAGGTAAGTAAGGAGGCGCTTACGCTGTCCAACTAGTTTCAAGAGACCAAGGCGACCATGATGGTCCTTAGTGTGCGACTTGAAGTGTTCGTTCAATTGATTGAGGCGCTTAGTAAGCAGCGCAACTTGAACTTCCGCAGAGCCTGAGTCACCTGGCTTCTTGCCGAACTTTGCAATAATCTCGCTGGTTTGAGTTTCATTCAAAG
>JAZKGL010000337.1:0-3951 GCA_040385935.1 Bdellovibrionota bacterium
AGCGCGATCACAAGCAAAATCTCGATCAGCGTGAACGCCGAGTCCACCCTCTGAAAGGCTTTTAAAAAAGCAGATTTAGGTTTTGAATGATCAGCGGAAAGTCGCATGAAGTGCGGGGCTCCTAAAAGAGTAGCGGAGCAAAGGAACACTCTTGAGTGACAAACTTAAAAGAGTGTTCCTTGATCGAGCGAAGAAAAAGAACTTATTGAGCTGGTGCGGCTTCGCTGGGAGCCTCGGGTGGATAAATAACATCGTCTTCGTTATTCATCTCAGTATCCTGACCCGCTGAGCGAATTTTGAACGACTTCGCGCTGGTTGATTCGTAACTGAAGTCATTGCCCCAGGGATCTTTCAATTTGTCCGCTTCCGTGTACGGTCCGCGCCAGTTCTTTGCGCCACCCGGAGCGACGAGAAGAGCTTGAAGACCTTCATCAGTTGTCGGGAACTTATTGTTGTTAAGCTTGTATAGACGAAGAGCGTTTTCAAGCTGGGAAGCCGCGATTCTCGCCAAGTCGACTTTTGCTTCGTCCGACTTTTGGAGAACGTTGGTCATGACGATCGTCATGATGGTTCCGATGAGCGCGATCACGATAAGAATTTCGATGATCGTCATACCAGCTTGGGCACGAGCTTTTTTACCAAAAGGCTTCAGGATCAGATTCAGCGTTTTCTTCATAGTTTTAAGTCTCCTCAAGATCATCTTTACCTGGGGCTCGATGAGTTCCTCATGAACACATCAAACTTTTTTCCTTAGAAACGCGGACAACGAAGGTCCATCTTCCATCCCGAAAGACTAACACAGAACTACTTGATTTGCTTCATGATGTTCATCATCGGAAGGACCATCGCCACAATAACGGTGACCGCGATAATCATCAGGAAAATCATCATGATAGGTTCGATCAATGAGATCATTTTAGCAATTTTACGTTCGACCTCAGCATCGTATGACTTTGCAACGTGACTAAGCATCGTCGTCAACTCGCCGGTCTTTTCACCCGTTGCAATCATGTGAGTAACAAGGCTAGGGAACTGCCCACTTTTTGAGATACAGCTTGCAAGACTGTTACCTTCTTGAACTTCGATCTTAGCCTGCTCCAAAACTTCAGCAAGGATAAGGTTGTTCACGACGTTCTTAGTAATATCAAGCGCAGGAATAATGGGTACGCCCGAGGCCAATAGTGTGGCAAGGGTCTTAGTGAACCGAGATACGGCCAGCATCATAAATACCGGACCGATGACAGGGGCGTGAAGCAGAAAATTATCAAACTTCTTACGCCCAGCGGGTGTCGCCAACCATCGTGCAAAGGCCCAAGCGGCACCCGCACCGACGATCGGTGGCACGAACCAATAGCTTTGCAAAAAGGTCGAAACCGCGATCAGAGCTTCGGTATACCAGGGAATCTCAACGCGCATTGACGTAAAGACTTTCGTAAGCTTAGGGACGATGACGATCAAAAGAAAGGCGACAACGCCGAGTGAAGCACAGATCATAACCGAAGGATAAACGAGCGCCTGGACGATCTTACCTTTGACGGCGACCTGATACTCCAAAAAGCCCGAAAGACGTTCGAGAACCGTCGCGAGGTTACCCGACGACTCGCCGGCTTTCACCATGTTCACATAGAGCTTATTAAAAACTTTGGGGAAGGCGGCAGAGGAATCGGCCAGCGATTTGCCTTCCGAAACACTATCTTTCACAGTCGACAGAACGTTGCGAAGCGTAGGGTTTTCCACTTGGTTCGCAAGCGCTTTTAAAGATTCATCAAGAGGAACGTGTGCACCTTGAAGGGTTGCGAACTGACGAACCATGTTCGAGAGTTCGTCAAGGCTCACGCCCTGCTCCAAAAACGCGATGTTGAGATGACCCGCGCGCTTGACGCCGGTCACTGAGGAGTTAGCTTTTTCTTCCTTGATCTCGGCGACGATCACTTTGTTTCGCTGACGCAAGGTTTGGCGGGCATTTCGTTCCGAGTCGGAATCGATCTTGCCCTTAACATTTGCTCCAGACTTAGCGTCGTAACCTTTGTAGGAATAAATCGGCATTCGCTATCAACCTTTTTCTGCGACGGTACCCATGTCGATTTCAAGTTCGTCCGTCTGTGTTTTACGCACAGCTTCTTCGAGCGAGGTTTCCCCCGAAAGGACTTTAAGGATCGCGCTATCACGAAGGGTCGCCATACCCTTTTCGATCGCCAGTTTTTTGATCGATTTGGAATCCTGCGTCTGAAGAATCAGAGTACGGAGTTCATCATCGAAGACGAGGAGTTCATAAACACCACAGCGGCCGTAGTAACTGTTGCCAAAACACTTCTCGCAACCAGGGCCAGCGCGATACACGGTCTTGCCGCGCATATCCGCACGTTTGATTCCAAGGAGTCCGAGTTCTGGATCGCTCGGCTCGTAGGCTTCGCGGCAGTTGGTACAGATCTTACGAAGCAGGCGAGTCGCCACGATACCAAGGATCGCAGTCGAGAGCTGGAACGGCTGTATACCAAAGTCCATCAAACGGGTGATGGTCGATGCGGTATCGTTGGTGTGAAGGGTCGAAAGAACCAAGTGACCTGTGATCGAGGCCTGAACAGCGATACGCGCCGTCTCAGCATCACGAATCTCACCGATCATGATAACGTCCGGATCCTGACGAAGAATCGCGCGCAGTCCGCTCGCGAACGTCATCCCGATTTTATCTTTCACTTCGATCTGACCAACACCAGACACCTGATATTCAACCGGATCTTCAATCGTTAAGATATTGATGTCGCTCGTATTCACCTGCATCAGCGCTGCATAAAGAAGCGTGGATTTACCCGAACCTGTAGGCCCGGTTACTAACACGATACCGTGCTTTTGCTCGACCAAAGTCGAAAACGCCTCGTAGGTGCGCTTCTCAAGTCCCATCTGATCGAGACGTTTACCGCCCGACGACTTATCCAAAAGACGCATAACGATACGTTCGCCAAAGGCGACCGGGATCACGGAAAGACGAACATCGATATCTTTACCGGCCATCTTAATCGAGATACGACCATCTTGAGGAATACGTTTTTCCGCGATGTCGAGCTTGCCGATAACTTTGATACGCGAGGCAACCGAACCCGCATGGCGACGGTGGACCTGAGTCTTATCCTGCAAAACACCGTCGATGCGAAAACGAACGAGAACCTCGGTTTCCGAAGGCTCGATGTGAATATCAGACGCCCTCTCCTTAACCGCACGGGCCAGGATAGAGTTAACGAGACGAATAATAGGTTTTTCGTCGTCTGAGGATTCCAAGAGGTCGCGCGTTTGTTCGAGATCCGACTCTTCGCCGACATCGCCCACGTTAAGTTCATCGAGAACTTTTTGCGAAGCATCGTTAGCCCGCTCGAACACGCGGTTAATCGCGTTTTCGATAATCGACGGAGCGGAAACGATCATGTTGATATTCGTCGATAAAATCAGGCGCAAGTCATCGAGCGGATGAATATTGAGTGGGTCAGCGACCACAACCGTGACGTTGAAATCATCCCGGGCAATCGGAAGGATCTTATTATCCCTACAGAATTGAATCGGAATATTATCGACCAACGTCGGATCGATATCATTCAAAGGCAAGCGGTCGTAGTAAGGAAGATCGAGCTGCATCGCCAGTGCGCGCAGCATGTTCTCTTCCGAAACGAAGTCTTTAGCGACAAGGACTTCACCAAGCTTTTTGGTGTTGCCTTCCGCCGATTGTTCGCGCAATGCGTCTTCAAGCTGCTTCTGCGAAATCGTCTTCGACTCGATCAGAATCTGACCAAGAGTTTTGTGCTGAAGACTACGAAAGTCGACCGATGGCAATTGAGTCCAGTTCAGACCCTTTTCATCGATAATGACTTCGTCCCTAAGATTTTTGCTATCTAACGAATCGCTCATGGTCTCTTGTACCTAATCGGGAAAGGTGACAAATCAAACGAGAACGAGACGACC
>JAZKGL010000337.1:4051-6681 GCA_040385935.1 Bdellovibrionota bacterium
TCGGCATCTTTCTCTTCAAGGGCATCCATTTCATCCGGCTTGTACTGGCCGTCTGCGCGAGTCGGTAGAGCTTTTGTAAAGTCGTCATCGGAATCCGTACCAAACGCGCTACCCATAAGTTCGTCGCGCTCGGCAACCTTCTTATCGTAGATCGCTGCGAGATCGTTCGCACCGTACACCACGTGTGGTGTAAGGAAGATCATAAGAGAGGTCGTCTCTTTTTGAAGCTGCGAGTTACGGAAGAGCCAGCCGAGGAGTGGGATATCACCGAGAAGAGGAATCTTTTGGAAGACTTCCGACTCACGGCGTTTGACAAGGCCTGATACAACCACAGTCTGCGAGTTCTTGACCGTAACGATCTGCGAAGTCTGACGTTTGTTGATCTTAGGCACGCCTGTGTTTTGATCCAGACCACCTTCGTTTGCTTCAAGGTCAACCTTCATCGTCACGTAGTTACCCGCGTGGCTAATGTTTGGTTTGATCTCAAGGCTAAGGTCAGCGTTTTCTTTTTCGACTTTTTCAATAGCTCCGGCTCCAATGGCGGCCGATGTTACTGCTGTCTTATAGAAGATCGTGTCACCGACAACGATCTTTGCGACTTCGTTATTTGAAGTCAAAAGGTGCGGACTTGAGAGGACGCGAGTGTTAGCGTCGGCTTTTAGCATCGAGATCAATCCCGCAGGTGCAACGTCGCCGATACCTGGAATATTGATCGTTTTCGAAGCCAAGACACCGATCGTAAAGTCAGTACTCAAAGCCTGAGCCACAGCAGCTTTGGTCGCATCGGTGTTGGTCGTTGCTGATTTGGAGCTACCGACCACGATAGGAGCAGCCTTAGCACCTTGCCAACCATAAGCCTGAACAGTTTCGCCCGACTTGTTACCAAGAAGTAACGAAGTTCCGAAGTTAAAACCATTCGCAACGTTCACATCAAGAATGTCAGCTTCCACATAAACCTGTGGACGACGGCGATCAAGTTTACGAATAATCCCGTTCACCGCTTCATAAGCCGCGCGAGATCCCGTGATAAGAAGTGAGTTAGAGCTATCATCGGCCGTGATCTTAACGTTATCACCAAGATCCGCGACCGCCGAAGGCTCACTCGCACTATCCGTAGCCCGTGGATTACGCGAGTTGGTCTGTCCTATGCTACGAATCGGAGTCGTTGGGTTTCGGCGAGCCGAGCTTCCCGATTGGCCCGAAGCGAGCGAGGACAGTGTTGTTGCGATCTTTTTCGCATCCGCATAATCAAGGAATCGAACGCGGATAGCCGCCTGATTCGCTGGATCGTCGATAGGAAAGTCGAACTTCTTAACAAGATCTTTAACATCTTGAATCGTCCGCGGAGGTCCAAAGATCACAACCGAATTCGAACGATCATCAGCGCTAACTTTAAACGACGACTTACCACCCGCCGGAGCGCCCGCGCGGTTAGCGGTCTCGCTAGCCGAAAGGATTTCCGAGATCTTTGCAGAAATAATCTTCGCATCACCGTAGCGAATAGGAACCAATGCGACCTTCGGTTGCTGGCCGGCAACGTCAAGCATTTCGATGATTTTAAGAACACGGCGAACCCGATAGCCGGTATCGCTGATAATCAGAGTGTTGGTCGGCTGATAAGCGATGATCGAGTTGGAGGGCACGAGTTGCGAGAGGGTTGTTTGCACAACGCGCGCTTCGATGTATCGCAAAGGAACGATCTGCGTAATGAGCTTGTCGGTACGCGGTGACCAGTTGCTGCCTTGATAGATGCTGAGGTTATCCTTAGCCGCTGTCGTGGTCGCAACGATCTTGATCACCTTACCGGTTTCAACCGTTGTATATCCGGCGACGTTAAGAGCCGAAAGGAAAGCCTGGTATGCTTCTTCCTTCGTCACTTTACGGGGCGAGATCATCTGGATTTTACCGGAAACGTTCTTTCCGATAATAACGTTTTTGCCCGTCCACAGAGCAACCGCACGGATAATATCCTTGATCTCGGTTGGCTCGGGAAAGTCGATGGATACGAGTTCCTGACCTTCAGGAATCGTCGCCGCGCCTTGCTCGACAGGCTTATTGGGAGCCTTGCCGCCTTGCGCGTTGGCCGAAGGGGTATCGGCGGGACCTTCGGTCTGTCCAGGACCGTCATCCACAGTAGGAGCGTCTTCTTGCGCCTCGAGCGGCTGCTGGATAAGCAGACTGAAGAGAAGCACGGTTGAGATGTGGCGTAAGCGGATCACTCGGAAACCCCCTAAAGTGAAGCAGGAAAGACCTTTGGCCATCGGAAACTAGCCTCCCTACTACTTAATTTCAACGTTTAGAATGCAGGGTGTCTTACCTGCTTTGAGAAACTCGACACGAATCGCCTTATCGGCTTGCAGAGCCTCGTAGAGAGCAAAGCCTTTTTCAGGTTGGGCCATACTCTGCCCATTCACAGCGGTGATAACATCGCCGCTACCCAAGTTGGCTCGCGCCCAGAGGCTTCCACCTCGCACACCGATTAACTTGAAACCGACCATTGCATTTTCCCGATGAAACGGAACTAAGCGACCGGCTTCTAATATCTTACTGAATCCTGGGCCCAGCGCGTCTTCAACATAGCTGGATTCAAGAGAAGTGGAACCTGAAGGGGGACATTGTTCGGCAGGGTC
>JAZKGL010000338.1:0-10959 GCA_040385935.1 Bdellovibrionota bacterium
GACATCCTTCTTCAAAAGGGAACTATCTTCCAAACATTATAGGACTTTTTAATAGCAGCCTAGGGCTCAAATCCAATACTTTCTTGAAGTATGATCTTAAATTTTCAAAAAGGCTGAAAAATGGCCTTTGGCAAGCCATTGATATTACTATGATATTCTTTTATTTAACGAATTTCTCAAGCTCTCAGAGTGACCGGCCGAAAAAGAGGAGATTCCAATTTTTTCCCTTTTGCGATGCAGGACGAACTCATGGTGAAGAGCTTGACAATATTAGCAGTCCTTATTCCGCTCGTTGGAATACATGGATGTAGTGCTGGTCCAGGTGATCTCAAGGGCGGCCTGAAATCGAGGGACTCTGAGGTCGTTGACGAGAAAAACGAAACGGTCACAAAGAAAAAGCCGACAACAACAACCAAGCCGAAGCCTACGGATGGATCGGCCGACTCAGAAGTCGATCCGATTTTAAATGAAAAGCTACCGGCCGTCGGTGAGACTAATCTCGATCCTAATATGCCGGCGAAGCCTGAGGCGCCCTCGGAAGTCATTATTCCTCCAACGATCGTAACAGGAACGTTCTTGACCTGTGCGATCACCAATACCGATAAAGGTAAGAGCGAAGTGACGTCGGGTTGTCAGCTGCGAGACAAGAAGACAACGAAAGTCATCGATCCTTCTATCGATTACGATAACATCACTTGGACGGCGGCTGTGCCAAGCGGTGTTCAAGTTACCGATATTCGCGACCTGTTGGCTCGCAAAAACTTCTGGCACGCATCATTCCACTTCAAGATGAATACAGACAACCTAAGTTCACTGTCACCACAGATTATTTACAAGCTCGACGCTGTTCGCCGCTCTGACGGTGCGCTTCTCAAGTTGGAACAAAAGATCACGAATATCGACCGTCAAAACTTTTATCTGAGAAACTTGTTTATTCACGGCAGTGAAGCCCCGCGATGCCTTGACTTCTCGTTTGACCAAGCGGCCGATCACAAGGGAACAGCCGGCGGTTGCCGCAATAGTCCTGGTCAGCGCATGAACTTCAATGTCGATGGTACGATTGGTTTGCATTTCCCGGATAATACTCAATGTATGACTTATGATCCTGGTACAGCTTTCAATTACGTCGAACCGCGTGGATGTTTTGAAGGCGGTCTACCACGGCCTATCACGGAGTGGGAAATCACCGGTCAAGAACTTAAATGGAGAGGCTCGAATCTATGCCTCTCACGTTCGGGCACTCAGACCGATCCAGGCAACGATTACATCGGGATGGTGACGTGTAACGGCAGTCTTGATCAACGTTGGGAAATCGTTCCTTTCTGATCTTTATGCAGTGAATCCTTAAGGCGAGCCCTAGTTCCGAAAGGAACGGGGCTCGTTTTCGTTTCACCGTGATTTCGCCCTGTGGAGTTGCTTTTCCAAAATCTTATGAGTATGTCCAAAAGTTCATTTATTCTGATTGCAGTCATGAGGGAAATTCGATAGTAGGTGCCTTCCCATCTTAAGGAAGGATTCACAAGATGTTCAAAACCCTAGTTCTCGCATCCCTAGTCATCAGCACGCAGGTTTCCGCCGCTTCGTCTCAGACTCTGCAAAATGTGCTTACGGAAGCCAGTGTATCGTATAAAGAAGCATCGCCCTCCAACTGGCTCGCTTTTAAAGTCCTTTCAAGCAAAACCTTGGATAAGCTCACTCGAACCACGGAACGCAACCAAATCCTAGACGCAGCAGAACTTCATTATGCCGTCAGCGATTGCCTTCTGATTGCAGATAGCGCCTACTCACCCGTAATCGATCCAGATGCTCGCCATTCACTCGCCAAGTCCACAACCCAAAAGCTTCTTACCTGGGCCAAAGAAAATGCATCGATTCGAGCTTTTTCACGACTGTCCTACGATAAGCGGGAACGCTTTGAATTCACGGCCGACTTTGAAATTATCAACTCTGCTTGCAGTCTTCGAATCGATCTCGGCGATGGCTCATCCGTTATTGCCGACTCGCATAGCGTTGACTAAATCTAAAAAGGAACCTTCATGAAAGCTTTGTTACCCATTCTCGTCTGCGCGTTCACAGTCACTCAGTGCGGAACTCGCACCGATAGCGAAATGAAAAACATCTACAAAGAAGATCAAGACGGCGTCCGCCGTCGCGATGCAAATACCGAAGAGATGCGTTACGCTTTGAGTTTCGGCGGCTGCACGTATTCGCTCATAGCTCAAAATTATGCAATCACCGCGGCCCATTGCTCGGAAGAGCCCGGCACAGTCGGTACGAGCGGAGCGGCAATGGCTGCTGGTCAAAAAGAGGCGAAGGATGTTGAGTTAGATTCGCTGATCGAATCGGGAATGGGTAGCGACTTTAAAATTTATAAAATCAAATGGACCTCTAAGAAATATATGAAGGCCCAGCATATCTGGACTAAATTTGCGCTGAAAAAGTCGGCTGTAAAACTCTCGGTAAAACCAGCAAAAGGTGATGCAGTCAGCACCGTGGGCTTTCCATACGATGGAGAAGGCAAAGCGATTTTCTCTACGGGCTTTCTTAAGAAGGTGGGCAATTATATAGTTGATCCCTACAGTGAGATCGAAGGCAGCGGTCTCTTCTTCAACGCGGGTATCACGGGCGGCAACAGCGGTGGACCCCTATTTCGAGCGAGCGATGAAATGCTTGTCGGTCTCACAGTATCGGGCGACACGCCGTCCCATTACAGTCCATCTAGGCCCGAATCTTCCTGGTCGGCGGATGAAAACGATGTTTGGAACATCGCAACACCTATATGGAGTGTTTACGAAAAATCACAGGCTTTTCGCACGATCTTGCAAGGCGGTCAGCCTTGAATGTTCAGGCGCCGAACGAATGATGGAACACCTTGGCAGAACTTAGCTGGTGTGGCAGTCACAGAGAACCGACAGTAAGGCAATCTCCCGTATCCAAAAGGATTGAATCATGAGCATTCTGCGTCCTAGGTTTCTCCCGCTTGCGCTACTCCTCGGCTTGAGTTCTTCCTTGTCGTGTACTCCCCACGAGGAACAATCTAAAGTCTCCGCTGAGAACGTCGTGCATCGTCGCGTCGAACTCAATGCCACCTCCTATTTGATCGACGGCCGTCCGACTTTACTTCGAGGCGGTTCGATTCAATGGTTTCGTATTCCAAAGGCGGAGTGGGAAGACAGAGTCATAAAATTTAAGGCTGCCGGCTTCAACACCATTGATATGTACACCTCATGGCGAGATTTCGAACCACGCGAGGGCGCCTTTGATTTTGAGACGAAAGACTTCCGCGCGTTTCTCGATCTCGCCAAGAAACATGGGCTCTACGTTTACTTCCGCCCAGGTCCCTATATTACAAATGAGATGGATGGCGGCGGAGTTCCAGCATGGGTTTTTGCGAAAAGTAGCAAGAGCCAGTATTCGGAAACGGAAGCCGACGGTACACTCAACCTTAGAACCAATGACAAAGATTATCTAGACGCCGTCGACCGCTATTGGTCGCGCCTTCTCCCGCTGGTTAAGCCTTATCTTTACTCCGAAGGTGGACCCATTATCCTCTTTGGTATCGAAAACGAATACTCGTGGTTCAAAACATTTTTTGAAGTTGATAAACTCGCTGACTATCAAGGTAAAGCCGAGCGAACAAGCGAGCAGAAGCTCAACGCCGCGGCCCATCTTGCAGCTCTGCGCGACATCGCTTTGAAAAATGGAATCGATGTTCCTATCACCACCTGTCAGGGCAATGCCGCTGCGGTTGACAAAGATCTGGTAGCGGGCGTTTATCCCATGCCGAACTATTACATCACTGATGCCAAACTTCCTGAATACACAGCGTCTCGCCAGCTTAACAAAATGCATAAAACGGTAGAGTATCGCGATTCGCCCTCAGGTACCACTGAGACTGAACGGAACGTCGCAACACTTCGCCGTCAGTTGCTTGGTGGCTTTGATGCCGTCTTTCACTTTAATGTCGTTGGTATGTTCGGAGAAGGTCGGCAGAACTCTGTCACACTTTTTCCGCCTGATACCACTAAGTTTTCCTTTGAGACCGTCAAAGGCCTCTTCGATGCTCTGCGCGCACCTAAAGTCGGTTTCTTTCATAACGCTGTTGACTATTACGGTGTCATAGGTCCGGCTGGAACCCTGCGAGAAAAGTTCTTTAGCTTTCGCCGTACCAACCTATTTTTAACTAGCTTTGAATCTCTCATCGCAGCGGCCGGTGAGCCTAAGCGCACAAGCAGCTGGAACATTCCAAATAACGACAAACGAATCCAGGTGAAAGACGCTCGCGTAGGATCGCTCGATCCTGATGCTAACGGTCGCCGAGTAAATTATTGGCTTGATCTGGGCAGCGGAGCCGCACTCCTCGGGCTCTTGAATGCCACGGGCGAAACAGTTGAGTTGAAGAGACATTCCTTAGTCGCTTTCGGTGAGAAACTACCGCGTTTCACTCCTATCACGATCCCAACGGAGACTTACCCGGGCAGTCCGGAAAGCGCAGGCGTTGAAGCGGAATATGATTTCTTCATGCCGCTGCGTTTGCCTTTAAACGATTCCTTCACACTTGACTACAGCACGAGTGAAGTTCTTCAGTTCAAGGATGATCTCCTCGTCATCTACGGTGAGACGGGAAGCCAAGGCGAGGCTCGCATTCGTTCAAAGTCTATCCTTACGGGCGAATTTGCAGCGGTCGATATTGAAGAGTTTAACGATAGGGATTTGACCGTAAGTTATACACACACAGCCAATCCTCAGGTCTTTGAAGTCACAACTATCGAGGGTGACACGATTCGTGTGCTTATTCTCGATCGTGCAACAGCAGGTCGAGCATGGTTTGAGGATGACAAAATCCTACTTGGACCTGATTTCGTTCAGGCGAATTCCCTTTCGCTGCGTCCTGGTCACTCGCGTGTTTGGTCATCCACTCCGATCGAAGCTTTTTCGAGTTTTGAAAAGGAGAAAATGCCCGGGTTTATTGCCTACGATTTGCCGGTTGGGGATCTGAACTATACGGCAACGCCTGTGCCATTTACTCAACAAGAATTCAAGCCTGAGCTAAGCGACGACTTTGCTGGCTATAAAGATCTGAATGGCACTGAGACTGCGATGGAGCAGGCTGGGATTTACGAAGGACAAGCTTGGTATCGAACCCAAGTTGATCTAACGGAAGAGCAGATCAAGGGGAACCTTGACTTCTATGCTGAATCGGTCGGTGACTTTGCATCGCTTTATATCAATGGCAACTATGTTCTCACTCTCACTCCGCTTGGAACCGAGATACGAAGTGCGAGTAAAAGTGATCGTTATCGGTTTGAGATTCCGAAAGAGTTCTGGAAGGTCGGCAGCAATCGCATAATTCTGCGATCCGATATTTGGGGTCATGGCAGCTTTATGTTCCCGCGTGGGTCGTTGACTAGTATTCCGGCTCCCGTATTTGGACGCTTGCCGGTCATTGGCCTGAAAGTTCGTATTCCTGGTCTTGGCTACGATGCGATGAAGGGCTTAATCGGCCGAACCTCTCTCGGGTCGATCAAACTCGACAAGTGGCAGATCTCCGGTGGAATGAGCGCCGAGCGCGAGCCTGCTCCCGCTGTAGCGACGCAAACTGTTATGCCTTTGACTTTGGAAAAGGGTGCGGTCACGGTTCTTCGTGGGACTTTGCGCAAAGATCTTTGGCTGGACAGAGACCAGTGGTCTCTTCCCCTCGCCCTAAACCTTTCGGGGCGCAATGCAAAGGCTACGATCTATTTGAATGGAACGATTATCGGCCGCTGGCTCTCTGACGAAGCTTGGATGCAGCGAGGTAACTGGATGAAACCGATTCGCACCATGTGGAGTTCTGTTGATCCAAACACGTTTCCACTCAGCTACGGTAGTCTGAAAGACGGCGACAACGAACTCAAAATTATTGTCGAAGACTGTAGTGAGAATGGCAAAAGCGTCGGTACGGTTGATGCGATCACGGTTGAATTACAACCCGAGGAAAAGACCTCAACAGACGGGCGTCAAGCGATCGTTCCTCGGATCTTTAAGTTCTAATATCGACTCAGGGACTGGGCTTCAATTCTTTTTGAACCTGGTCCCAACTCTTTCCGCCAAGCAATCGTCGATAGATTTCCATATTCGCGCTGTTTGCTATATTGAACAGCGCGCTCGCCTCTACCGCCCTAGTTTTTTCTGGATAAACAAAATCAAAATTGAAATGTCCGTAGTTGAGATAGGTGCGGCTGCGGTCTGTCCGAATCATCGGATGATCTTCTGGTGCTAGAGTATCGACTAGCAACAAGGCGTTGTTAAAAGCGTCATCGCGAATTTTGCCGAAGGCTATAGCGCGAAAGGGTATGACGCGTGCAAGACCGGCGGCAAAGTTCAAGACATCGCCACTGAGGAGGTTCGCATCTTTAAGAGCAGAACCGACCGTTGCTAAATTATTAGCGAGGAATGCATTAAAGGCATCGAAGGTTGGTTTATAACGTTTGAGTGCAGTAATTCGTGCAGCCATGTAGTTGACGCGATCATGCTTGCCATTATTATACGTTTGCTCAAGTCCGGTCTCATCCCAGAAAGCGTCGTCAAACGCGATGGCAGATAGTGATAGCGAGATATGTGAGCTGATGTAGACAGCCGTCGATGACATGGCAGCCGATAGAGAATCGTACTTCTCATCCTTCATCTTCTTCATGAGCGGGCAGAACCCACCGTTGGTTCCTATCGTCGCCTGCGTTGCCGCGCATTCCTTCACCGACAGGACATACCAACGAGTCATGATATCAGACAATAAATGATTGATACGAACATTGACTTTATCGTCTGTTTTTAAAGCGCCCGAACATCGCGCGATATCACGAGCAGCCGTCATGCGGCGGTAGGCTACAGGATAAGACATCCAAGGTGTCCCATAAACATTTGGATCTTGAATCAACTCGCCGATTTGATAAGACACAGTCTCAGCGCCCCAGAGTGTACTGAGATAGGGTGCCTTCTCAAGACCTTTGATCGCACAAAAATCGGGTGTGGGAACTCTCGTCGCTTTGCTTTCCGAGTTTCGATCCCCCTTGACACTCGCGCACTGCGAGGAACAGAGTGCAAACAAGATCATAAGAGAGAGACGCGCAACCGAATTTTTGAAAGAACTCATAGGATTTTATGCTCCAGTCGTTTTGCTACTGGAAATTCTATCTCAAAACCTTCTATATAAACACCCGCCAGCACTCTTCTTTCCATCAAATCAGGAAACAGCCTCGCAGATGTGAACTTCGGTTCGAGGCTGGCAAACCTCATTCGACCTTTGCCCGATAAGGCAAAAGTGTAAAGCGTATCATTGTAGAGTTGCGAAAGCGTGCGAAGTCCTTTCGGAACGAATCGTGTGGAAACGGGGAGGGATGGCCCAAAGTTCTTCATGGCAAACGCTGTGGCTGGCTCTCCCTTCACCGAGACCGATACCGAAAGCTCGGAGCCATCCTTGCTCAAAGAAAAGTCGGCCAGTTCCTTAGGAATTCCCCAATTCGCACGTCCGCCTATGAGTGAAGCGGTTGAGTCTACGTAAATACGTGTGATGCTTCGATCGGTTCGGCCATTGGGAAAATCGAAGAGTCCGGGAATGTAGAGCAGTTCGTTATAAGGGCCAACGGACGACGCCGAATAACGAACATACATAAGCACGTTGAGACCACCCTGATAATGGTCGAGTAGCGCCGGAGGAATGTGAGCATCTTTGCGGCCCAGTTCTTTGTCATTCTTAAGAAGGAAAATGTAACCATCGCCTTGCAATTGCCAGGGTGCTGGGACTACCGATTCTTTCACATTAGACCTCCTTTTCTCGCTGTTTTATTTGACCAAAGCCAGTTCTACAGCTCTTGCCGCATTGACTCGCCCGTACCCGTGCGTGGGACTAAATCCCTCGCTATCATAGCGAGCGGCACCGGGTTCTATTTTATCGGCCGACTCGTGTAGAATCGATTCAACCTCACGGGCCGTGAGACTTGGATTAGCGGTGAGGATCAATCCCACAACTCCGGAGACTAAAGGCGCGGCTGCAGACGTGTGGGAAAACCGGTACGAATATTTACCCATCCATCCGTCACCTCCCGCCATGGGGGAAGTCGGCGTGAGGCCTGCTTGGTCGCTGCAGCCAGTCGTTGGCTTGACGCCTTCAGTCAGACAAGGCGGAGCAAGAAAGTTGTCTGTTGTCCAGATACGATCGATATAGGCACCTATCTTCCCTTCGCCACCTGCGATAGGAGCCAGCAAATCCAGAGCTTCGCCGTGTCGGCTAAAGGTCAAGCGTTGACCAAGGCTATTGCTTCCACCAACGGCTATCACGGAAGGTTGCGAGGCGAGAACATCGGATTGAATATCTTTGCCATCGTTGCCAACCGCCGCCACTAAGATAATGCCTTTGCCCCCACGACCTTCGCTCGCAAGCTTTTCGATGAGGCGAGCGAAAAACTCGCGGCTGGCATCATCGTCAGGACCCCAGCTGCAATTGATGATGTCCACGTCCTGTTTCATGACCCAATCAAAGACTTCTTGGAAATAATCTTCGCCACGTCCAGGAGCAAAGTTTTCTGAACTGATACGCGCCAACACCAATTCGCAACCTGGGCAAGCTCCTGCAATGCCAACGCCGTTATCGGTTTGGGCGGCTGCGATTCCTGTCACCATAGTTCCGTGTACATCTTTGGGTGTTTGCGAAAACAAGTTACCCTCGATCACGGGTCCACCGAAATTTTTATAGGCGGCAACCTTGTTTTTAAGGTCTTCATGTTTGATATCGAATCCATCGTCGATGATCGCCATGCGCACGCTTTTGCCAAGGTCTGAGACGCGTGCGCCTTTCTTATTATCGAGAAGAAGTTGCCACGCTTCCTGCACATGCGCGTGATCACCACCACGGACCGTGCCTTTGCCATCTGCGCTTTTGAAGGGTCCACGACTTTGAAGGTTCCACTGCTCAGAGTAATAAGGATCGTTAGGAAGCGCGCTTAGACTCGCAGCCAGGATCATTGCTATAGGCAACATATACGTCATCTCCTCGGGGTAGTTTGAGCACGACGCTAATTGAACTCGTTGATTTTCTCTATTGATTTTTCTTCTATAAATTCGGCCTGCGAACGAACTCACTGTTTAAACATTCAATTTTGTAGCCTTACATTTATCTGGCTAGCCAATTATTTTTCTTAAGGCTATGGTCGGCGCAATTATTCATCGGATGAAAATCAAAAAATTGATGACCCTGTCGCTACCGTAATCCCCTTAGGAGGATATTCGTGAAAATTTTCTCATCGCCATCTTGGCTATTACTAGCGCTAAGCCAGACCTTGGCTTGTGGCTCTGTCGAATCCACAAAATCTCAAACCTCTATCTACCAAGGTGTTGAAGACAACGGCAATGAAGCCGTGGGTCTTTTGATTAAGGATGGTTTGAAGTGGTGCTCAGCGACACTAGTCGCACCTGGCGTTGCTTTATCAGCGGCTCATTGCTTCGATGGAGAGAGTTCTCGCCCAGCCGATTTACGTATTCAATTTAATGGTGGATCGACGGCAGCCCAAGTGACTGAAGTGATATCTCACCCACGGTACTCCGACTGGTTCGGTCGAGTAAGTAACGATGTTGCCGTCCTGAAGCTTGATCAATCACTGTCACTCAAACCTATCGCACTTGCAAAGAGCGCGCCTACGTCGGGTGAGCCGGTTCTTGTTGTGGGTTACGGTTATGCGGACGCACAGGACGTCGCATCGTTTAATGGAACCAAGAGAAAAGGCAATAACGTCGTTGGAAAGGTCGAGAAGCTCAAGATCTTTCTGCCGAAACCTAAAGATGAATCGACCGCTCAAGTGTGTAAGGGCGATTCGGGTGGGCCTATATTTGCCACGCGTAACGGTCAGCTGGAGTTGATTGGAGTCGTCTCGGGAAGCAATGACACGATCTCTGCAAAGACGTGTTTGGTCGAATCGTATGGGGCCCGCGTCGACGCCTTCGGGGAATGGCTCTGGCCTTTGGTTTATGGCGAATCCTTGCCTGCTCTTTGAATAGCATTTTAAGACCAATTAAATAATCGTCAGGAGTTCTCAATGAAAAAGTTGCCGGCCTTACTTGTATGCCTTGGATTGATGTCTGCGTGTGGAGCGAGTCCGCAAAACTCCTCTTCAAAAATTACCAACGGCGTTTTGATCGAAGAGACAGAGTATCCAGCTGTGGTGAATTTGCTTCGTCGTATTCTGGATAAAAATGGAAAATTCCTAGGCGCTGCAACTTGCACCGCCAGCTGGATTGATGATGTGACGCTGATCACAGCCGCGCATTGCCTTGGCGATGAAGATTCCGACAGCACAGGTAAGATGGTGAATCCGAATTTGGTTGTGTTTGAGATTACAGATCACACAACGGACCCTAAGCTGACTCGCTCGGTTACCGAAGCGCTCGAGGCGTATCGAAATAAAGCTTGGGAAAATAAAAAGGGTTTCAATAAATATGATCTTGCGATTGTTCGTTTTCCACCGGCCCGTGCAGGCGAGCGTGTTCGCGGTCGTTTGAAAATCAACCATGCGGGTGCAAATGTCGGTGATGCTGTTCAGATTCTGGGATATGGCTACAATAATATGGGTCTATTTGGTAAAGGTGGTGACGATAAAAAACGACTTGGTAACAACCTGATCGATAGTGTGAAAGATGGTTATTTAAATATCTCGGGTGTTTCTAAAGATAATTCGGGAGGGGCTACTGGCGAGGATTCGTCGGCGGGTAACGGTGATTCGGGTGGACCGATGATTCAGAATGGTGAGCTGATTGGGATTGCCTCTGGCGGGGGAACTGGTGGCATCTTCGCACGCGGTGAGTCGTCTTATGTAGATTTGAGTTCGGCTGAGTCGAAAGAATTTTTGAGTCGGTTTGGATTTTGAATTTGTTTTTAGTGACATCCTCTCGGCAATAAATTACCGAGCATCCTGTAGTTAGGACGCAAAG
>JAZKGL010000339.1:0-24329 GCA_040385935.1 Bdellovibrionota bacterium
GTAACATCAATAACGATATCGAGTGCTTGAAATCGGTTGAAGGCATTCTTAGAACCCTTCACGCAGGCTGGCAAGACGTTATTGAGAATCCGCGTCCAGACGGAGTTCCTTCGCCTAAGCTTCAGCCGGAAGAGTATAAGCAGTGGTTGGCGAATAATCCAGACGGCGCCGAAACTCTTAGACAATACAAGCTCAAAGCTGTTGGTTGATCTTCGGTAATACCCCAGGGGCAGGTCTCAATCCTGCCCAGCTTTTTCTGCCCTAACCCCCTCAATGTCTGCATTTCCACAGATTTCTTCTTACCCCGGATCACCGTGTTAATCTTTTTATAGATGAAAAGACTGCTCGCGTGTTTTTGGAGGTGCTTATGGCAATTACTCAGGCTCTTTATACTGGTGTGACCGGCATGAACGTTATGTCGGACAGTATGTCGGTTGTGGCAAACAACCTGGCAAACGCAAACGCCAAAGGTTTTAAGTATGATCGCGTGGAATTTGACGATCTGCTTTCATCAGACACAATGAGTTCGACTGGATCAGCTCAAATTGGTCGTGGTGCGCGAGTAAGCGATGTTCGTACCATTCACACTCAAGGCGGTTTGACAGTAACGGATCGTCTTACAGACCTTGCCGTTCAAGGCTCGGGTTTCTTCATCGTGAATAACCCTAAGGGTGAAAAAGCCGAAGCGGGTGGACAATTCTATACACGCGTCGGTGCATTCAACTTCGATAAAGACGGTTTCCTTTCCGATACTGCCGGTGGCCACCTCCAAGGCTATGCGGCAGACAAAGACGGAAAGCTCGCGCCTGGTCTATCCGATATTCGGCTCGTCACTAACAATCTTCCGCCTCAGTCGACGGAAAAAGTCGTGTTGAACGTCAACCTCGACGGTCGTACCGAAATCAATGAAACGGTTCCTTTCGATATCAATGATCCGGTTAAGACCTCAGACTTCGTTAACACGGTGAACGTGTTCGACAGTCAAGGTAACAAACACGCAATGACCACTTACTTCAAACGCGTTCCGGCGGATGAAGGCATCGCTTGGGAGTATCATCAGACCGTCGATGGTAAAGAAGTGACCGATGGCGACGGCGCGGCCTTGAAAGAAATCGGCAAGGGAACGGTTCGCTTTGATCCGAAGGGCAACCTTCTTTCCGAAGAAACCGAAGATATCGGTGCAAACTTCACGAAAGGTGCGGTTGCTGATCAGAAGATTCAAGTCGACTTCGGTAAGAACATGTCGACTGAAGGGGGTAACGGTGTTGGAGCATCGACATCGGTTGCAGCAAATTCAATCACAGTCTTTCACAGCCAGAACGGTTACGAAGCGGGTAACATCAAATCGCTTCGCATCGATCTCGACGGCAAATTGAAAGGTCTTTATACCAACGGTGTTGAGCGTACCCTCGGAGCCTTGGCGCTTGCAACGTTTGAGAACGTTGACGGTCTGCAAAAAGCGGGTCGTAACCAGTTCTTTCAAACGCAGGAATCAGGCGATCCTCGTATCGGTGGCGCTCAAACAGGAACGCGCGGCTCGATCTACGCTTCGACTCTCGAAGAATCCAACGTGGATATGGCAGGACAGTTCGTTGAGATGATTCGTACTCAACGTGGTTTCCAAGCAAACTCACGTTCGGTAACGACGACCGACTCGATGCTTGAAGAAGTAATCAATATGAAACGTTAATAGTTTCATTATCGTATGACTCGGAGGCCTCCTAGCTTAGCTGGGGGGCTTCTTTTTTTCGTGTCGGGCTTTCAGTTCGTTCAAGACTTCGTCAAGGGCTACATTCTGAGACGAAAGTCCGACCAGGGTATGAAATAAAAGATCAGCCGCTTCGCTTATGATCTCCTGTCTGTTACCTAAGGCTACGGCGAGGCTTAATTCTACACCCTCTTCCCCAATTTTTTGGGCGACTTTAGGAATGCCGGAATCAATCAGAGACTTCGTATAGGAACGCGTATCGGTGGAGTCGATACGCGAGCGTATCGTTTTCTCAAGGGTATGAAGAAAGTCCCCCGAGTCGGCTGGAAAACAACTGCTTCGACCCAGGTGACAGGTCGGGCCTTGAGGCTGAACCTGAAAGAGTAAAGTGTCCTCGTCGCAATCAACATCCCAGCTCTGAACCTGCAAATAATTCTTTGAGGTCTCGCCTTTCACCCATAATCTTTTTTTACTTCGGCTGTAAAAGCAAACCCTGCGAGTTTCAAGCGTGAGACTCAAAGCTTCTTTATTCATATACCCAAGCATCAGTATGCTTTTGCTCGCTTGATCCTGAATGATGGCAGGGATGAGCCCATCGCCTTTGCTAAAGTCGAGTTCACGCATAACCGCTATACCCCTCTTCGAATCTCACAGGAAAGTTTCCTAGGATTAATCTGCGTTTGACATCAGCGACCGTAATTTCTTTGCGGTGAAAGGCTCCCGCGCCAAGCGCTCCATCGACTTTTGCCAAGGCAAAGACTTCTGCAAAGTCTTCGGGCGTGGCAGCTCCGCCGGAGGCAATCAAAGGAACTGGACACAGAGCGCGCATGTAGGCGAGTTGCCGAATATCGAAACCATTTTTATGGCCGTCACGATCCATGCAGTTCAAAACGATTTCGCCCGCGCCCCGTTCGACCGCTTCTTGCATCCAATCGGAGGTCAGATAGCCACTGGTTTTCGCGGTTTCCTCGCGGCCGGTGAATTGCCACACGCACCACGAGTTATTCACTTCTTTTGAATCAATGCCGACAACTATGCTTTGCGAGCCGAATTCCTGAGCGAGTTCGTTGATAAGCTCAGGCCGTGCGAGCGCGGGCGAGTTCACCGATATTTTATCGGCGCCTGCATTTAAAATGTCGGCTGCGACTTGAACCGAATCGATGCCGCCCGCGACGCAGAAAGGGATATTGAGTAGTTTTGCGACACGATTTACCCAAGATTTATCCACTTTTGTGCGATCGGCGCTCGCGGTGATGTCGTAGAACACTAATTCATCGACGCCTTGCGCGACGTAACGCTCCGCCAGTTCACAGATATCACCCATATCCTCGTGATTGCGAAAACCAACGCCTTTCACAACGCGGCCCATTTTCACATCGAGACACACAATCACACGTTTGGTCAGCATAAGGCCTCCTGCAGGGATATCCGTTTTTCAAGGAGGGCTTTGCCTAATATGATCCCGCGCAAACCCATCGATCTCGCTAGAGTGATGTCTTCGCGTGAGGCTGCTCCACCCGATACCACAATGCGATTATGCCCGCTGGCCTGCAAGAGTTCTTGATAAAAATCGCGTCGAATCCCCTTTAAGCGACCGTCCTGAAGTATGTCGGTACATAGAAATTCGAGGTCTTCCCAGTCCTTATAGAGTCCAAAGAGTTCGGTTGGCGAGAGCGCCACATCGGTTTTCCAAGCGAAGGCGGTAGGCCGGATTTCGCCATTAATCTGACGAAAATCAAAGGCTAAGGTGATGCGATCGGGCCCGAAGAGTTCGATGATTTGGCTTGCAGCGAAGGGGTCCTGAACCGCCAAACTCCCTAAGACTATGCGATCTACGCCTGCGTCGAAATAAAACTTGGCTTGATCCACCGTTCGAATGCCGCCGCCGACCTGGACGCGCATATTCGTTTTGCTGACCATATTCTGGATAAAGGAGCGTTGGCTTGGCGACTCCGTTAACGCACCATCGAGATCGACTAGGTGCAGAAATTCGGCGCCTTCACTCTGATACTGCAGTGCAATTTCGAGCGGATCTTGGTCGTAGCGTGTCGTGAGTTCGAAATCTCCTTGCACGAGTCGCACGCACTGGCCGTTTCGCAGATCAATCGAAGGAATTATTTTGAAGTCTAAAGACATAAAAACCTCTGTAGGAGCTTTTCACCGACGCGTGCTGAACGTTCTGGGTGAAACTGTGTTCCGTAAAAATTTTGCCACTGAATGACTGAAGGAACCAAAAGTCCGTAGTCACACGAGGCTTTCACCCAAGGGCCTTGTTCCACCATATAGGAGTGAACAAAGTAAAAATGTTCATCGCGAAAGGGTGCGATCCACGAACCGAGTTCCACGTCCTCAAGCTTATTCCAGCCGAGGTGAGGTAAGGAGTATTCGGTAAATGGGATGCGTTTGACCCTGCCTGGTATCACGCCTAAAGTCTTGGTATCACCCTCTTCGGAGTGTTCAAAGAGGATTTGCATCCCAAGGCAAATGCCAAGCACGGGTTGCGTCAGCGTAGGAATAACTTCGGCGAGTCCCGCTTTTTGAAGTTTGTCCATCATTGAACGCGCATGCCCAACTCCGGGGAGTATCACCTTGCTCGCTTTTCTGATCAGCTCAGGATCTTCCGTGACGACGATATCTTGGGAAAGCTTTTGCAAAGCATTCACTATGGAGAAAATGTTAGAGCCCGTTGTGGGAATGACAGCTATCATAATTGACCTTTGGAACTTGGCAGAGCGTGACTGGGAATGATGCGGATCGCTTGTCCCAAGGCTCTCCCGAACGCCTTAAATCCTGCTTCGGCGATATGGTGATTATTCTCCCCAGTCATTGTCAGATGAATCGTTGAGCGCATGCCATCCGCTAGGGATCGAAAGAAATGGGTCAGCATTTCTGTCGAAACATCTCCGACTTTATCACGCGAATATTTCGCCTCGTAGAGACTGTAAGGTCGCCCACTGAGGTCCAGCAAGCATTCGGCCCGGCATTCATCCATCGGCAAAGTGAAGCCAAATCGTTCTATGCCCCACTTATCCCCGAGAGCTTGTCTCAAGGCTTCGCCGAACGCCAAGGCAATATCTTCTATCGTGTGGTGATCATCGACATCCAGATCCCCTTTTGCTTCGATCTCAACATCAAAAGACGCGTGATAGGCGATTTGTTCCAAAAGGTGATCGAGGTAGCGAAGACCGGTGCTAATGCGCGGCGGCGTAAAGGTGTCTAGATCAAGTTTTACCGTTATCGATGTTTCGCGCGTCTTGCGCATACGAACAGCTTTGCGTGACGGTTGGCCTAGCGCAGCAGTGATATCTGTCCACTGATTTTCCCCCGACAGCTTGAAGCCTCGCACGCCGAGTCTTTCGGCGAGTTCAAGATCAGTGTCCCGATCGCCGATTACGGCACTGTTCTCGTAATCAAATCCTTCTCGAATATAAGACTTCAAAAGGCCTGTCGAAGGCTTTCGGCAGGCGCATTTATCGGCTGCAAAATGGGGGCATATCACGATGTCATCGAATTCGATGCCGCAGCTCTTTAGGGTTTGAAGCAGGAGAGCTTGCGACGGCTCAAATGTTTCAGAAGGAAAGGATTCAGTTCCCAGTCCATCCTGGTTGCTCACCATAACAAATCGATAGCCCTTGGCTTTGAGCAAAAGCAGAGATGGAATTGCATTCTTTACAAACGAAACTTTATCCAGCGAATCAATTTGTTGATCGGCGGGTTCGTCCAGTAGAGTTCCGTCTCTATCGATAAATAAAAGTTTTTTCATGGCAGTAGCAACCTCAGAGCATCGAGTAATTGGCTGTTTGTTTCTTTATCACCGACCGTAATGCGAACCGTCCCAGGGACGTCTTGTGATCGATCACGAATACTAATACCTTGTTTTCTGAGTTCGAGACAAAGACTCGAGGGATCACGGACTTTCACAAGCAAAAAGTTGGTGGATGACGGGAAAATTTTTAGAACGCCCTTGATGTCTTTAAGCTGGCGAATCATGTCCGCCTTTAGATTTTCATTTTGCTGGACGCCTGAGCGCATCGAATCGACCCCGCTTGGGGCTAGGCGCGTCTCGAGAGCTTGAAGTGACGGTTGACTGATTGGGTAAGGAGCAATGACCTTGTTGAGGACTTCAATAACCGATGGATTTGCAGCAATCCAACCCACGCGAAGTCCAGCTGAGGCCCACGCTTTCGAGAAGGTTCGCATAACGATAAGGTTTGGAAATTCTGAAATCTGATCAAGAACACTGCTGCCCTCGCAGAATTCGATATAGGCCTCATCAACAACAACCATCCCTTCGAACTGAGCGGCGATCTCAAGGATTTTCGATCGAGAGAAAAGATTTCCTGTCGGGTTGTTCGGGTTGCAGATAAAGATGATCTTAGAGGATTTCTTTTGAAACAAAGCGGGATCGAGTGAAAAGTCTTCTAACAGAGGAACTTTTTCGATCAAACAACCTTGGCCTTCGGCAGCCACCTGGTAGTAGCCGTAGGTGGGAGGCTGGATAAGAATGCTATCGCTGTAGGGCTCGCAAAAGCTTCGGATCAAAAGATCAATCGCTTCATCGATGCCCCGTGTCATCAACAGAGTATTCGGCGGAATTTGATTCAGTTTTGCGATTCGTTCTAACAGTTCTCTAGGCTGCGGTGGCGGATAAAGGTTATATCCATCGTCTGAATAGCTCCAAGGACTCTCGTTGGCATCGAGTTTCATCGATACGGCTTCGCCTTCTCGCGCTGCCGATGAGTAGCCCTTCATCTTAAGAATAGACGGCCGAAAGTAGGAGAGGGGATTAGTTGTTTTCATTATTTATCTCTCCTGCTTCTTGAAGTCTGACCTTAACAGCCAAGGCGTGAGCATCTAGGCCTTCTTTCGCAGCGAAAGTCAAAAGAGTAGGCGCAAGGTCAAGGAATGCTTCTTTGGATAAAGTCTGCACGCTTATCGTTTTTTGAAAACTTTCGACACCTAATCCGCTATAGGCCCGAGCGGCGCCATCGGTTGGCAAGACGTGATTGGTTCCGCTGGCAAAGTCTCCTGCGACCTCGGGTGAGTAGGGACCGCAAAAGATCGAGCCTGCATTTTCAATTTCAGGCAACCACGCTTCTGAATCATTTACATGGAGAATCAAATGCTCAGGGGCAAAGGCATTGGTGATTTCGAGAGCTTCGTTCTTCGCCCGGACATCGACAAAAATAGCTTTTTCCAAAGCGGCCATAGCCGTAGTTTGTCGCGATAAAGTACCGACGAGACTTTGGATTTCATTCAGAACTTTCTCGGTCAGGTCTAAGTCGAGACTGACAAAGATGATCTGTGCTTCAGCATCGTGTTCGGCCTGGCTCAATAGATCACTGGCTATAAATCGCGCGTTGGCTCCTGCCTCAGCGACAACCATGATTTCCGAGGGTCCAGCGGGCAAGTCGATGGCAGCTCCATTGGGATCTGTGGAAACTTGACGTTTGGCCTCGTTCACAAAGAAGTTTCCTGGGCCAAATATCTTGTCCACTTTGGGAATGGTCTCAGTGCCGTAGGCCATGGCTCCGATAGCCTGTGCGCCACCCAAGGCATAAATTTTGTCAATTCCAAAGTATCGTGCGGCAAGCAGCAGAGAAGGATCAATACCCTGAGCAGAAGGCGGGGTACAGAGCACAAAGTCTTTGCAGCCTGCAAGCTTGGCTGGAATCACCAGCATCATAAGAGTCGATATAAGAGGGGCACTGCCGCCTGGAATATAAAACCCGACTCGAGAAATAGGTCGAATCAATCGCTGAAGAAAGAGTCCTCGACCAAGTTCGATTTTATAATCGCTGCGAAGCTGAGGCTTATGAAACGCATTGATGTTATCGGACGCGACCTTGAGAGCTTTTAATAGTGCGAAGTCGTCAAAACTCAATTCGCTAGGAACCGTAACTTCGGAAAAATCGACTCCATCAAACTTTAGGCTTAATTCTGTAAGCGCAGCGTCGCCCGAAGTCTTCACATAAGAAAGTATGTCGCGGACTTGGTTTGCGCGTGTTCGATCGATTATACGATCGCCGCGAAGCCGCGAATAATTTGAAATCTCGCTAAATGTTAGCCTTTTCATCTCGCCTGCCGCCTTACATCATAATCTTTTCAATGGGAAGCACCAGTATGTCTTCGGCGCCCGCTGCTTTGAGTTTCTCTAAGGTTTCCCAAAAAATATTTTCGCTGGAAACCATATGGATGGCGACGCGACCCGAATCTCCCGCGAGTGGCATGACGGTTGGCTGGGATAAACCAGGAGCAATGGAGCGAATGGTCTCGATCGCGCTTCGACTTGAATTCATCATGATGTAACGGGAATGCTGGGCTTTTAAAACGCCATCGATGCGAAGGAGCAGTCGATCGGTCTCCTTGCAGCTCGATCGCCCGATCAGAACTGCTTCGCTTTCATATACCGTCAGAACTTCTGTCAGACCGTTCGAGCGCAGAGTTGCGCCGCTCGAAACGAGATCGCAGACGGCGTCGGCCATGCCCATCCCTGGCGCTATTTCTACACTGCCGGTCATAGGAACAATCTCCGCTCGAATATCTTGGCGGCGAAGATAGTTTTCTAGGGAGGACGGGTAGGATGTAGCAATACGAAGACCTTGCAGCGAGCTTACGCCCTCCCAATTGAAGGCGTTTGGAACCGCAATCGATAGACGACAGCGGCCAAATCCTAGCTTTCGGAGGATAGTCATTTCAGGCGCGAGGCCGCTCAGACGAGCTTCTTCGATTACATTCAATCCGGCGATTCCCAGATCTGAGGCCCCACGACTCACATAGCTGGGAATATCATCGTCGCGAACCATAAGGAGATTAAGGGGAAAGTCGTTGCAAGGAACGATGAGGCGACCCTCTGGGGAGTCAAAGTTCAGGCCGCAGCGTTTGAGCAAGGAGATGGAATCGCCTGACAGGCGACCAGACTTTTGAATAGCTAAATTGAGGCTCGGCATGAGATTTTCCTGTGTGAAAGTGAGAGACCTGATGGCGCTAAAGGATGAAGTTGATGCATGAGGTCTCCCTTTCGATCGTTTTAACGTTTTAACACGTTAAAACACAAATACGCAGATCGTCTCCAGGCGTCAAGGCCCAAAAACGAATTTTCAGCGAAGTCGAAGTGTTAGCTGCGGCGGCGGAGGAGGCGTGTCAGAAGGGTTCTATATCCGGTGCCTTCATTGAGAGCACGCGCAACGCGGGTCACGGTCGCAGTGCTGACACCCGTGAGTTCGCAAATTCGGCGATAAGGCACCTCTTTTTGCACAAGCTGAACGGCCCGCCAGCGTTCGGACATGGCTCGCCATTCACTCGGTGTGCAAAGATCCTGAGTGAAGGCCAAGACTTCCTCAGTGTTCTTTAAAGCGGCTAGAGCGTCCTGGAGTTCGATCAGACTCCCAAGGTCTTCGTGATCAGGCTCTTTTGTATTCGCCACGATAACCTCTTAGTTGTAAGTCGAGAGTTTGCTCGCGATCATCAGGCGAACGCGTTCTGCGAAATCCTTCACATCTTCATTCGGCAGCGAGCGAACGGCGGGCAGTATTTCGATATCGAGGTGAGCCTTCTTTGGAAAGCCGGAATTCTTTACGAGCATATCGCGTGTGCCGCGAAGAACGACGGGAACGATCATCACGTTCTCCTCCTGCGCGAGCTTGAAAGCCCCAGACTTAAATTCTTTCACGCGCCCATCATCACTGCGTGTTCCCTCGGGGAAAAACGTCATGGAAATGCCTCGGCGTATCCATTCGCGACTGGTTTCCACAGCTTGGTACTGAGACTGCTTATTGCCGCGCGTGACCGAAACATAACCCGCCCATCGCATCGCCTGACCAACCAGAGGAATTTTGAACATCGCGTCTTTGGATAACCAGCGAAACTGTCCACCCACCAGAAATAATGCCCAAATATCAGCCGAACTCGTATGGTTTGCTACCATCACATAAGGAGCGTTGTCGGCCGGTAGGTTCTCGCGACCGCGCACCTCATGACTCCACGCAGGTCCTAAAGCGAAAAGCGTTCGGCCCCAAAGAACGGCAACGTTGTGACAGGCTTCCGATAGTTTTTCGGGACGAAACAATCTGTGGTAGGCGTAAACCAGGCAGTCCCAGGTAAATAATACGGCTGTGGTTCCAAGAAACAAGATCCAGAAATATCCGGCGAGCACATACTTCAACATTCGATTATCCCAAAAGTGCTTTTGCATCAGAGACGAGGACACGTGCGATAGCTTCTTTGCCCGCGACGGCTTTTATTGGGCCTTGCTCGGGTCGCCAGATGTCGGCGAGATGAGAATCGGCGGAAACATTTTGCAGCTGATTCATCACGAGGTGAGTAAGACTGTATTTACTCAAATAAAGCTGAGCAAGCTCAGTCGATGCCGGAGCCGACTCAAGCTTAAATCCCACTTTAAAACGCAGGGGCGTTGTAACTGAAGAGATAATCTTAGGCGTCGCTTCAAAGTTCACCTGTAGAGCCTCACTCGATCGGATCTTTCCCGTTTTCCGTTCGGTAGGAACAAAGTCGAGAACGGAGGCAGCAAACACTGCGCCTTGAATCCCGAGTTCCTCAACGTCGAGGACCGCTTTGCCCATTTGCTCGTTGGTATCGACGGGAATAAGCTTGGTATACGTTTTTGGTTTGATCGGACATGGCCCTTGAACGACCGAAGTCTGAAATCCTTGGCGATAAAATTCTTCCGCAATTCGGCTGCCGAGGGCGCCCGAGGAGTAGTTAGAGATATAACGGACATCATCGATATAACCGCGAGTCGTTCCCATGGTGACCAAAATTTGATCGACGCGATGGTTGAAACGATGGGCGATCTCATCGGCGAGTACAGCGGGCTCAGGAAACTTCTGTTTCCCTTCTTCACGACGAGCTTCCAAAACTTGACAGTAGGTTTTCACCTTGCGGAAATTTTCTTGGACAAAGGGCGACTCAAACATGCTGTCGTGCATATTCGCTACGAGGTACACAGGCTTCTTCATACCGAGATAGGACGCGATAAGCGCGGAGGCTGGAGTATCGGTTGATCCAGCTGCGATGCGCGAGAGTATGGAGGCAGAAGCGGGAGCGATCACGCAGGCATCACCAAGAGAGATATGCGAAGCGGTGCCTTCAAAGGTCACGCGACAGGGACGTGCGGCGGCCCAGGAAAGCGCCGTCTCGGTCGTGAACAATGCGCCGCCTTTGGTTAGCCAAGGTTGAACGTCAGCGCCCAGTCGTCTCAAAGCTCGGATAAAACGTACGCTCTCGACGGCTCCGATGGAACCGGAGACAATCACGTCGATCAATCGACCTTTTAGGGCGTCGGAATTTAGCTCTACATGCAGATCGCTTGTTGTCACGTGGATGACTCCCAATCCGGGCACTTAGGAAAGGGCCACTATAAAACTGTGTGAACGGGCGGTGCAAAGGAAATTAAGGGGAATTGCGGAGAGGTGCCAGATAATTCGCAAAATGAATAAAGGAACCTTCACCTTTAATCCGTAGGTTCGGATCAAAGGCGAAAGTTCCTCGACTCTCAACACGAACCATCTCAAAATCGATGGCTCTTAGAATCTGAATTAAGCTTGTGCAGCAGCTGCTTGGGCTTTTTCGTTCGCGTTTGGCACGTTCAACTTGAGGCTTGGAGCCGTTGAACCGTGGACGCGGATGTGATTCTTGCGTTTTTTACCGGCGCGAGCTTTGTTCATGATGCGACGGATTTTAGATTTTTTAGTAGGAGAAGCCATTTGTGTTTTCCTCTCGACTCGTAACCGAATAGCACATAGGGCGAGAACAGTATTTCAAATGGGAAAGCTTGGCAAGCCTATTCCAGTGCGCTATCACAATTGTAAGGGGATAAGCCTCGCTAGGAGTTTTCCATGAATTTTCGCGTCGTTTTGGCTTCTTTGTGTTTGTTGGCGCCGGTAACGGCTTTCGCTCAAAGCGATGATCCGGTCGATCGTAACGTCGGCGGTGGATATGCTGGTTTGGCTTTGAATTTGGGTCAAGCGCATGGCGTTGGTTCGGATGATAACGGAACGGCTTACCTTATGGGTGCCGACATCGGTTATGTTATGCCGCGTGATACCTGGAATCGCATAGAATTTGGTTTGGAATTATCGACCGGTAAAGCTGAGTTTGGTGATAGCGGTGCCGATGCTGAGGTTGATTTTGGTCTAATAGCGATGGGTAAGATCGGTTACGGCTACAGCCTTGGCGGTCATAGTTTCGGTATGTTCCGACTAGGATTTGGTATCGCTAACGGCGAGGCCGAAATCAGTGGGAATGGTGCCACCCTTGACCTTGGCGACTTTGATGGTACAGTCGCGATGGTTGGCTACGATGTTGTCTTCCCCGCGAATAGCAATCTTGATTTTCTAGTTGGTGTGAATTATCGCATCTACAACTTAAGTCTCGATGATGCTCCAGCTGGTGGAGAGGACGATCAGCAAATCAACGTCACGTCTGTGAATGCTGCGGCTCGTTTCCGCTTCTAAGATCTTCACTCGGATCCTCCCATACAAAAAACGCAGGCTGTCCAGTCTGCCGTATGAGAGGGTCTTTTCTCTTCTTTGAATTCTTCTGATGAATTGCCACCGGCCGAAAACCAAACCGCAAAAAGAGAGCCTCGGCGGGCACCATGTGCTCAGTCGCCTCCAGGTATAAACGTTTGTACTGCAGACCCACGGCGGTATCAAAAGCGGCCTGAAGCAGGCGCAATCCGAGGCCTTGTCTTCGATACGAATTATCCACTGTAAGCTCGCGGATCTCGCCTATGCCTTCGGATGGATCAAGTCCGGCAAACGGAACGATACCCACGCCGCCGACCACGCGGGATGTCAGACTGTCGATCAACACGAGATAGATGGTACCCGGCTTGGTGTAGGCTTCATGAAACGATGAAAGCTTGCGCTTGGTCGCGCCGAGTTCGGCACCGACGCTTTGCAACTGAATGAGGGTATTTTGAATGACCTCAACGGTTTGCGCTTCGAGGGATTTATCCAGTGGCGACAGGTAGAAGCGCTCTTGGGAGCAGTTCTGAGATATCACATCAAGTTTCGAGTAAGCCAACATTTCCATGGGCGACCTCAGCTAGGAGCGAGCTTAGCAGAACGGATAGAAATTTTGCCGTACAAAGATGCAGAAAAATCGAGTTCGTGATTGTACCAGCTTTTCCTGCTTTGTCAAAAAGCTCTTGACTTTAAGGCCTCTCACCCTTAGCTTCACTGTCTCTTTGCTAGCTGCCTCAAAGCAGTGACAGTCGTGGCCTGAAAGGTTCTGACTCCAAAGAAAATTTCATCTCGATATCGGTTGTTTAAAGAGGTTTATCATGGCTAACGTTCGTAAGAATCGGCCGCCCCGTAACAGACGTAAAACTGCAAAACTCCGCGCCGGTAAAAAGGCTCGTGTTGTGCGTAAGCGTAAGAAAAGTCCTCATGGCAAACGTGGTGGTATCATTCGTTCGTAATCCTATCGGATTGTGAATGACAGTGTTCTGAAAGTTAGCCTGGTGTCATACCGGGCTTTCTTTTTATCCGAAATCGAATTGATTGCTTCAGTAATGACTACCTTCCTAAACACACCCCAATCGCTTCCGCGGCATCCAGATACATATCTCCCGATTCGAGCTGCCGATAGCCCTGTGCAATGCTCTCGTAAGGCACAGTCTGCAACTTGTGGCCGCGCATGACGACCACCTGCGAGTACTCTTTGCGAATCGCAAGATCCACGGCTTTCACACCGTAAAGCGTTCCTAAGATTCGATCACGAGGACAAGGTTCACCGCCGCGTTGAATATGACCCAATACAGTGACGCGCGATTCACTCCCAGTCAGTTCCGAGAGTTTATCGGCAACCGCCTGTCCTACGCCACCCAGATTCTTCTTGCCCGATGGCCGCGTCTGATAAACCTTTTCGCCGCCGATTTCAAACGCCCCTTCAGCAACCGCAACGACGCTGTAATGATGCCCAAGGCCTTTACGTTCTTCGATCTTACTGACTATG
The DNA here is from genome assembly GCA_040385935.1 of Bdellovibrionota bacterium. Taxonomy (GTDB): domain Bacteria; phylum Bdellovibrionota_B; class Oligoflexia; order Oligoflexales; family Oligoflexaceae; genus Oligoflexus. The sequence goes on from JAZKGL010000339.1 coordinate 13,691, forward strand.
GCTTTGTAGTCGAATGGGATCTCCGGTACCAAAATAACATGCGCGCCGCTGGCAATGCCGCTGTGTAAAGCGATGTGACCCGCGTGGCGACCCATCACCTCAAGTACCATAATACGATCGTGCGATTCGGCCGTTGACTGCAGTCGAATAATAGCTTCGCTTGCGACTTCGACCGCCGTTTCAAAACCAGTGGTGAAGTCGGCTTGATGCAGATCATTATCGATCGTCTTAGGGATTCCGATGATGTTCAGCCCCAGGCCGATAAACTGATTGGCGATGCGCTGAGTTCCATCGCCGCCGATGACGATGATGCAGTCAAGCCCAAGCTCATGATAGGCCTCGACGACTTTCTGACTTTTGGTGCAGGATCGTGGGTCTTGACCCTCTTTCATCTTGAACGGATTACCCGAGTTCGATGTGCCGAGTATAGTCCCACCCCGATTAAGGATTCCGGAAACATCTTTAAGCGTTAGCTCGCGGGTCTTGTAGGGACGTTCGAGCAAACCGTTGAAACTATCTTCGATCCCTATCACTTCATGGCCAAGCGTGGCCGAGGCGTAGCGAACAATCGCGCGGATTACACTGTTGAGACCTGGGCAATCGCCTCCGCCCGTACTGAGTCCAATCTTCACGCAGTTCTCCGTAGTCAAATTCTAAAAACCGGCCAAAACCCGAATCTGAAGGCCACCCATGTCCGGTCATAGTTGTGATACACTCTACCTAATGAATTTCCGAGGAGCGACCCTAATATTTAGCCGATGGGGTATTACGTGTCGGACACATCGTTGCCGCAGAAAATCTTGATCGTAGACGCAGATAAATCCGTTGCCCAAGCACTGAAAGGTCCTTTGGAGAAGCAGGGGATCAAAGTCGATTCCGCGAGTGATCTCGGGTCGGCGCTCTATATGTTCAACCAATCCATTTACCCGGTTGTATTCATCGATATCGCATTCGAAGAATTGCCCGGCCTCGTCTTGATTCAGAAATGGCGTCGGCATGAACTCCCGGAAAAGGCCAATATCGGCTTTATCCTGATGTCAGGCAATCGCAACAAAGGCGATTCCTCAGACGACAAACTTATGGGCGAACTCGACGACATCGAAGTCATAGCCAAACCAGTGAACCCGATAGCTATACTTTCCGTTCTGAAAAAAGCCATGAGCAATCGCTCGCGCCGCATCCGCATCTGGGAAGTCTCGCAGCAGGCTTACAAACTCGCGAGTAACTCCAAGACCTCGGCTGCGGCCATAGATTACGTCAAATCCAACTTGAAGGATCTGGGCATAAAAGGCCAAGATCTCCTGCGCGAAGTCTATGAAGCTCAAAGTCAATGGCAACCCGCCCTCGATGTGGTCGAAGGCGTTTTGCGCGTAAAGGCGGACAATCTAGGTGCCTTAAACAACAAAGGTCGCCTTCTGCTCAAGCTCGGGCAGACGGAAGAAGCCTTGAAGTTTATGGAAATGGCCGACAAGGCTGCACCGAACAATATCGATCGAATCAACGATATGGCTATGGCCTATCTTCTATCCAAGCAGCCTGATTTATCCGTCGAAAAAATGAAGCAGATGATCAACTTCAACCCGGATGTTCCGGATATGAAGTTTGAGATGTTTGCAAAGCTTCAGGAATTCGGCTACGACGAGCATGCAATCGCCCTATGCAAAGACACCTCTTCGCCCATCGATGTTGTGCGGCACTACAATAACAAAGGCGTGGCCCTGGCTAAGAACAATCAAGTTGAAAACGCCTTGCTCGAGTACGAGCGCGCGCTGAAATACTTTCCTAAGCATAAAGAAAATTATCGCATACTCTACAATATTGCTCTCGCGCATGTCGGTTATAAAAACCGCGTTCATTTTGAGATCGCGTTAGATTACGTCAAACGTTGTCTTGAACTGAATCCCAAGTTTGATAAAGGTCTTAAGACTAAAGAGCTGATCGAAGCCCAACTTGCGAAGTCGAGCCGCAGCGCCTCATAAGTTTTACTTTTCTATTGCCAGCGCTTAAACCGTCCGATTGACATGCATGAGCTTTCCATTTGCGAGGCGTGAGTGAGTAAAGTAGTCCTAAGGAATGCCGTGGCAGGAGTTAGGACCATGAAACAATTGATCGCTGAGAGCATAAACCGCTTTGATAGTCTATTAAGCCAATGGAAGGGCGCGGGTCAGGTCGAGAAAATCGCCCCGTACGCCTATCGCTGGTCTCCTTCCAAACTTACTCATAAGCCTCGAAAGTCGACAGCCCTTACATTTCAAGCCGTGACCCACGGGAACGAGGTCGGGGGGATAAGCGCCTTGATCGAGTGTCTGAAACTCATGGAATCCGGTGTCGTCAAACCTGAGATCCCACTCGCATTCTCTCTGGGCAATTACCAAGCAAGTCTTGAAAATAGACGTTTTCTTGAGGCCGATCTCAATCGAAGCTTTAAAGCCAAAGATGAATCGACTCTTGAAGCTAAGCGTGCTCTCGAACTCACGCCCCTACTCAAAGACACCGATTATTTCCTCGATTTTCATCAGACTATCGAAAGCAGCGAAAAACCTTTCTTCATTTTTCCCTATGCCGAAGCTGGGATGAGATTTGCTCGGGCGGCGTGCGGTGAAGTCTGTGTCGTGACTCACTGGGGCAAACCTTTTTCCCTGGATGGTATGTGCACCGATGAGTTCGTCAATTACTCAGGTGGTGTTGGTATCACTGTAGAACTTGGGCAAAAGGGGTTTGAGGCCTACCAAACCTCAGTTGGGCTGGCGGCTGCGCTCGGAGCCATTCGTTACGTGACGGAAACGCTAGCTGGGAAATATCAGGCAGCCACTTCTACAAGTCCGATGTATACTTGGAAAACCATAGAACTCTATGAAGAAGGCATGGATCTGCACGAAGGTCTTTATAACTTTCAAAAAGTTAAAAAGGGTGATGTGCTTGGGGTTCATGGCTCAAATCCTTTAGTCAGTCGGGAGAGTGGGTATCTGCTCTTTCCTAAGTATCAACGAGATCCAGGAGCGCCCCGGCCACGCGAGATTTATCGCATAGCTAAAGAGATCGGGGTGCACGAACTTGGACAGCCAGGAGTGGTCGGGGTATGAAGTTACGGGCCGGTATTTTCGCAGTTGTTTTGAGTCTTCCTTTTGCTCTCAACGTCAATGCGCAAACACCGCCACCACCAGCACCTGAAGGGGAAGCTCCTTCAAAAGCGCCCGCTGAAGTTAAACCGGCCGCAGTGGTCAAACCGATAGCCGAAGCTAAACCGCAAGTCGCTGCATCCAAACCTCTGCCGCCATGTTCAAATTATATCGCAACGCCGCTTGATTCGAACCTGCTCGAAATCAATAAAAAGCTCTATTTTACCTCACCGAAAATGCCAACCGACACGGGCGCGGCTACCGCTTATCTCATCGAGGCTGACCTAGAAGCAGGGAAAACGAAGCGCATTGCAGGCTTTAAAGCTGGAAAATCGGTGAGCCTGATTTCGCATGGTAAAGACGCGAAGGCGATCACTATCCTGGATTTTACGAATGGGAAAGCTGATTGCGGTGAAGGCGTGACCACAGGGACGGCGCTGAAACCCTTGGAGCAAAAGGTCGTTCCTTCCTTCCCAAGCGCCAACTATGGTCTTGTCGCGAGCGATACGAATATCATCCTTGCCGATCTTGACAAAGGTTCTATTGCAGAAAAAGATCTCTCATCCAATCAAAGCCGCTCTCTTGAATCCTTTCCGCGCGGCACGCGTCCCTTGTATCTTAAGACTTCGCCGCCGGTTGTTCTCTATAACTATTTTCCTGATACGAACGAACTCGGCCGATTCATCGCTAACAAAAAGGTAGCGAGCGATAAACTTAAGTTGAGACCGCAGGCCCGGCTTATTCGAGAAAAAGACAAGTTTGCCATTGCCATAGCCAATGGCCAACTTCTTCAGATCGGCTATTTTAAAGGCTGGTCAGGCGATGAGAATAAAGTGGTAGATCTCACTTTGCCCGCAGGCTTTCAAAGCGCGACGGTAGCGATCAACGGTCGATTTGAAAGCGAAGAGATTTTAGTCTTTGGCAAAGAGGATTCCATGCGGCGGAGTCTAAAGTCGGTTCTTCATTTCACGGGTAAGGATTTGAAGACGTATAAGACGCTCGACGCCAACAGCTACTTCAGCTCTGCGAACTTCCTCAAAGATGGATCGGTTGCCTTGATGGTTAGCGATTTAAGCAGCGGAGTCGTGCAGGAGATCTGGACCGTTGCTGGCGGCGCGGAGCCGCGCAGAATCGATGTTCTCAAAGAGAAAAAATCGGGTTCATCCCTCAATAAGAAATAAGAAAACTCAGCGACTTCTCGAACGCATAGCGCGTGCAATCTCGCGGTTGGCGTCTTTCTCTTTATTGGACTCGCGTTTGTCGTGGGACTTCTTACCGCGGCCGATCGCGATCTCGACTTTCACAAGACTGCCTTTAAAATAAATTTTAATCGGAACGATACTCAAACCCTTTTCGTTCACCTGCTTAGCAAGCCGCGTGAGTTCGTGGGAGTTCAATAGGAGTTTGCGATTGCGTCGCTCTTCGTGATTGTTGAGATTACCGAAAGCATAGAGACCGATTTGAATCTCCATCAGGATCGCTTCGTTATCATCGGTGATATTCACCCAGCCATCGCCGAGATTAACCCGTCCGTCCCGCAAGGCCTTGACTTCAGTACCGCGGAGCGCAATTCCAGCTTCCCACGTCTCACCGATTTCGTAGTTGTGGAAGGCTTTCTTATTGGTCGCTATGACTTTGATTCCGTTTGGGCTCATACTGTGCTAGAAGCGTCTCCCTAGGCTTTCATAACCGTGAAGTTCTTCACTCTAAAGGCAAATGATTAAAAGTCCAGACCAAAATCCAGAAGACGACGCGAGCTTTCGATCGCTTGGCCGGCCTATTGGCCCGGAAAAAGCCGGTGAGCGCGCAGACCTCTATCTCGCGAAAAACTTCCCTTTTTTGTCCCGTGCCGCCTGGGTGAAGCGTCTCAATATGGGCGAGGTTTTAGTCGATGGGAGCCCTGTCGATCGAGCCTATAAGCTTAGGCTTGGACAGTCCCTTTCTTTCTACCATCCTAAAACGGTTGAGCCCGAAGTCAATCGCGACATCTATCCAATATGGCGGGTTGGTCCTGTTATGGCCGTTTTCAAGCCCGCGCCTCTGCCTATGCATGAGAACGGCGCTTACAAAAAAAATACCTTTGCCGAACTCCTCAAAGAAGAAGTCGGTCCAGAATGGGCCGCTGTCCATCGCCTCGATCGCGAGACCTCAGGTATCGTTCTTTGCGGAGCGACCAATGAGGCCCGCAAGGAGCTATCCTTTGCGCTTATGGATCGCACGGTTCAAAAAGAGTATCTGGCGATCACCCACGGCGTGCCCGAACTTTCCAACTGGACCGAAACCGGGGCGATTGGTGATCTGGCGACGAGTGAAATTCGCATCAAAAAGTGGGTAGTTCCGGGAGGTCTCTCTGCCGAAACTCACTTTGAACGCATCGAGGAACGGGCCGGTTACTCAATGCTGCGCGCCCGCCCTCGAACCGGTCGTACCAATCAAATTCGTATCCACTCAGCCTATGCCGGCCATCACTTGGTTGGTGACCGGCTCTTTTATCCCGATGAAGATGTGTTTTTGGATTGGTTTATGAACGGCGTGACCGACAGAATCATCGAGAAAACCGGACACCTTCGTTGTCTCTTACACGCGCACGGTCTTTGCTTCAGACATCCCGAAAACGGCAAAGTCTACGAAGTAAAATCGCCTCTGCCCGACGATATGGATCAGTTCTGGCAGAAGCTTTCCCACTGATATCAAAATTTATAGTAGCCCGTGAAATAAAAGAGGTGTGAGTCAGGCGCGAGGAACGCATTACGTCCTCCGATGGCAACATCACGTCTGTAGGTAAAGCTCGCCGGAAACATCGGCGTGAGAGCAAGCCCATCGGCGCTGACGGCATAACTTGCTGTATAAAGCTCCTGCTTCTTTTTATAAAGATGGCCAAGGTTGTGGTACTCGGGATCGACGGAATAGTTGTAATAGCCGTAAACAGCAAATGGCTTTAAATAGCTGGTCATGTGACCAAGAGCGTAACTGAGGCGCGCAAACCCCTCATGATAAATTCCTTTGCGCTCAATCATCATCTCATTCGGAATTCCATCGCCCGATCCGACTACTGTGGGATCATCGTTGGTTGGGTCATCGCCGTTTAAGAAGTTTGGCGAGAGTAGGCTGGAACGTGTTCGTTTCGCTTTATTTAAACTGTACTCGGCTTGATGGCTGAGAGAAAAGACGACAGGAGTCAGCCGTAGATCGTAACGAAACAAAATCCCGCCTGTCATGAATCCCGCGCCTGGCGCGCGGTAAGCGTTTGCAACGTTACTGAAGAGGCCTGAGGGAAAACGCATACCGAGACCGATGGTTAAGACATTGCGCGGCGAATTGTAGACGTTGTAGCCAAGACCAACCTGAACATCACCCAGTCCGGCTTTGCCTCCGGTAGGTTCCACAGATTTTAAAATTATGCTGTTAATCGCATCACGAATTGGAACGTTCGCGCCCACAGTCGCGGTTTCGCCGCTTGGTAGCTCTACCGGTGTCGCCGTGGCTAAAGCTAAACCGCTATCAATTGCGATTCGGCAAGCGGCAGCATCCACGCAGACCCTTCGCTGAACCAAAGCGGGTATGACTTCATCCATAAATTTCGAATACTGTTCTTCGTAGACTTTACTCTGCTTGAATTTATTTGCGTTGATCACGAGTTCATTTGAACTGGTGTATGGCGCAACAATTTGTAAGGTTATTCGGTCGGTAATTCCGTACTCAAGCGTAAGCGCGTGGCCGACGGCCGAAAGAGTGGCTCCTAGATCCTCTTCTTTTCCAGCGCTGTCGTAACCTTTGCTGCCTTCGACAGTTTTGAGAATATACCGGGCGCGAAAAACATTTTTCGGAAGAGTCTGAGCTTCACCGACTATCGCGGCATCAAGTTCGCTAGTCCCTCGTTTGTTTTGTAGAGAATCGGTTAAGATTTTCTTTTTCGCTTTTTTGCGAGACTTAGTCTTAGATGGGACTTTTGAGCCAGGGGTCTTAGGTGCTGGTGATTTAACTCCAGACGAAGGCGCTGGTGTCAAAGGTGTTGCGCTTTGAGGAGTCGGTGGAACCTGCGCGGGTGTTGAATTTGCATTCGGTGGACTGCTTGGAGTAGGCGCTGACTCGGGCGGAGCGGTTTCTTCCTGACTCAGGGCTTTAGGATAAGGAATAAGTATGGATAGTCCCAAAGAGAGAACGATACCTTGGTAAGAGCGCATAACTCACCCTCAATGAGAAAACAGCTTTTGAACACGATTGGGTCAGTCATGTATTCTAGAACAAGCTCGATAGTTATGAATAGCGAATTCGATTCGAATAAAGGGAGCAGTGATGCCAGCAATGCAAGGTTTTCGGACCTCCGCAATCGTTATAGGTCTCTCGGGCCTTATGTTTTACGTCGCGTGCGGTGCGAAGAAACAAGTGAATGAGGGATTTCCTCCCAGCCTTGAAGAACTCAACTCGATGGATATGGAAGATCCCTTCTGGAAACTCGTTCGAGAGAAACTACAAATTTCGGCTATAGAAGGCGATACCGAAGACCAGCTGTTCTCAAACCTTGGTCAGCCGCCGAGTTACTTTTCAGATGAGGTGGAATTTGCTGCTGAGATTGGGGCTCAGGCGGGTGCTTATCTTGCGACGGCGGAAAGCTCTGTGTGTGCTGAAATCCAAACTCCTCTTGAAGATCTTCAACCAACTACAAATGCGCTGGTTATAAATGGTGAAACACTGACGCCTCTCAGTCCGCTCTCGGCAAAGGTTTATATGATGAAATATAAACTCAAGGGCGATACGGAGTTTCGCTCCTCTATACTCACCGTTCCGGTTACGCCACCTGCTGGAGTGCCAACGGTCAGTGTTCAAAATGAAACCGCTGGTGCGAACGGCTATCCTTTAATCATGTATGCTCACGCAGGAATAGGAGGTTTTGCTTACGAGGAAATCGCAAAGTCTCTAGGGCTCTTGCAAAGCGCCTACATCATAGCCGCACCCGTATTCCCGGGCGAGCCTCTTTGCAATTCATACGATAAAGGAACGACGACGTGTACCTTAGCAAATATAAAAACGGCGGCCGTTGGAACCTCGCTGCCTTATGAGAATGATGCAACCGACCTACTCGGTTTGCATGACTGCGTGAAAACCTTTGCAGCAGGAGCGGCAAAGGCCACGAGTACTGGGACAGAAGATCTGGGTGCTAAGATCCTCAAAATCAGCGGAGCCGCCCAAACCGCATTTGCTACGTCGAATCCTATCAAAGCCGCCGCTGCGGGAGCGCCAGTTACGATAGTGGCTGGACTTGGTCGCGGTGCGGCGGTTGCAGGTCTTGCACTCGCGCGCGCAGGCGCTTACAACACCGTGTTTGGTGGGACTGATACGGCAGCGATTACCTCGCTTGCGGCCAAGGGTGTAAAGCCTTCGATGTTTAGCTGCTCACTGATGGCCGCGCCTCAGGCTTCCTTTGTCACGGGCTTTAATCGCCTCTATCTCGACTACTGGGTGCGAGGGACTTCCAATGCATTAAATGCTCAAATCCTAGAAGCGAGTGAGATGATACCTGGATTCAGGGCCATTCATGCAAAGTTTTCTGCGATTCGAGCTAACGCCGCGCTTTCGGAAGAACAAAAGGTGGACGCGATCGTTACGTATGCTAAAAGCATTGATCTAGTCAATCAAACTTATCTTATGCACTTTGGTCTGCAAAACTTTGGCAAGTATCTCACAGCCGAGCGTATTGGGACTGCTGATGAGGCAGCAAAGACATCGGCCGCCCTCACTTTGAAAAATGCGCAAGGGGCGGCTTTGGTCATGCATGGTATTCAAGATAGAATTGCAAACATTTCTAACTCCGCCTTACTCACCAACATAGGCGTGAGAATCTCGTCGAATCTGCAAACTCCCGAGACGGGGGCCGCAGTCAATGCCGGGATACGTTGGCTCGGACTCGGTATTTCACCACCCGATACTAGCTTAGATGAATACGGTGAATTGCTGCCAAACGACTACGGACACGTCAATGATCTAGGTTTTCTCACGGGCACGAGCGCCTCATCCGGTGGATTGGAATCCAATATTTCGGAAGATTCATTCTACGAACTCATGCCAGCTCAGCTGATAGCCTCCTGGTTAGGCTCCCAATGTCGACTGTCGATGAGTGCTAATTCTGGGGCCGAATAGATTTCAGACTGATCTGATTTTCCCAGGTGTTCTTCGCCGTTTGATGAAGGAGTGTAAAGCTCCAACTTGTCGAGGCGACTAACTCCTGGGAATTTAGACTCTCAAGACCAGGCATGAGGATGAACATCTGCCGAATATTGGCATCAGGCTGATGATGCACAAGCAATAGGACCATATAGAGACTCTGCTTATACGCAACCTGCGCCTCTCTCATCGGCAAATTCAAAAAACTCTGTTCAAACTTTTCGGCTGGCATAAACTTTTGCGTGGTCGCCGCATACTCGTACTGCGTGCAAAGCTGCTCGCATTCCGCGAGCTGCGCAAAACCTTCTTGAAACCACGTCGGAAGATTTCTGCGGCCGACCATTTCGGATAGAAAAGCGTGGGTTAATTCATGGCGAATCGCTCGTGCAACATTCTCCGTGAAGTTTTCTCCATCTTCAATCGGTATACGAATCTGCCCATCGTAGAGGCCAGCTGACCATTCAGGGCCGTGCGTAATCTCACCGAACAAAACCATGTCGTGGAAGAATATGTCGATCGATTTTTCCGGGTAATCGATTCCGTAAGCCGATTTTAACTTTGCCGCTGTTTTTTCGAGCGTCTCGACCACGCGATCCAAATAGTCCGGGCTGACATTGGGCTGATAATAAAGGGTGAAAAAGGACCCGGCGCGAACCAACTGATTTAGGCTTTCCGTCTGCTTAGCCAGGAGGCTTTTGCGCAAAGGCTCCATCTGCAATTCAGCGGATTCTTTGTCCTCGATGTTTTGCAAACTTTCGGTGAGTTGGATCGCTTCCTCGAATTCCCCTTTCGCCTCTTTGGTCCGCGCGAGCATTTGTATCGACTCGTGATCTTGACTTTGCACCTGCAAATAACGAGTGAGCAGTGTATCTGCGTCGGACCATTCGCGCGTGAGGAATTTGCAGTAACCCATGCCTTTGAGAGCGACAGCTGGTCGATCCGCTTCGGGTATTTCCTCAAGTATCGTCATCGCTGCCGAACAGTTTTGTTTTTCAAGAAAGACAAAGGCCTGTGCGGTCCGTACGACGAATCGCTGACGTTTAAGCCAATCTATGTAAGATTGATAAGCAGGCTTGGATTGATTGGTCTGCACTTCGCTGTCGATGAGTCTGAGCGCCTCATCAAACTTCTTTACGCCAAAGAGCTGCCTTATTTGGGCTTCTTTCGTGAAAATTTCGGGCGGCAGAGCAGGCGGCGTAGGCGTCTGTACCGCCTTTACTTGAAGAGACTCGACGTCTGCCTCGGGCGAAGACTGATCGGGGATCAGCATCCGCCGCCCGGTTTCGGCTCCCACTGCGCCTAGCGCGAGAAAGCCGAGTATGATCCAGGGTTTTTTAGCCAAGGAGCCGTCCTTGTTT
>JAZKGL010000340.1:0-4729 GCA_040385935.1 Bdellovibrionota bacterium
TGTTCGTTGCGCGAAGCCATCTTGAGCCCTTTTATAAAGACAGCAAAAAGCTTGACGCTGATCTTAAAGTGGCTGCGCTGTGCTCGAGCGAAGATATAAAGCTCTTTGAATGGCTTTGTCTTGACGACGATGTTTGGCCTGCACTCTGTCCGGTTTTTGAGCGGCGGCTCGGAACGCGAAAAGGATTTGAGGCCTGGCTGTTGAAAGCCGATAACCTTGGTTTTCACTTGAGTCCCGATCAGAAACGCATCGGTGCTTACTTCGTTCTTCTCGAACTCAGAGAGTTCGGCGGTCATACCTTGTGGAATCGGGCAGGAAAAATTCCCCACTACGAAGATATTGTGCGCAACGTCCACGATCGCGTATCGACCCGCTTTGGTATTGCAACGCGAAAAGATATGAGTGTCGCTGATCGTGAACTCAGCCTGTCCGCTATCATACTTCGCGAAAGCCTAGATCAGCTCTCTGCGGAAAAAGTGAAAAGTTTGTTGAAAGAAGCCGACTTTGATTCTGTGAGTGATTGGACGGAGCTTCGACAAGGCCTCTTGGAAAAAGTTGGAACCGTAGGCGTTTCATCGATCAAATCGATCGTAGGGAAAAAGGCGGCTAAAAAGTTCGGAGCGAGTTTGATCGAATCGGCTTTTGGTGCCAGTCGATTAGCAAAGGCAGGGAGCATCGGAGGTTTCGCATCGAAAGTTTTACCCGTCGCTCTTCGTCGCGCGGGACTTTACATTTCGCTCGGATTTCTTTTGAAAGACGCTTATCAACTCGGCGGTGAAGCGACTCGCGTCACTAACCCCGCCGTTATCATAATTGCCTTGTATCGAAGTTTCAGTGGCCGATGACAGCTTGGCGCTTTTAGCGCCGCGCGAGTTCGATCAGAGAACGAAGCGAGGCTTCCGAAGCGGCCGGTATTTGCGGCAGAGCGCAAGTCGGTGTTGCGGACTTAGATGATTTCATCGCCTGCTGGAGCCCGCCGGCTTTGATGATAATTTTTTCCATATCGCTTGAACAATTGGCTTTGGAATCGACAGGAACTTCGCCGATTTGTTTTACCATAGACTGGATCAGCGAACATTGAACTGCGGATCCTTCAACTGTCTTGCTACCGGTATCGAGACTGCAGCCGCCACTTTTAAATTTCACGCGCATTTCTTTCATTTGGTCGCCATCTTTGAAGCTGTAAATCAACTCTTCTAGCTTTGACATATCCAAATTTGCTGAGATTTGTTGTGGATCGACGGGCGGAATGATCTTTTCATCGACGTCGATTTTGCCCTTGTCGGTTTCTTTGCCTTTATCTTCGGTCTTATCGGAGGGCTTGGCATCGAGACTGTCGGTCGAGTCGTCGTCTGATTTGCTACCGAGAGTTTGCTCGCTGTCGGCCGCCTTTTTGGGCGACTGACTGACCTTCTGCTGATTGCAGGCGGTTAAAGCAAAGGCTAAAAGCATCGACCAAAGGCTTACGACGCTACGCATGGAAACTCCCGGGGATGGATGAAGGCTTAGTTTACTTATCGGAAGGATGTGGTGGTTTCTTTAAATATATCGTTTCGCTCAACAATTATAAGAGTATACATAGCCTAATATCGAGCTTTGATAAGTGCTAATAGGCCAGAAACCATAATATCCTTTGCGCTTGCCCCACGCGAGAGATCGAGATAGGGCTTGTCTCCGCCTTGCAATATAGGGCCATAGGCCTCAAACCCAGCGAGGCGCTGGGTGATTTTATAGCCGATATTGCCCGCATCAAGATCGGGGAAAATAAAACAGTTTGCCTGACCGGCGACGAGGCTACCGGGCGCCTTGCGTTTGCCGATTTCCGGCACAAACGCGGCATCAAATTGAAGTTCGCCATCAGCGAGATAGCCGGTCTTTCTCGCTTCAAAAAACTTGAGAGCGTCACGTACCTTATCGACTCGAGGATGATCGGCTGAACCCTTGCTGCTGAAAGAAAGGAAAGCTATTTTAGGCGCGATTTCGGGAAATAAAAGTTTGAATGTATCGGCTGTCGCCTCGGCAATATCGGCCAGTTGCTCGGAGGTGGGATCGGCTACGACTCCGCAGTCGCCATAAAGATAAATAACGTCATCGCGCACCATAACAAACGATCCGCTCAGCGTTTTCAGACCTTTTTTCATTCCGACTCCTTTTAGAGTCGCACGAATGACATCGGCAGTTGTATGCGCGCAGCCTGCGACTACGGCATCCACTTTATTCTGCGCTAAATACATAGCTGCCTGATTGAGTACGGACGTACCAATCACCGCTGACTCCTCCGCAGAAAGAGGTTTGCCCTTGGCGTTCGCACGTTGTTCGAAATGATTTCGCGTTTGCACGATCACGGTTTCATCGCTGGCATCAACTATGTTTAGACGTTTATCGGTATCAGCTAGAGCGGCGGTGATCTGCGAGGCTTTGCCGAAAAGCCAGAGTTCAGACAATACATCGGACTGTAGAAGGGACTTCGCCGCTTCTATCACGCGAGGATCGTCGCCCTCGGGTAGAGCCAAACGGCCCTTTTTAGCCCCGGCCATCTTTAAAAGCTTTTGTACAAATGGACTTTCGACTGCCATGATTTATGCCTCATTAATCTCTTAGTAAACAAATTTTTATTAGACCTAAATATCTATAATCTTTGATCTCGTATAGAATTATTACCAAATTTTTAGGCCGGGTTTGACGCTAACCTTGGCCCTCAAGCTTAATTTTTCATGGCCCTCGCCGATAGAGTTATGACCGAGATTTATAAATGGCACTGGATGCTCAAGGACAAGCACCTAGATGATATTGATTGCAAATAAAAATCAAGCGCTTACTCAAAAGCTCGCCGCTGACTTAAAGCAGCGCGGAGCTGACGTGCGCGCTATAAATCTTGACGATAAAGAGGTGTCTTCCTCTCTTTACAGCGAGGGTGTATCGACCTTCATTGTCGATGAAGCCAACTGCTGCATCCCATCTCGTGCTCTTATTGATACAGTGAACTCCCTAGGCCGCCGAATCTCAGTCATTGTCTTGCGATCGACCGAGAACATGCGCAGCGAGGGCAACACTTTCGCCGAATATGTCACGCTTCTCGATATCAACAATTACGAAGAGATCATGGCTACCGCCGTTTTCTGTCATACCGGTATCGATGAAGGCGTAAAACAAAAAATCCGCACTGTTCCTTTCTACAATCAACAAATCCCAGTGACACTCCTCAACGCCTTCGGTGGCCTCGGCATACTCACGGTCGATGCATCCGGACTCAATAAAATCAGCGTCGATTACGGAACCGAAGTTTACAACGCGATGAAAATCGTTTTGCATGATGTCATGGTAAGCCTTTGGGGTGGAACCGGCTGTCTGCGTGAACGAGATATCGTATGCCGCAAATCCGCAAACTCAAATACCTACTATATATTTATGGACCGTTCACGGGAAACGGGCTCGCTGCCATTCCCGGGTGCATTGGAGAAAGTTGCTGACCGCATTTCCCAGGGCATCAATAATTCGATGTGGAAAGAGCTTTTCCTGCCCATGAAACAGCGCCGTATTCCCGAATGCGTGCAAACTATCCCGTTGATCGGCGTGGGCTACTGCGGAGTTTTGAACAATCCTTGTATCGATATTCATGAAATCGTCGAAGGCGGACTTGAATCTTCAAAAACGATGGCAACCGCCCAGCTCAAACGCGGCCGTGATCGTCAGCGTGAACTCATGCATACGCTTATTCAGGCTGAAGATCTTCTCGTTCCGCATTTTCAAGGCGTATTCATGCTTCAGTCCATCACCAAAGAGATGGTGGAGACAGCCAAAGCAAATCGTTCGATCGATGGGATGACGCATTCCCTTTATGGTTTTGAATCTCTCATTCGTGTCAACCAAAGCGGCGTTAAAGAGTACAGTGTGGAAGCGGGCATTGATGCGCAATATCTTCGTCCCGACGTTCTCTTTGCAATAGCCAAGTCGACGAATGTTGCGCTCGAACTCGATCAGGTTTGTATGAAACACGCAGCTATCGCGGCGCGAGACCTACCAGGCGTGCTGATGGTGAACATACTTCCTCGAAACCTTTATCACATCAACCTGCTTTTAGGGTTGTTTGATAAGTCGATGAAAGTGATGTTTGAGGTGTCCGAGTCTGAGGCGATCAATAACGTCGACCTTATGCTCAAATCACGAGACTTCCTCGAGAAGAATTCTATGGGTATCGCTGCCGATGACTTTGGCAAAGGCTACTCCTCCTTGGATCGTATTATTAAAATTCGTCCGGATATTATTAAATTTGACCGTGGTATGATTCAAGATATTCACTTGGATCGCGTGAAGCAGGCTTACGTTCAGGGGCTGGTAACAGCAGCTAAGATTCTGAATACCACCATCCTCGCGGAAGGTGTGGAGACCTGGGATGAAGCGGAAGTTTTAAAAGCTATGGGTATTGAGTTGATTCAAGGATTTTTGTTTCATCGTCCTGAATCCCTGCAGTCCATAAAACTCCAGTTGGCGATTCAACCTGCCGTTCAGCCTGCTCCCATTGAAGTGGAAGACGAAATGCTTCCGATGCCCAAGGGTTATGTGGCTTAAGTTAGAATCGAATTTTGGGTAAAGAAAAATTTTTTATCAATGTCATTTGTTTAAGTCTGGGGTGCTTTATGTGGTGCGTATTCCCTCGGGATAGCGCTTCGCTGATGCCTCCGGCGGCATAAGAGGAGAGGCTCCGCCTGCCCCCCTTATGTATCAATGT
>JAZKGL010000341.1:0-15508 GCA_040385935.1 Bdellovibrionota bacterium
CAACTTGATAATAACATGGCGTCACATTGAGACACAAGCGGGTGCCCAAACATCAAGCGCTGCAGAGTTTGCCCAGTTTTCCTAATGGCCATGGACTGTAAATCGCGAATCGCCCGCTAGATTCTTGAAAGACTTTACCTTTTTACTTCAATTTGCCTGTCGTCCATTCTTCCCAAAGCAATGAGACTTCGGTGCTGTCGAGTAGAATCTCGGGCTTGCCAGGACCGAATTGCAGCCGATAGGACCTATCATCTGCGCTATAAACAAGCGCTAAATTCCATCTCGTTTCTGTCTCGAAGGTCACGCGGAGTAAGGGCTGCACTGTCTTTGATGAACTAGCGTGATAGCCCTTGATTGTGAGTTTTGAAAAGCGGAGGAGCCAGTTTAATAGCGGTGCATCACTGAGGAGAGGTTTCTCGGCCTCGCTCCATAGCTTGGAATTTTTCACGAGCGTTCGTGTGCGTGACGCGTCTTCTGGTTGACTCAGGACGATAGCATTTAAACCTTCAGGGTTTAGAAAACTCAAAGTTTTTAAGGCAAGCCGCGCAGGGTCGTTCAAACTATCGATGGTCCCGCGATTCCACAAGAACACTTTGTCTTGGGCTTTATCCAGAACGAAATAGTCGGAACTTTGAAAGCCGCGGGAGCCGATAACGAACTCTCTCGTTGGTCCTTCACTTCGAACGATGCGGAACACTCTGTTCGCTTCGGTAAGGCCGTATTCACCGGCTTTGTTCTCGCGAACTTTTCCAAGACTTTTCGTTGCCCAAAGGGGAGATAGAGAAAACCAAAGATCGCGTACCCTTTCTCCACCTAAGAAGATTTGTGGGCCCTTGTCATCGCTTTGCGTGATCCAAGCCGCGTTGGCTCCGAGCGGTTCGATGGTTACTTGGCGGCCTGGTGATTGGAACTCTAAGGTTTTGAGGCTCGCTAGAGGAAATTCAGCCCAGGCCTGTCCGGGACGTTTGTCTTTAGGATTGATGAGGGCTACCGCCAGCGCTGCTATCAAACAAAAAAGAGCAAGGAGGGCCGACGGCCATAGTTTTCGCTCCATCGTTATATCCCCTTCTCTGCCGACTTTGATCGACGTCTGGTGGCCCATGCTCCCACAAAGAGAACGAGTAACGGCATAGCAAAGATTGAGCCATAGAAAACTAAAGTTTCGCGAGACTTCTCCTGCCGAATCAAGACATCCTCCTCACTGGCAACCGCACCGGCCTCCTCCGTTCGATCGGCAAGCCAACGCATGCTATCGAGCGCTACGAGTTGATTGGCAGCGACCTTCATCAGAGTATTGGAGAGCGCGGTTGCATCACTGTAGACGACAACACGGCCTTTCTCAGGTGATTCGGCGGCAATAATTAAGGGGTAACTGCCTCGTTTTTCATTGGCATCCGCTTCGAAGTTCCCATTCGAGTCACGAAAGCTTTCGGCCAGACTCTTTACGACCGGTGTTAAAAGCCAGCGGCTGTTGCCGGCGAGATCAAACGATCCTGTTCTATGACTCATAAATGTCATGCGTTCGGGACTTAGACCGGCTGTCGCCACGGTAGGATGATTAGCAAAGACGTTAGAGAAGATAAATGTGCGATCGCTTTTATCACGAGCCGCAGCAACAAATCGTTGATCATTTGCAACAGCGTCTGTGCTGTAGCGAATACCAAGGCTTTCTAAAAACTTTGGCAATTCATCGAGACTTCGGTTGACGCCCACCTCGCTCGCCTGGTCGATATCAAGGGCTACGAATAACCGACCACCCTTTTGTAAGTAGCGACCGAGCGTTGCAATCTCTTCTTCCGTAAAACCATTGAGCGGACCAACTATCGCAACGATCTTGGTTTCTGCTGGAACATCCTGAAAGAGTGAAGTCAGGCGGCGCGATTTAAAGTTGAGCCCTCGAAGTAACTCTTCGAATAGAGCCATAGAGCGAACCGGGCTCCCAGTCTCCCAAAGCATCTCACCATGAGTGGACGTGAAATAGATGGTTGCTGGAACGCTCGTGAGCTGAAGCAGCGCCTTTAGAAAGCTCGCGTCGAGCGTTCTAAGATTTCTTCGCGCCTCTTCGATTTTATCGCCTATCTCAAACCTTTGGCGTTTTTCGTCCTGAAGAACAACGATTTGTCCGTTGCGAGCGACGCGAAATTCTTCCGCCTGGGTGGGATTGAAATCCTTGTCATAGTATTCGAGTTTCAATTTTGTTTTGTCAAAGCCATCAAAGTAATCGCGGATGAAAGGCAGAACCTCGCTCTCTCGATTGAAGAACACGCCGACGCGAATCGGCTTCTCTAACCGCGCCACCGTCTTGCGCGAGGCTTCTCCCGCTTGGCTAGCCTTTAGAAAGCTTGCATCGATCTTGAAATCTTTGCGTGCGGCAATGTAGTTTATCGACGCTAGGGTAATCAGTAAGAAAGCGAGTGACAAGCTGGATCGAGTCTTCGACATGATTTCACTGGGCGATTTGTAGGAGTAACCACGATAAGGCAAGGATTCTAGACTGACTCCCCAAATCGTTCCGATTCCCAAACTAGCAAGGCTTAGAACAGCCAAGCTCATGTAGATTTTTGCTGAAGCTTCGGCAAATGTTTGACTCAGTAGATAGAGGATCACTCCGAAGAGTATCACAGATCGATAAGACAAAACCGAGCGAAAGTAGAATCGATGAGGAGGAGAAGCGTACTTCAGCTCTCGATATTCGAACAAAAGACTTGTGACCCATAGTGCGACACAGATCGTAAAGCTCGTTGTGCTCGATAAGCCTGATCGCTCCGTAACAAAAAAGATAAGACAGGATAATGCAAAAAGTATGAAGCGGACATTCATCCCTTTAGCCTCCGTTCTTCGAGTGCGCGAGTAGCCCATTCCGTAAAGAAGAGGATAGTGCTTAGGTAATAGATGACATCACGCGAATGAAGAATGCCCTGGGTGAAAGGTCGAAATCTTTCATTGTGAATCGACACGTAGCCCAGCACCTCTTTAAAAGGACTATCGGTCCGCACAGCTAGCATCCAGAGTAAAAGGAATACGACCGTAATGGCAGCCGCCGTAACACCCGCTAAAAGTTGGGAGGGCGCGAGCGCGGAAGCAAAAAGAGAGATGGAGAGAACCGCCGCGCCGAGAAGAGTAAGACCAAGATACCCAACTGCGATTTGTGCGACGGAGACTTTCCCTTCGATAAAAATTAAAGCGGGAAGATAGAGACTGAGCAGATTCATCAGAGTAAAGAGAGCTAAGGCTGCAAAAAATTTCCCCCAGATGATCTGCCTATCGGAAATCGGGGAGGAAAGGAGCAGCACCAGACTCTTGCTTTGTTTTTCTTCCGCAATAAGCCTCATAGCCAGCAGCATCGCAGCGACCATTCCGATACCACTCGAAAAGTAGAAGTAATCGCGAAGAACATCGCTCGAAAACTTCGGTGCATCGCCTAACGCAAAGGCGTTGAACAGTATTCCATCTAAAAGCAAAGCGGCAAAGATTACACCATAACCGAGCCAAGTGGAGAAGTAAGAGGATAACTCCCGTAGAGCTATCGTCAGGACTTGTTTCATTGCCTCTCCCCACTCACGAGTTTCAAAAAGAGAGTTTCAAGTTCCGCTTCCTTGCGACCAAGTGCGAGTAGGGAAAAGCCCTCCCCCACAACAATGCGGGCAATCTCTGGACGAACGTCATGCGCGGCACGCAGAGTAAAAATTTCACCAGCTCGTCCGACTTGCTCAACGGCTGAGAGCGCGCAGAGTTTTCGCTCGAGCATGGCAAACCTTTCCTCAGTATCCAGCTGAACGCTAAGCTCCACGATAAATTGATCGTCAGCCTTGCCGCGCAGCTCACGTTCGGTCCCTTCCGCAACGAGCTGGCCCTGATCGATGACCAGTATGCGATCGCAAGTTTTGGTGATCTCCGAAAGTATGTGCGACGACAGCATCACGGTGTGATCCCCGCGAAGCGATAGGATCAGATCCCGCATCTCAACGATCTGAATGGGGTCCAAACCATTGATCGGTTCGTCCAAGATCAAGACTTCGGGATTATGAACCAAAGCCTGAGCAATGTTGGTTCGTTGTTTGAAGCCATGAGATAATTCCCCGAGTTTCTTATCGCGTACACTCTCAAGTCGGGTTTTCCCCATAGCTTCCATGGCCGCCGCACGCCCTCGTTTGCTTGGAACGCCTTTGAGTTTGGCCACGAATGTGAGGTAAGAAAAAACGGACATTTCTTCGTAGAGCGGTGGCGTATCGGGCAGATAACCGATTCTTTTTCGTACATCCTTCGCCTGACTTCGCACCGAATAGCCCGCTATAAACGCCTCTCCCTCACTCGGCTGAGTGAGAGTTCCAAGCGTTTTGAGGATCGTGCTCTTGCCGGCTCCGTTGAGACCAAGCAAACCGACGATTTCGCCTTTTTGTATATGAAAGCTCAAGTTCGATACGGCGCGTTTCTCGCCATACCACTTGGAAACAGACCGCACTTCAATCATGACCTTCGCCTTCTGGCTCACAGTTTCTTTAAACTGTAGCAAAAGGCGAATGCGCTGTAAGGATGCAAAGATGACTTAATGCGAGAAAGGAGGCAGGCTCAAGGTGTTGGCGTCTTAATTTGATAGCCAAGGTTCTTAGGAAGTTTTGCGGCGAAGCTAGCTGAATCGATGCGATAACCCTGAACGCTTATTTCGCTTAGGTTAGGCATCAAATCCCAGCGGAGGCAGGCGATTTCCGATTCCGTAAGACCAGCTGTCGAGCGAAGATTGAGCGATTTGAGCTTTGGCAACGCTACCGTTGGCCAAACTGCGATGTCACAGCTCAGCTCTTGAATTTGCAGAGTTTCAAGGTTTGTTAAACCTTCGCTCTTAAGCCAGGAGATACCCACCTTGTGCAGCGGCGCCGATACCACAAGGGTTTTCAACTTAGGAAGTTTGCTCCAATCGAGGGTAATCAGTTGCGAAGGCATGATCTGGCTCAAACGAAGAGTTTCGAGACTCGGAACATTCAATCGGTTCCAAGTGAAAAGGCCCTGATCCTGACGAGGAACTACCCGCCCGACTATCGAAAGTGTCTGAAGAGCAGGCAAGACTTCGAGAACGTTCATCCCTTTGTAGGCACGAGCTAGAAAGGTCAGATCGTTTAGATTTTTCAGCGCAATGAGAGGCCGCAAATCTTCGATCGCCACAGATTGATCGGGAAAGCCTAAAGTAAGACTTCGGAGTGTGGTGATCTTATCGATCCACTCGGTTCCACCGCTTTGAAAGATCGTAGGGATCTCTTTAGGATCGATACTTTCCTTATACTCGAGCACGATTTGCTCTAGGAGCTTATGAACCGTCGCCCATGCTGAATCATTGGGCATAGGTTTGGTAAACCAATCCTGCCACTGCGTGTAAGGAATTTCGTCCGAGAGTGTACTGCTCAGAAAATCGACGCTGAGTTTCTGGGAAGAAGGATCGATGACGTTTAGACTTCGACCCGACGTTTCTTCGATCCAGTCTTGATACTCACCGACTCGCGTGAGCACGCTGGTAGGCGAGCCGCAGGATGTGGCGATCCCACCCGTGAAAATAGGATCTTTCCCGGCTACAACTCCATAGACCACATCCTGTCCTTGATAGTGAATGAAGGCTGGACCACCCGAATCGCCAGGACAGGTTCCACTATTATCGGTGGGCCTAATACTATCGACGACGGCGAGGTTGATCAAATGAGGCGAGGACCAAGTGGAAGTTAATCGCATACCGAGTTTAACCATCCGACAAACCGCATCAGTTGGATGGCATGGGGTGTCATTGGCTGCACCCACGAGAGTTAAAGCATTTTGCGGGACGATAGCGGAAGAATTGCCAAGTATAGCAGCGGGCCTGTAAGGTTCAGGCGCCTCGCCGACTAGCTTAATCCAGGCCAGATCAAAGTTAGGAAAAAAGGCGAGCGAATCCTCGCGTACCTTTTGAAACTCCGTGATAACACGAAGTTTGTCACTATCGGATTCGGGAAAGACAACTGTGTAGACACCGGTATCATCGACTTTGAGGCAGTGAGCCGCGGTCAAGACCAAGTCTTTCGCCACCAGTATTCCTGAGCAGATCGATTGATTTCTTAAAGCGATACGAACCACGCTTGGATTTGAAGAGAGGTTAGGCTCGCCTCCGCCGATCGATAATTGACTCTGCTCCGGCTTTCCGCATGAGGCGAAGACCAATTGAATTGTGATTAGCATTGCGAGTGTGAAAAGAACTTGTCTCAACTTCAACTGCGTTTCCTTTAGCAGCCCTAGGGCGCCTATGCGTGGTCTCATGGTGAGCGAAGTAGCACTTAGACCGTTTTAGCATACACGTCAATATGAAACGATCGAATGGCGTAAGGTGATTGAATCCTCGAGTTCAAGTTTCGACTGAGATAGTCTAAGATCTTGTTATCGCGAGAGTAATCACAAAGGGGTCTGTGCAAGATCCGTGCTCTGACTTAGAAGCCGCCCTGAGACTAAAGGCTTTTGGACTCAAAGTTCTGATATCATCTTCGTTTTTGATCGATCAATGATTCAGACGTAGTAGGCGAGACAAAACATTCCTCGCGATCGATCTCAGGGAAGATGGAATTTCTGAGATCAAACGGACCGAAACCTTATCGTATCTTGCGCACCACTAGGGTACAGACTCTGCGACCTTTACATGAACTAGCCCGAGGGCACCGCGTGCGAAAGCTTTCCACTGGCCAGGCCATACTCGTCTGCTTTGCCTTTTTTCTACTGAGCGCTCTGTTAAGCTGGACTTTCGGAGGCGCTGCGCTCTACCCATGGCAGCTGTTGAGCGACGACACGCCCGATGTTGCGCGCCATATTCTTTTGTCTATTCGGCTCCCTCGATTAGTGACAGCTTGTTTTGTAGGAGCGGGGCTTTCGGTCTCCGGTCTCTTAACCCAAGGTTTGTTTCGCAATCCTCTCGCGAGTCCATCCGTCATCGGAATCAGCAGTGGGGGTTCCTTAGGCGCTATTCTAGCTTTCTTTTTCAGTCTGCACCTTGTGAGTCTTTGGTTTATGCCTATGATGGCTTTTGTCGGCAGTCTTTTAACGACTCTGATTATCTTGGCCTTAAGTCGCTCCTCGCGACTCAATGGAGTCGAGGACCTGTTGTTGGTTGGCTTTGCTTTAAATGCGATTTTGAGCGCCATTTCGAGTTTTCTCCTCTCGCTGTCACTCACCGATTACGATCGCGCCCCGACGATGATGAACTGGATGCTTGGAACTTTGAGTGGTAAGACCTGGGACCATGCGCTTCTAGCCTCGATTCCTATCACGCTTGGAATTATCTTTGCTTCACGGCTGACCTATCAGCTCAACGTGATGGCGATGGGTCACGATGTGGCCCAGACTCTTGGCATTCAACTCAAATCGCTCCGACGAAAAACGATACTCGTCGTCTCGCTGCTCGACGCGACGGCAGTGGCCATAGGCGGGATATTGCCCTTTCTTGGATTGATCGTGCCCCACATCTCGCGACTTTTAGTAGGGCCTGATCCAAAAAAACTTTTGGCCATAACTATACTCAACGGCATGAGCCTTCTTTTGCTTGCTGATCTTTGTGCACGCACCCTACTCGCTCCGGGAGAGCTTCAGGTGGGGGTTTTGATTTCGCTCTTTGGTTCTCCGGTGTTTCTCTGGATGCTCTATCAGAGACGAAAGGCTTATCTCGTATGAAGATCGAACAGCTTTCGCTAACGATTGAGGGCAAACTCCTTCTTGATCAGCTGAGTTTCGAGATTCCCCAATCAAGCTTATTTGTAATACTCGGACCGAATGGGGCTGGGAAAACCCTCTTGCTTCGTTGCCTTGCGGGATTTCGTGAGCCGTCAGCGGGTCAGATCATTCGTGACAAGGAAAGTCTCGCCTGGGTTCCTTTGAGCCAGCCTTTACCCTTTGGCTTTCGGGTACGAGACGTATTGCTTATGGGACGTTTTCGCCAGCACCAAGGTTATCCCTCTTCGCGCGACTTTGAAATGATCGCAGGGGCCGCGGCGCGATTGGATATAGCCCATCTTCTTCTTCGCTCATACAATTCGCTCAGTCGTGGTGAGCAGACAAAAGTAGATATCACGCGAGCTGTGGCATCTGAGAGTTCGCTTATCCTCTTTGATGAACCCTTCTCCAATCTCGACATCGATGCGTCCTTGCATATGATAGACCTGTTCAAGGATCTCCAGCGAAGCGGTAAAACATTGATCCTTTCGCACCATGACCTTTACTCTGTGAGAAACCTTGCAACTCACGGACTGCTCATGAAAAAGGGCCAGGTGGTAACCCATGGCCCTATCGATGAAGTGTTTCAGCCGTCCTGGATACAGAAGGCCTACAATGTAAAACCGGTTTTTGGTGGTGATGACTCACTTCGTTTTGAAAAAATGTAAGCCTAGGCTTTACCGAGTTCCATAGAACGTTTAGTCGCCTTCTCTACCGCCGAAACAAACATCGATCGGAGCCCGCGTTCTTCGAGTTCATGAAGAGCCGAGATCGTCGTTCCCGCAGGGGTTGTCACCTGATCTTTGAGTATCGCGGGATGAAGTCCGGTTTCCTTGACCATGGCCGCTGCACCCAATACGGTCTGCGTTGCGAGTTTAAGGGCTAGGTCACGCGGCATGCCCATCTTTAAACCGCCGTCGGCAAGAGCCTCGATAACCATATAAATATAGGCCGGACCACTTCCCGAAAGTCCGGTGACGGTATCCATAAGACTTTCTTTCGTCCAGAACGCCTCACCTACGCCTTTGAATATCATTTCTGCAATCGTCTTCTGCTCCTCTGTACACGCCGTGTTCGCAACCATTGCCGTAGCGGCTTGCGCGATGACCGCAGCGATATTTGGCATCGCTCGCACAACGGCCCCTTTGAACTTCAGCTCCTCTGCAACGGACTCCGTAGTCTTGCCTGCGAGTATCGAAATCAAAAGGCAGCTGTCGGATAATTTCCCCGATAGGACCGCCGCCACACTGTGAATATCCTGCGGTTTAATACAAAGTATCACGACATTCTTTTCGCGCGGAACATCACCGAGTTGCTTAAGACCTGTGACGCGCGGATGAATGGCAAGCTCGGCCACGCGCTTAGGATCGACATCAAAAATCGCGAGTCCTTGCTCGGTCAGTCCAGGGGATTTTAATAGGCCGCGGAGCAATGCGCTTCCCATATTGCCGAGGCCAATGATTGTAATTTTCTCCATCGACTATCCCTCTCTAAGGTTTACCTCGCACCCGATTGTCTCTATTCTGAAAGATGACGACTCAGTATTCACCCAAAGGAGCCTTCAATGTCCGTGCTCAAGCACTTGGCCATAAACCTGCTCATCTTGCCCGCTATTGGGATGGGTGCAACATCTGTCGTCTACGCTCAGAGTAACACTCCCATGAGCTTTCCGGCAAAGGCGAAACCACCCACACCTGCAAAACGCGCACCTGTTCGTCGGCCGGCTGCTCCTGCGCCTATTCCCGCTCCTGTCCCGCAAACATTCGGAACACCGGCTGTTGAAGATGATAGCTGGTTTGAATTTGACTACAGCTCCAACATAGTTGATGACAGTCGTCGCCATCATCAGATCGGTGTCGTTGGAGTTGTGAGTTACTTCGGCAGTGGTGCTGGCGCGGAGTATCTGTATAACCTCGGGCTCGTCACACTCGGTGCATCGGTTCTTTTCACGTCGGCTGATCTCGAAGATAAAGAGGCCGATGAGGCCAGAGAGTTTTTTGAAACCAAGTCGATGTACCTTAAAGCTCACGCCCGTTATAAATTTCTTCGTTACATGTATGTCGGCGGTGGTTTGGGTCTTGATCGCCTAACAGGAACCTATGGGTGGCGAGGCACAGCTATTAACGGTCAAACACTTGAAACGGACTTTACGGCAAACATACCGATCATCGATCTTTTCTTAGGCTCTGAATTCAAAGGCCCATGGGGCCTCTACTTTGGTGTCGATTGGGTCGGGACTTCGTTTAAGGTGGGCGGAAAGTCAGAGGTCGATGACAATCCTTTGGTGGAATTGACTTCGAAAGCTTTAAAGGGCGCCACAGCCAGTCATCGTATCGATGAGGAAGTGAGCGCCCAGTTGCAAATCTATTATCTCAACCTTCGCGTCGGTCTTAACTTTTAGATCATTTGTGTTTGAAGGTATACACGCCGTCCCAAGCTTGGCCAGGCGCTTCTTCAAGATAGCTTTCTACGCGCTCCATGTAGAGTTCGGAAGCCTTGTCATCGTGTTTCATCTGCAAACATTTCTCAAACGCGGACTTAGCTGCGTTCCAATCTTGCGCCTTGTAAGCGACACGACCTGTTTCAAAGTGTTTGATGAATTCTCGGATCATGTTTTGATCGGGAAAGAAGTCGGGACGCATAAGATGGAAGACTTTAACTGGCTCGTTTTTGCCCTTCACCCGAATATCATCAAGATCGCGTGCGAAAAATCTGTCTTTGGTCATGCGAGCCCAGGTGAATTCGGAGATCATGAGTTTTATGCCGTATTCTTTGGTTAGACCTTCGAGACGAGCACCAAGGTTTACCGAGTCACCCATGACGGTATACGTAAATCGTTCCCCCGAACCCATGTTACCGACCGACATCGGACCCGAATTCAATCCGATACCGATGTCGATATCGGGGAGGCCTTTGCGTTTGAATTCAATGCGTAGCTTATCGAGGGCATAGAGCATGTCGATCGCCGCTTGCGCAGCGATGTCAGCATGATTTGCGAGTTCAAGCGGGGCGCCCCAGAAGGCCATGATCGCATCGCCGATGTACTTATCGAGTACACCTTTGGAACGAAGGACTATGCTGGTCATAGGTGTGAAGTATTCGTTCATCAGCTCGGAGAGCTTCTCGGGTGTTAGTGTTTCCGAGATCGTGGTGAAACCTCGAACATCTGAGAAGAACACAGTGAGATCTTTACGCTGACCGCCGAGAGCGAGCTGCTCTGGGTTTTCGAGGACTTGTTCGATAACTTCGGGGGAAAGGTAGTGCTGAAATGCACCTTTGACCTTTTTCTTTTCTTTTTCTTCTGTCATGAATTTGTAAAGTGTGACGGTCGTAAACATCACGGACATTTCTAGACAAGGAATGGCCGTGTAGGTCCAGATGCCTTTGCCGAACCAGAAGAATTTGTCGACGTAATAGAGCGCAGCAAAGAAGGCGAGAAGAAATATCCCAGAGCCTGCTGCCGTACTGTACATAAGCATAAGGGTAAAGATGAGGCCCACACCGAGCACGATAGCGCGCTCGGTATTGAAGATCGAGCGTGGGCGTTTGTAAAAATCGCCTCGAATAATGTTGTCGGCGCCGGCTGCGTGGTTTTCAACCCCATCGACAGCGGGATCGAAAGCATTGGGACGCACATCGTTGACGCCCGTCGCCGATAACCCCATCATGAGTGTAATGCCTTTAAGCTTTTTGCGATCGGCCGCGCTAAACGTATCATTGTACGCATCGATAAAACTAAAGTGTTTGAAGGCCTGACTACCCCCGCGTGGATTAAGCAGGAGGTTGCCTCGACCATTGGAATCAATAGGAATCTCCAAGGTATCACTTTCGTCTTCACGGTTTACGAGCACAAGGCTTTCGATTCCATAGTTATTGAAGAAGACGAAGGGCTCACGATTTAAAGTCTCGGCCACTGTTTTCAACGCCATCGAAGGCATAAGGTGGCCATCGATGTTTGCGACGAGCGTCAACCAACGGTTGATTGCATCATCATCGGCGTCGTTACTAAAGAACGAAAAGTGAGGTGTGGCTTGAGTTAAGAGCGGAAGATTCATCTTCACACCTTGAACACGTTTGATCGGATAATCAGCAAGAGTCTTGCCTTTGGGCATGTCGATGCCCAGTATCTCCGAACTCAGCATAGACTCAAAGTTCTCAAACTTAGGCCCACTTCCTAGACTCTCCTCGGCTTCTCGTTTGGTGTTGTAGTAGTAATAGCCCATAATGATATTTTCAAATTTTTGCATCGCTTCAAAGAAAGCCTGATCGGAGGGACTGACTTTCTTCATCTCATTGATGCGGCTGACCGTGCGATTCAAAGCGTCCTTACTCATCTTCCCTTGGCTCAAGAGTTCTAGCTCTTGGCCTACCTCGAAAATGCTGGCTTTTTGTTCTTCCGAGTAAATGGCGTCGTAGGATATCCACTTTACACCAGCCTTTTTAAGGTTTTCGAAGGCTTTGGTGTAGATCGCGCGCGAGAGTGGCCATTCTCCGAAAGTTTTTACAGTTTTTTCATCAATCGCCAAAATCGCGATTTTCCCGGTCGGCTTTTGTTTGCCCCGGAGCTTCAATTTCGCATCGAAAATGGTACTTTCGATCACATAGAGAGTATCCTGCGTACCCGTGGTAAACTTGAAGTAGTGATTCATCAGCCAGGCATAGCTAAATCCAACGATGAGGCTACAAATGATCAAGATAGGCATTTTCTTAAGAAAGTGACCCTTCCACTTGATCCATAACTTTTTCATAAAAAAAGCCCTTCTGCTGACCTAAAAATTCATGAGTGGTTTCGATGAGATCCATCGGAACATTCGAAGAAATATTGAGCGATGAGGAACCCGCAATGGAAATACGTCGTGAGCCTGTCTTTGAAACGGAAAGCCGTAGAGGCGCTCCAACTTTGGCCGAATTTGCGAAAAATAGCCAAATCTCCGAAGATAAGGTCTGGGAGCTGATTGAGGACGGTCAGGTATCTGCGCGTTTTGTGAATGATTCGATTTTGATTATGCAAGATCAACCGCAGTTTGATCGCATGCTGCCCGTTGAAGGTCCGAAAACGGAGCCGGAATTCAGTATAGACTCCCGACCCTTACCAGATATCTCAGCCTCTGCGCCACCCGAAGAAGTCGAGCATCCCCACGATTTTACAGAAGATAATCACGATATACTGGCATTTGCCCAAGATGCGTTAAGTCGTAACGCCGAGTTGTCGAAAGAATTATTAGCGACCAAAGACGAATTGATCCGCCTCAAGGACGAACGAATCGGCTTTCTGTCTGAGCTTTTAAATCAGAAGGATAAAGAGATTCGCAGTTTGAATCGTAGTCTCGAAGAGCTTGCGACTTTGAAGAAGTTTGAGCTGCGTTAAGGTTTGAGGAAGTGGGTCACGAGGATTGGAAACCGGTCTAGGAGTGCTGAATGACGAAGAGGGCAATGGTGAAGGCAATGGCTGCGATGCTCATGAGTATCGGAGCGCCATTGGCTTTCGGTCAGGAGATTCCTGAATCGTTTACTCCCGTAAGGCCGATGGGACTGGGTGGGGCATTCACTGCGGTAGCCAACGATGAGAATGCGGTTTGGACTAACCCAGCGGGACTCGCACGCGGCAAGAAGCCACGCAGTCGCGCGGTACTCAATTCTGTGAAAGTTCCCGCGATCATCATCGGCGCAAACACGGCAAGTCGCGACTTCATCCAAGGCGTAAGCAATAACAAAGCGGATCTATCGGCTGTTACCGATCAAGCCGACGATCTCGACGATAAACCCTTCTGGGCCGTGACCTCCGCTTTCCCTTCGATCATGTTTACAGCGGGTGGAACGCCGAACCTTGCCGGCGTATATTCGCACACCACGCTTCAGTCCGTCGTCGATGAGGACAACAGCACGCTTGCAAAGACCACGGCCATCTCTGATCTTGGGGCTGTGTACGGAATCGCTTTGACCAACAAATCCCAATCGTTCAGTGCCGGATTCGTAGGACGTTATGTTGCGCGTTATGCTTACGAAGACAAGATTCCACTTAGCGAATTGAAAAACGGCTCGGATCTACAAAAGCGAATAAAGGACGGCAGCAATCGCTCCACTGCTATGGCCGTTGATACAGGCGTGATCTGGACTGTCGCGGATTTTTGGTTTCCGACCGTGGGTCTTTCGATGCTCAATGCGCCGACAGGTTGTAAAGACGACTATCTCAACCCTTTTAGCAAGAAGCGCGAGAAAGTCTGCGGAACAGTGTTCAAGGGAAGTTTTGAAAACCCCGAGGCGATTTCAACGATTGATCCCACTGATATCCGACTAGGTCTTTCTATCACACCTCGTTTTACGAGCAAATTTGCGGCCCGAGTCGCTCTCGATGTTCATCATCTTCCGGTAACGATTGGTGACATGCATTATGGCCTAGATGGAATTGCTCCCCTGAAGCAGCTTCACGCGGGTATCGAGTTATTTGTTGGCAATCCGCTAGAGACCTCGCCGTTCACGATCGCAATGGGCCTGAATCAGGGTTATTTCACGTTCGGAACGACGATAGCGCTAGGTGTGGTTTCCCTAGAATTCTCGACCTATGGACGCGACATTTCCACCACCTCCAAGCGAAAAGAAGACAGGCGTATGCTGCTCGGTCTTTCGCTCGACTTTTAATCCTCGGAATTTGGCCAAAACTCCGCTAGCATTATCCCCTCAGAGCCCAGGTTTTGCGGAAAACTCCCATGAAAGAGAGTTCCTCAAGATTTTTGTGATCCATGGCAAGCCGCTCGTTAAGGATAAGACTCATGAAACGCCGCGCGTCGAAATTTATTTTCCTTACATTCACACTTGGTTTTCTAAGCAACGCTTGTTCGACAACGGCTCCGCGCAGACCGCGCCCGCCGCTCCAGCAGCCAATAGAAAAAGAGGGGCAAAAGGTCCCAGGCGGCGAGATTCAGGTCTCACCGGGTAGTGTTGCCGTTCCCCCCTCACCGACTGAAGACTTCCCCGGTCTCTATGCACGCGTGACAAATACCGCCGAGCCTATATCCGAAGAAGATCTGATGAAGGCGACTCAGCTTTATCCTGCGCAACCGAATTCGATAGAAGAAGCTATCTTCGTCGTGACGCAAATGCGAATCCTGAGATCAGACTGGGAGCGCAAGACCAGTTTCCAAACGCAAGATCTTCACACGCAGCAGACAGCCGACAATACCGCTGGCCTTTCCTTAGAAAGAACCTTTGCCGATCTACAGGTGGATCTAGCGTCGGTGATTCGTTCAAACCCTCACTTAAAAAATAAGGGCGGTCTAACGCTAGCCAAGCAATTGGTCGAGACGACCAAAAACAGCGACAGTTACAAAGCCGGTGTCAGTTCCGCGATTAAAACCGTAGGCGCTCAGTGGCCAGAGCTACTCGTCGATGCCGCGCAGCCGCAAAGCGTAGTGCCTGTGACGCCAGCCGCACCAGCACCAAGCGCCGCAGGCGAAACAGTACCAGCTCCCAACTCCAACCTCGACCTGATGGGCAGTGATACGCTGCTAATCGCCGCGCAAAAATTAGCGGACAAACGCGATTACAAAGCAGCGTTAGATCATGTTTCGCGCATCAAAAAGGAAGACCCTTTTTACGCGCAGGCGCAAGAGAAGACCAAGCAGTATTCAAACCGCGCGGTAAAAGACTTAAGAACCAAGGCTGCGGAAGCGTTTAGCAACGCGGCGCCGATGAACGACTCAAACGCCAAGGCCAACTATCTGCGTCAGGCGAAGACATATTTAGAACAAGCGTTAAAAGATTTTCCAACCGCCGATGGGTTGGATTCAGTGAAGGA
>JAZKGL010000342.1:0-3641 GCA_040385935.1 Bdellovibrionota bacterium
TCCTCCGATCCTCGTAAGCGAGCGACAGTTGTATGAATTTAAAGTCCTTGTTCGATCGTATCCGGGAAAATCTTACGACTCGTCAGAATGATGAGACCAAACACTCCTTCAGACTCTGGAAGGTCCTCGCGGGAGTCTTTCTCGCGATGTTTATCGGCGGAGCCACGGCCGTTTACGTCTGGATCGATAGAGCTGGGATTTTTGAGGTCGATGAAAAAAAGCTTGATGTCATCATCAACTACGAGCATTCCGACAACAGCCTGGTTTTCGATAAGAATGGCAAGCAGATCGGCGAGTTCTTCTCCGATTATCACGTCTACTATCCTATTCAAAAAATCCCTAAACCTATGATTGATGCTGTTTTGTCGATTGAAGATCGCAAGTTCTTTGAGCACGGCGGTATCGATTACAAGGGCATCGCGCGGGCAGCGATCGCCTACCTGACATCAGGTCAAGCGCGCCAAGGCGCGAGCACGATTACGCAGCAGGTTGTGCGCAACTTTCTCTTAACTCCGGAAAGAAAAATTTCGCGCAAGATCAAAGAGGCCTTGTTTGCCATTCAGCTTGAGAGAAAGTTGAGCAAGGACAAAATCCTTGAGATCTACCTGAATGCTTTGTTTTTGGGCCAGGGCAGCTATGGAGTGGGTGCTGCTGCTCAAAGGCATTTTGGAAAAACTTTGGAAGAGCTGCAGCCCCATGAGATCGCATTGATTGCCGGCCTCTTTCAATCGCCGACCCGTTTTAATCCGCATAAGAATCCAAAAGCAGCCAAGAAACGGCAGTTGATCGTGCTCAAAGCAATGCAGGCCAATAAACTTTTGACGGCTGAGGATCTTGAGAAGTGGTCGAGTGCGCCCCTGGTTTATCAGGCGCCAGCCTCGATGAATCAAAGTTTTGCTCCGTTCTTCATCGATGCGATCCAGGAGCAGACTGACAAGATGCTGTCCGGCAAATTCAAGGGCAAAGGTCTACGTATAACGACGACACTCGATTTGGCTTTGCAGGAAGAAGTGAATAGCGCCATTCAGAAATCGACCGATATCTATTCGTCAGCCGCGCAGAATTTAGTCGGAGTGAAGAAACCGAGCGAGTCGATGATTGAAGCGGCATCGCTTGTGATGAATCATCGCACGGGCGAGATTTTAGCCATGATCGGTGGTCGGGATTTTCAAAAGTCGCAGTTTAACCGGGCCCTGAAAGCTAAGCGTGCGCCGGGGTCATGCTTTAAACCGGTGGTGTTTAGTCATGCATTGATGAATGGAGTGAACTGGTCGGATGTCACCTATATCGCTCCCGTCGTGATTCAAAATTATCGGCCGCAGAATTTTCAGTATGAGTTTATGACCGAAGCCACATATTTTAATGCGTTTTATCGATCTATCAACACCCCGGTGGTTGAACTCGGAGCCAGGCTTGGTATCAAAAAGGTTTTGGAAACGGCTTACAAAATGGGTGTGACGACTGAGCTTAAAGCTCAAGCAGGCACGATGCTCGGTGGAGCGGATATGACTATGCTTGACCTTGCGCGCATTTATGGAGCGCTTGGGAATGAAGGGCTTAAGACCGATCCCTACATGATCGAAAAGATCACGACGCGCGAGGGTGAAGTCGTTTTTGAGCATAAGAAGGCCGCGTCCGTTCGTGTCCTTCCTCCACAGGTCGCTTATATGATGACAGCGGGAATGCAGGCTGTTTTTCGCTATGGAACAGCCGCTCGTTTTCCTGAATTCGCTTCCTATGCGGCGGGCAAGACGGGTACGACCAACGACGCGAAAGACAACTGGTTTTGTGGTTTTACACATGACATCACCGCCCTGGTTTGGGTTGGAACCGACGAGAACTTTGCGTTTAGCAGTCACGTGACCGGCGGATCACACGCTCTCCCTATCTGGGCGAAGATTATGAATCGTATTAAAGATCGTTATCCGCAAAAGGCTTTTGCCATGCCCGAAGGAATCGTTTCGCGGCGGATTCATCCTCTTTTTGGTTATGACGATCCTCATTATGGAATAGAGATGCCGCTGCTTGAAGGCCGTGGGCCAACGCGCACGGAATCGACTTTATCCGTAATCCGTGACGCTGGCTCTTATCGCGATGCTTTGGATTGGTGACTATGACTCTTCGAAAAGCTTTACTAGGCCTTTTGTTTCTAAGTGCGGCTCTTGGCTCTGAGCTTAAAGCGGATGAGAAAAGTGAAAATTGCCGTAAGCTTTACGACGGAACCTTGCAGCACTACAAAGCGCTGGCGAAATTTCTTCCTCGTAATTTTGCGCTCCGTGATCAGCTTCCGACTCATCAATTTTTGAAACCGCATGGGGATGACTGCGCGCTGCTTGAGACGTCCGACGTATTTCAGAAAGTGCTGAGTCTTCATTCACAAAAGATTGCGGTGATGCTCCCGCTCGGCCGTTGGGCGCCTTTGACTCAAAAAAGCATGATCAATCAGGTGCGTGCCTACTTTGCTCAGCAAGGGCTTGACCCGCAAAAGCAGCTCGTGATTCTAGATACGCAGGGGCAGCCGCAGATTATGCAAGAGCAGCTCGCTCAACTGGTTTTCACCCAGCATATTTCGGTGATCGTCGGAGGCCTCACCATTGCTGAGGCCCCGGTTTTGACGAAATGGGCCACGCAGCTCAGGATTCCAACGATCATTCTAAATCGAAAGCTTGAGCCACCGCGCAATCGTTTTGTATTTCGTGTCGGTCCTGATCAAAGAGAACTTGCTCAGTCGCTCCTAGCGTATACAGAGGGACGAGGTTTCAAACGAGTGGCTGTCATGATGCCACAATCGTCGCGGGATGGGGTATTTGTGGATGCCCTACGAGCGAATGGAAAGACAGAGATTATCGGCCCTTTGCTTTATAATCCATTTGACTACACATCGATCGATATGGCTTTCAAGCGCTTATTCCATTTGAATGATGACGCGCGTAAGCAAGAACTTTTGGATCTGGTGACGGAATTTAAAGAGAAGTCGAAGGAGGAAGGTGTGCCCTTTGATCCGAAGGGTCTCATGCTTCCGCCACAAGTCGACTTTGATGCCTTGTTGATCGTCGATCATTTTAAGAACGTTCGTCATTTGGCCAAGAGCCTGCATTTTTACGGAGTGCGTGGCCTTCCATTGTTAGGAATCCCGAAGTGGCGAGCGCCCGAGATCGTCGAGCAGGATGAAGAGAATCTGCGCGGCGCGGTCTTTGTCGATTACGTCGGGAGTTACAACCGACTCCCCTATGGAATCACGGCACCGAACGTCTACGATGAAAACTTTATCGAAGGGGCATCAGCCTCGCGCGTGGATTTAGAACTCGTCGTTACCCATGCGCTCTCAGCCGCTGTGAAAGCGATTCAGGGGCCACGAATCGCGCGTTATTCGTTATATAAGCGTATCGAGGCCGCGATGCCGGAGAACAAAGCGTTTTTTGGCCAGGGGAGTAGCTTTCGAACCGATCACGAAGGCAACTGGCCGACGTTTTTGTTCTCGCTTCAAAAAGGCAAGCTGGCCGCGATTGGACAAAATCTTGGTCGGCGCAAACCACCGGTAGTAAAATCGAAACCACTTTAGTTTTTTAATCTTGATACCCAAATGAAAAAAAGCCCCGCTAATGCGAGGCCTTCACAAACGTAGGGTTTCACCAAGAAAT
>JAZKGL010000343.1:0-2189 GCA_040385935.1 Bdellovibrionota bacterium
GATCTCAAGCACTTCAGTAATCCGCGATGTTGATACCGATATTGAAGACGCTTTTACGTTCTATCACTTTGCTATCATCGATACCAATATCTTCGGCGAGAGAGGCGATTTCGGCGTGAAGAATACCGAGATTCATACCGAGACCATAACTCATTCCGGCTGTCGTGTAGCCCAAGCGGGCGCTAAACCCGGCATCGGCGCCGAAACGTTCGCCCATGGTGAATTCGGTCGACGCACGAAATTTATCGGCGAATTTGACGCTTGAATCGGTGAGATTGGCAAACTCAGTTGTGACATTTACCATCGCCCAATCCTGAATTTTGGGCGAAAGGCTAAAGCCGATCAGCGCGTTTTCTTTCTGAAGACGAGGATCAAGACTTTTATCTTTGCGCGAATAGCGGGTCGTGCCGAGATCCTGCATCACAAAACTTATGGCCGGTTTGAGAGAGTGTTTGAAGCGATAGGCGGACCCAATGTGAATCGGCATGCCCTCGAATTTATCTTTCCCCTCCTTGATTGCGGCCTTGCGCACCGCCGCATCTGCGAATTCCGCCTGCGTGAACGAAGCATCGGTTTGTTCGATCTGCATGAATGCGACGGATACACCGAGGTAGAACTCTTCTTTGGGAGCGGTTGCGCTAAATCCAACGATAGGACCGCTCGCAGAGGTTTCCGTCAGGTGTAGGCGCGGCGCGGCGGGATCGGTTTCATCGAGGACGGCGCTCACACGTTTATTGATCGTGTACCCGGCCATCAGGCGATTGAAGACGACGACGGGAGTCGCGGAAATTCGGCCATAAGGATTTGAACCGGAGAACGTGCTTGAAAGTTTATCGGCCATGACATCGTCGCTGAGGGCTGTGCCTTGCAGACGTTCCGTGACGAGGGAACTTCCTCCATCGCCGGCCGCCATACCTAAATAAGGAAAATAGAGGTGGGTGAGAAAAGGCTTCTCTGTTTTATCATGCACGCCACCGATTAAAGCGGGGTTGTAATAGAAAGCATCGAGTGCGGTGGCCGTTGTACTTAAGGTTTCTCCGAGACCGGCGGCTCGCGCACTCAGAAAAGGCGAACCCTCGAACGAAGTGTCAAAGCTTTTCGGGTCCGCATGAGCCTCGGCTGCAGCGAGTAAGAAGGGTAGGAGAGAAGGAAGGCGCTTGGTCATCATTTGCTCGGCTCCTTCTTGTCTTTTGATTGGTCTTTATCTTTGGGGACTTTAGGTTTCTCGTTTATCTTTAGCTTTGAAAAACAAGGGACATGAACGTAAAGCGAATCCATGGTGTCGGTGTCATTGCACTCGATCGCTCCGCTGGCACTATCCCCTGGGGCATTCTTAAATATGTATCGGCACTCGCCGGTCATACCTTTTGGGGAACCGGTTTCGGTGAACCGTCCGCTTTCCATTTTGAAAGCGCCGCGGGGCCGGATATTATAGCTAACCTTTGGAGCTTCCTCCTTATTATAGCCTTTGGTCAGCAGGGTTCCGAGAACCGAACCACCGCCCTGCGGCCCGGTTGGAGGGGGGGCTTTTTCGTCTTTTTTTGCTTCGCCTTCCGCGGCATGAGGATCTTTGTGGTCCTCAGCTTTTTTTTCTTCGGCCTTTTTGCTCTCGGCCTGCTTTTTCGTATCGATGTGAACCATGAGATTGGGGATTTCCGGTTCTTCGTCGAGAACAGGCGTATCGAATTCGGGCAACATGATTTTCCAGCGGCGACCATCGAAGGCTTCGAGTAGAACGATACGTTCGTCGTCTACAACTTTGGCCTCGCAGGTTTTGATCACGATATCTTCAGAAAAGTTGGTGTCTTTATCCCCTGCCGGAACAAAGTTTCCTATGCGATACGGCGTTTCCCAAGTGAGATCGATGCCTTCATCCCATTCGGCCATGATCGTGGCATGCAGACGAAAACGTCCGAATGAATCGAGACTGTCGACGGTCCATTTAAAAGGAGTCGGCTTGCAGACGGTGAGATCACGCTGCTCGCGATCGCTGCGGATGATAAGACACTGGCCTTTGGGAGGACGTATCCAAATCTCGC
Organism: Bdellovibrionota bacterium; assembly: GCA_040385935.1. Classification (GTDB taxonomy): domain Bacteria; phylum Bdellovibrionota_B; class Oligoflexia; order Oligoflexales; family Oligoflexaceae; genus Oligoflexus. Next base: position 2,040 of record JAZKGL010000343.1, read on the forward strand.
CCTTAATCAACTCAGGCTTTTTACTGTTTTCCAGAAAGGAAATGCGATCGTGCGTAAGAAGCTTTCCGGGCCGAGGCTCGAAAAAGTCTGTCAGACGTTTGATTCGCTCCGCTTCGGGAGTTTGTGGGCCGTAGAGTAGGGCGCCCATCA
>JAZKGL010000344.1:0-2291 GCA_040385935.1 Bdellovibrionota bacterium
GTCAATTTTACGCATAAAAGCGCTATGTTGCAATCTGTGATAGTATAGATGTCGGGGGCCTTTGCCTAGTGGAATTGCCCTTATAAACGGCCATCGAACGCGCTTAGAAGCAGAGGGCATACAGTGGGTGCATCCGGACTTGGTTCGCTCTTGGTGAAAGAGGGTTTTCTTACCGAGCAGGACAGACAGACAATCACGAATACCTGCGGCCAGGGCAGCTGGGCCTTTGCAAAAAGCATCCTCGCCATGGGCCTTTTGGACGAAGATGAGCTTGCGGCCTTCTTTGCCGAACGAACGCGCTATCAGATTGCACCCAAAGATTTTCTGAGTCACCTCGATCAGGAGGCTGTTCAATCCTTTGATAAACGCTTGGTTTCCAAGCTCGAAGTCATTCCTCTGAAAAAAGAGCTGGGGAAAATAACAGTGGGCGTTGTCGACCCCTTGGACCGCGGAACCCTTAAACAGCTTGAATTCTTCACAGGGCTTGAGGTCAATCCAGTCGTAGTGCCGCTCTCCCAGCTCTACGAAGGACTTCATAAAATCGATCCCAGCTTCCGCCTTCAGTCTACCGCATTGACACATTTTCTCCAGAACCATGCGCAGTCCGCTTGGGTTCGCCAAAAGCTCGATACCGAGCAAGCGAAGGGTCCCGCGCCACGGCCGGCCGCGAGTCTCACCCAGGGTGGCGGGGATGAAGATCTCTTTGAGGAGGTTACAGAAATCGAGGAACTCGATGACACCCCCATTGAAATGGAAGAAATCGATGGCGGGATAGAGATGGTCGAGGATTCTGGGGATGATCTGATGAACGATAGCTTTGTCTCTTCCGAGGATGACTCGGCTTCTGAAGATATCTCGATGGACCCCTTTGCGGGCGTCAGCGAAAGTTTATTGGATGACGAAAAATCCGAAGACGAAGTTGTGGAGGACGATCAGGAGAACGAACTCGATCTCGGTGGAAGCCTCCGGGATCGCTTGGACGAAGATGCCGAGGATACTCTCGCTCCCGCCGATCCCGAAGAGAGCGATCTCTTCTCAAGTCTTGATGACGAAACGGAGTCAGAGGATTCACCTGTTAAAGGTGACGACGAGATGGATAGTGAAGAAGAAGAAAATTCGCTCGATGCGGACATGAATATGCTCAGTTCGGTGGACGATGATTTGCTTAGCATTAATGAGATGATTGAGTCTGAAGCACAAAAGGCAACGAAAACGGATGCAGAAATTGAGGCGGGGGAGACTTTAACTGAGTTGACGTCAGTCGATTCACCCGAAGATAAAACGAACGACGAAAAAGCCGACTTTGAAATGCCAGAAGTTAGTACCTTTGGTTTCGAAGAAACGACGCCACGTGGGGTCCCTTCACAAGCGATGGCAGTCGATAACTTTGATAAATCATTTGATCCAGACGATACGAGCGAGCCGCTAAGCGATGATATCCTCGATTCTTTGGATGACGACAAAGAGCCGAGTCTCGACCTCTCGGCCTTAGTCCACGAAAATGGTTTGATTGATGACAAGCTACTCGCTGACCTTCATCCGGCAGGTGATAGGGATATCCCTATAAGTCAGCTCGAAGGGCCGATCTTTACAATCGAGGACGACACGTGGAGCCCAGCGCCTGAGATTCCTCAAACGAAGAGTAAATCACCAAGCTTTAGCGATGAAGAAGAAACCCACATCAATCTTCACGCGGCCCGTAGTCCCGAGGCGAGTGACGATGACATTGAACTTCATCCCAAAAAGAATGCGGCACGCCTTCAAAAAGATTCCGGCCTTAATCCAACATCGTCGCTCAATGAGCTTATTCTGCAGCTTAGCCTTACGTTTTCAGCCGACGCGGCACGCGAGCTGCTTGAATTGCAGCTCCCGAAAATCGGGCGAGCCGGCTGCCTTCTGAACACGAGTGATCATCGGCAAATACTTTGGACTGCGGGTAAAATTATCCCTGAGCAACTAGGACCCGCCGCGATTCATCCCATGCTCGCAAGTCTCGACGATAGAAAGTGGAAATACTCTGAACTGAAAGCGACGGAAAGCTGGACCGGCGAAGCGCTCAAAGCACGAATATACCGCGATGGAAACTGGCTTTGGGCTCACAGTTTAATCGAAGCTAACGACAGTGCTATATTTAGGGAAACTGTAGAGAGTGTGGTGAGTCAGGTCGAAGGAAAAATAGGCTCTGGGTGAGCCTTGAGAGTCAGAAATGGGGCCGGGGGATTTTTCTGAGTTGAGGGATTTGGTACAGTGCAGCAGTTAGGTAGAGAAGAGCAGCTTGGAGAAGTAGTTCT
>JAZKGL010000345.1:0-3497 GCA_040385935.1 Bdellovibrionota bacterium
TGTATTCCATGACTTCGTCAATCCCCTCATGACCGATCCGATTTTATCGGGTCGGTCTGTTCGTTTTAGGACTGTTTATGGACCCTAAGTATAGAGAAGTTCCCGCCCGACGCGCCAAGTGGCGAAAGCGTATCTACATCGTGATCTTTGGCTCGGGCACGACGGCTGGCAAATTATTTGACATTGGTTTGCTCTGGTCTATCGTGCTCAGCGTGATCTGCGTCTTGCTCGAAAGTGTTCCGTCTGTCCATGCACAATACGGCGAAGAGCTATTGCGTGCGGAATGGGTGTTTACGGCTCTTTTTAGCCTCGAATACATCCTTCGTTTTGTGTCGAGCCCTAGACCTCTTCTTTATGCCAAGAGCTTTTTCGGGTTGATTGATCTCATCAGCATTATCCCGAGTTTTCTTAGTCTTTATATTGTAGGTGCACAAGGCCTTCTGGTTATTCGCGTGATTCGTCTGCTTCGGGTTTTTCGTATTTTGAAAATGGTTCAGTATATTGGCGAATCACAAATCCTTTTGACAGCCCTATCAGCCAGTCGTCATAAGATTACTGTTTTCATCGGTACGATCATGACTTTGATCGTGATCTTCGGTTCGGCGATGTATTTAATCGAAGGGCCGCAAAATGGTTTTACCAGCATTCCCGTGAGCATGTATTGGGCGATTGTTACGATGACAACGGTTGGGTACGGAGATATCACTCCGCTAACAGCTGCGGGCAAAATTTTGGCCTCGATCATTATGTTGATGGGCTATGGAATCCTCGCTGTTCCAACGGGGATCGTGAGTGTGGAACTCGGCAAGGCTAGCCAGCGATCATTTGCTCATGCGGCGTGCCGGCGTTGTGGCGAAGCCTTACTTCCCGTGCAAAGTCGTTACTGTTTTCGCTGCGGGGAAAAGCTGGGTGAATAAGTCAATCGAAGCCAAAGTTATTAAGAAGACCACCGGAGTGAACGATGATATCGCCCTCGCCTTTCTCTTGTTCGTAAGCGAGTAAGAGTTTGGCCGTATAAATCGGATCGAGGAGCACCGTCTCCTCTTTAAGATAGCGATCGATCGTTTTGAAGATAGTTTGATTCGTCGAACCATACGATCGCGCTGTCGGCGGGCGATGCAGTTTGTAAGGGGCTAGGCGGTATTGATCCGTCTTTAACGAAGCGGTAAAGCTTTCTTCATCCCCCGCACAGAGCACCACTTGAACCTCAGGTGGATCGGACATCAGAGTTCCTAGGCTCCAAATTAAAGCTTTCGCAGTCAATCCAGTTCCGGCGTCGATCCAGATTTTTTCCGGTTTGAGATTGAGTCGTTCGCACTGCTCCGCTAAATCAAGACCAAGACTCATCGCCCCAAGTAGAGCATCCTCTCCTACCCCTCCCTCAGGGATGACCCATGCATCGGCCGGCATAAGATCTTTGACATGCGGCCACTCGCTGCGAGGGATAAAGATTAGCCGGTGTTCTTCGAAAACCGCACGATAGAGTTTGTCAGCGCCTTTGTTTTGCCAAGGCGTGCTTTCCAGAAGAAAGAGGTCCAAGGTTTTACCTAGTGTCTTGGCCTCGCCGGCTAGTGCGAAAAGAAAAGCTGAGCGGGAGCTGCCCCAACTCGCGATCCGGCTTTCGCTCGCGAGGGCTTTCGACATTCCACAAAGCTTACGAAACTTTGGGCCCGAGATCATAAAAGAGAGTTCATCATCGCGTTTGAGCCAAGCCTGGGCTGTTCTGAGCCTGTGTAGACGGCTTTTGGGAATATCTTGGCCAGTCCCATAGAGGAGTGGACTCTCACGTGATGCCGATTTGATCGCTTCAACTAGGTCAGACTGGTGAAATCTATGCACAAACTCGCCTCGCTGCCACTTTAGGGAACAGGGGTGTTCTTTCATATCTTATTGATATTCCAAGGTCTTATTTAACCACAGAACACTTAGTCACTAGGAGACTATCACTCCTGCGAATAAAGACTAGGATGACCTCAAGGAAGTTGATCTAAGAGGTTTATCAGGAAGGAAAATACCATGAAAGCTTCATTACTTATGCTCGGTCTACTCGCTTTTGCAGCAAACGCGCAGGCACAAAGCAGCTCTTCGTCTAACCATCAGGTGACACAGAGATCGCAGGCGGAACAGGCAACGGCAGCGTGGGCTCTGTTCAATGTTACAGGCGATGCTTTGGGTCTTGCTGAAGATTACAAAGACAATGAAGGTATCGGCAACACAACAGCTGGTAGCTATCTCAACGACCTCGCCAATGACACGCGTCCGTTGAAAGATGCTGCCCGAAGACTTGCGGGACTTTTGGAACGCAATGCCCCGCGCTGGGAAATCGATAATGAACTAAGAATTATCGAAGAACGTTATCTCGACACGCGCAGTGGCAATCAGAAAGCATCGACTCAGCTCTACGTTCAAGGTAAGCCGAACGAAGGCTACCAAATCCGTACGGCCTATACAAAGATCCGCTCGCGTTGGGTTTATCTCCAAGGTCTCTTGGACTAAGCCTTGAAACAAAGAAGATCAGATTTGTTCTCGTTTCCTTCTAACTTTTTAAGTTGAAGGGCATTCCGAGCGGGGCATTCTGGTCTTCTTACTTTTTCAACTTTAGCCGCTTCTCTAAGCCCCTTTATTATCTGCGCAAAACAACTTTATTAGTGATAGCGACCAAGTGCCCCGATAGCTTTACTAGGCAGAATGCCTGGGGGGCTGTAGGATATGGCCGAGAAGATTGGTTTTATTAGTTTTTCTGCGTTTGATTACCTAAAAGCAAATGAACATGTGAGTTTGAAGAGGAAGGCCTACGACACGGCCCATCCTACGCGAAGTTTCTTTGAGTCTCATCCCGCGATCCCGCCATGGAACAACCTAGCCCACATAGGCAACGAGCCGGCGCTGCGTAAGACGCCGCCCGAGTACCAGCCGCTCATGAATGAATACCATAGGTATTTTTTCGAGAATGCGGTTCGCCACGAGCATTATTTGCGATGGGTCCGGCGCCATAGGGCTTGGGATAGGGAGACTGAGGTTCACTTCGGTCGATTTACTTTGCTCAGGGATTATCTGAATGATCAGTATGCGCGCGCGGACTATGTGCGACGCGGCCGCATGCATCAGATCTTTGATAAAGCGAATGAGAGAGCTTGGTTGCAGAGTGAGACTTTGCTCGCCCATTCACTCAATGATGAGATGAAGCATAAGATTACGAACGCCAAGGCGCTGCAGAAGAAGCTGGCGGCGCAGGCGCTGTATCAGGAGAGTGCGTTTAATATTCCGGATGAAAGACGAGCTTGGAAGCATCGGGATGAGGTTACGCGGACTGCGCCTACGACTCACGAGGACCGCGTTGCGCTGAATGTTCATGTTGAGCATAGCTGGCCGCAGGCTTTGGCGATTGCGCATTATCAGCAGCAGATTCAGCAGGTGCCGATTGCTCCGGTGGCTTTGAATACGAATACGGCTGCGGGGATGCAGACGCCGCTTGCGGCGCCGATTGTTCGGAAAGT
>JAZKGL010000346.1:0-8518 GCA_040385935.1 Bdellovibrionota bacterium
ATGCCGCCGGAGGCATCAGCGAAGCGCTATCCCGAGGGAATACGCACCATATAAATCCTACCAGGCTTAGACGAATGACATCGCCAAGCCGAGGGCAGGGCAGGGCAGGGCAGGACACGCACCCATAAATCACGAGAAAAACTGTTTTATCAAAGTATCAGTAGCGCTCATAACCACCGGGGGTGGCACCTGATCGTAACACTTCACTTCCATATCGCAGGTCTTCTTCCAACAGGGCGAACATGGGACCGCCGATTGAATTTTAATCCCGCGATCGTAAACATCGATTTCCTGAATACAGCTCACACCGAACCAACAGATAACCGCTTTTTTCAGCCCCAGTGCGATATGCAAACCAAGCGAACAACCGGACAAAACAATATCGGTTGTATCCATCCACAAAACTCCCGAACGGAGTCCATCGGTCGTCGGCGTGTTGATCACATACGGATCATCAGCGAAGAATTCCTTCATCTGCCTTTGCCTCTCGGTGTCCTCAGGACCACCGAGTAGGGCTACGCCCCATTCGGGAAAATTCCTGCGCCACTCGCCGATCGTTTCAATCGCGCGCTGCACGGTAAATTTCTTGTAAGGGAATAACAGCGAGCAACCCGTATTGTACCCTATCAAGCCCTTAGCCCCGGGCGGCGTGATCATCTGCCGACGGCGCTGCACTTCGACTTTTTCGTCGGCTGACAATTCCAGAATATACGGATCGCGCTCCCACTTAAGAGCCATAGTCTCGGTGATCTGCTGCGTCTCAGTCTTTTGATTGATGAAGAATTTGAGTTCATCATTTAAGCCAACATCGTATTGATAAGCCGCTTCAGGATTTAATGGAACGATTACGCCGTGTGGGTTCAAACCAAAGCCGCGCTTATCCTTGGCCTGAATACGCTCAGCGATAGCTCCCGCCTCAATCGACTTATCGACTCCAAACAGAATATCAAACTGCAAGTGATTTACTGTATTAATCTGCGTCGTATCCGCAAGAAGAATACGATCGATATATGGATTGTTATCCAGCAGCGCCTTGGTGTTTTTTAGAGTTATCCACGTAATATGCGAACGCGGATAAACGCGTTTGATTGCTGGCAGTAGAACCGTCGAACGCAAAACCGCACCCATCGCCTCTAGACTGACGATCACGATTCGCTCTTCGACTTTGTCGTAATGGGGGCAGCCATCGCAGCTTCGCTTATAGCGGCAAGGCTTATAACCGTTGAACAGGCGACAGTCGAAATTATATCCCATATTCCCTACCTGGCTGGTATAGTTACAAAAACAGTGAAATAGGCAGCCGAGTATGCAGCCGAGAAGAAGCCCTCACATTCGTATTATCAGCCCATCGGGTCGGTTCGATCCGAACCTGCTCTCGACCCGTTTGACCGAACTCGAAAAAGAGTTCCACGTCAGCTACCATAAACTCGACGTAGATCCAAGCTGGCCTTTTACGGCCGGAAGCTTCTCGGCTCGGCTGAGTCAGCTGAGCGAGGCGCTGCTCGCGCCCGACGTCGATATTATCCTGTCAGCTCGTGGGGGTTACGGCGCGAGTGACCTTCTTCCCCACCTGCCTTGGAATGAACTCAAACACACTCGCCCCAAAGTGCTCATTGGCTTCTCTGACATCAGCGCTCTGCATTCGGCGCTTTACACTAAACTCGACTGGCCCTGCCTACACGGACCAATGCCGGGAACCGAACTGTGGCAAAAAAATGATCCCCGCGATGTTGAATGTCTCATAGAGCTTATGAAGGGCTCAACCAACTCCGTGGAAATTCCTGTCGAGGCGCTGAATCAACCCTTGCCGCTGCCAATCGAAGGCTGGTCGTATGGCGGCTGCCTTGCCGTGCTCACTAATCTTATCGGAACCGCCTACTTCCCGAAAACCCTTTGGGGCTCGATTTTATTCTGGGAAGACATAGGCGAACATCCTGCACGCATCATTCGATTCATAAATCAGTGGTCGCAAAGCCAGGCGCTTTTAGGTGTCAAAGCCATCGTGCTCGGCCGCTTCGCAGGCTGTGAGGTCAAAGATATGATGGACGAGGACGGTCTTCGCGCCGAGATCTCGCGCCGCCTGTCCATTCCGGTTTTTGCGACGAATCACTTTGGACACTGCGCTCCTAACTGGCCTTTGCCGATTGGGCTTCCTATTCAAATCAAAGACGGCTCGCTCAGGTGGAATCTACCGCCCTCGATCCGCTGACAACGCATGAGGAGACAATTTTTATGGAATTGAAAAATGGCGCTCGGGTTTACTTCATGGGTATCGGCGGAACAGGTATGGCCTCGGTCGCAGGCCTTGCGCAAGAGGCTGGCCTCAACGTCTCGGGCAGCGATGCAAATATGTATCCTCCGATGTCCACCATGCTCGAAGAGTTAAAAATCAAAGTACACACGCCTTACGATCCTAAAAACCTTGATGTCGCCAAACCCGAACTCGTCGTGGTCGCCAATGCCCTGTCACGCAACCATCCGGAGCTAGAAGCTCTGCTCAAAACGCAGACGCCTTACACAAGCTTTCCTAAGTTTCTCGGCGACAATATTCTCAACAAGAAAAAGCCGATCGTTGTCTCAGGCACGCACGGCAAAACCACGACGACATCCATCCTAACCTTTGTCCTGCTTGAGCTTGGCTGGAATCCGGGTTATCTGATCGGCGGCATTCCACGCGATCTGCCGCAAAGCTTTTCTTTGGGCAAAGGCGATCTCTTTGCCATCGAAGGTGATGAATACGATACGGCGTTCTTTGATAAGAACTCGAAGTTTCTGCACTACCGCCCTAAATATGTGATCCTCAACAACATCGAGTTTGATCACGCCGACATCTTCAAAGACCTCGCTGCGATTGAAAAACAATTCACCGATCTATTAAAACTCGTACCCAACAAAAAGAACATTATCGCTAACGTGGATGACCCCGGCGTCGAAAAACTTCTGGTTCAACTCAACCTTCGCGATCAGGTCACCCGCGTGGCCACTCGCGGACAGGCGAGTGACGCTGGCGTTAAGCTCTTAAAACTCGATGCGCCCAAAGTCGGCGAAAAGTATTGGCGCCTTCACCTTCAGCTCGATGGCGGCGAAACCACGATCATTCGCACGACCTTGGCCGGCCCGCATAACGCCTCCAACATTTGCGAAGTGATCGCCTGCATCCAACAGGTTCACAAATCCGGCGATGCCCCCGATTTTCCCATTCAGAAAATCGCGGCTGCCATCGAGAAGTTCCAAGGCGTACAACGCCGCCTGGATAAGCTGTCTAGCGTAGGCGACATCGAAATTTTCGAAGACTTCGCTCACCATCCAACAGCGGTGAAAGCTGTCATCGAGTCGATGCGCGCTCTTTACCCCGAGCGCCGTCTCCTTGTGGCTTTCGAACCTAAGAACGCAACTAGTCGGCGTAGTATTTTTATGAAGGAATTTGCTAAGTCACTCTCGCTAGCCGATAAAGTTTTCATCGGTGCGTGTGCTGTTGACCAAAGAATTCCTGATGATGAAAGAATGAACACAGGAGAAATGGCGCGCATGATAGGCGGAGCTGCAGCGGCTTTCGATGACAATGAGGCGCTCCTAAATTCCTTACTCGCTACAGCTAAGTCGCAAGACACAATACTCTTTATGTCCAGCGGCAGCTTTTCCGGCATCCAGTATAGGATTGGCGACCGTCTCTCAGCCCAAATCAGCACAAGTCCGTGAGCAAAATCCCTGTCGGTGCCGGCGCACAGTCTACTCTTTGCGTGCAAAACAGAGTTGCTTTTTGGTCCTATTCATGATTACGATTGCGCTTCGTTGTATCGGATCTTAATTCGATAATACCTCTCAGGAGAAGACAGGATGATCTTTCAATCGCGCAAAACTTTGGCTGCCGTAGCTGTAGCCTTGAGCATGGGCCTTGTGGCTTGCTCGAACGACGAAAAGAAAACAGAAGAAGCGGTTACTCCAGCTCCTGCTGAGCAACCAGCGACTCCTCCAGAAGCACCCGTTGCAGCTCCTTCGACTGCAGAAGTTACAGCTCCTGTATACTTCGCTTTCGATGACTACTCGCTCGACAGCGCTTCACAAGGTCAACTTAACAAGCTTAACGAATACCTCAAATCGAACGGCAAAGCTGTCGTTCAAATCGAAGGTCACACCGACGAGCGCGGCTCGGTTGAGTACAACTTGGCTCTTGGCCAACGTCGTGCCCAATCAGCTAAGAACTACCTCGTACAACTCGGCACAGACGCTGGTCGTCTTCCTACAATCAGCTACGGCGAAGAGCGCCCAGCTGTTGAAGGTGGCGATGAGTCTGCATGGTCGAAAAACCGTCGTGACGAATTCGTTCTTTCGAATCCGTAATGATCCGAGGCCTCAAGACTCCTCGTGGGTTTTGGGGCTTTCCTTCCGCCATTTCGCACCAAGCATTTATCCTCTAAAAGCCCCTCGTTGCAATCTTCCTTCGCCCAAGCTAACATTCCAGATTCATTGCGTCAGTTAAGCTGCAGGCCTTGTGCTTGAGTCTTACGTCCTAATATTTTCTTTTGTCTGTGGAGGCATCCATTTTGGAATATTTGATTATTGCTCTCGTGCTGATCGGAGGCTTGATTGTCGGTTTCCTCGTGTCATCAGCCATGAATAAAAAAGGTTTGGCTCAATCGTTTGAAAGCGCGCAAAGCGATTCCGAACGAATACTCAAAGAAGCGCAGACCGAAAAAGAGCGAATGATAGCGGAAGCGCATAATGAGGCTAAGAACGAAGCGAAGAATCGTCGTCTTCAATTCGAAACCGAAGCGAAGAAACGTCGCACGGAAATCACCAAGCTTGAAGAAAAAGTAAAGACGCGCGAACAAACGCTCGAAAAGAAGCTTTCTCAGGTTGAGAAAAAAGAAAACGATTTAGAAAAGATGACTCTTCATCTCAACACCGAAGAAGAACGTCTTAAGGCGATGATCAAGGAATCTGAGCGCGCTGTGGAAGACACGCGTCGCACACTTGAGACGATCGCTAATCTTTCTCAGGAAGAAGCCAAACGCGAACTCATTCGTTCGCTTGAGACGGAAGCCAAGAACGCTGCGAAAGAAACCCTTCGCAAAATCGAAGAAGACACCAAAGCCGAAGGCGAGCGTATCGCCCGGTCTATGGTGAGTCTTTCGGTTCAACGCGTTTCGTCTGAATATGTAAACGATTCGACGGTCACTGTTGTTTCATTGCCCAGCGATGAAATGAAAGGCCGCATCATCGGTCGCGAAGGTCGTAACATTCGTGCGATCGAACAGGCGACGGGTGTTGACCTCATCATCGACGATACGCCGGAAGCCATTATCATTTCCTGCTTCAACCCGGTTCGCCGCGAGATCGCAAACATCTCATTGCAACGCCTCATCGCCGATGGCCGTATTCACCCAGCTCGTATTGATGAGACGGTGAAAAAGGTTTCGGAAGAATTCGATCAGATCATTCAAGAGAATGGTGAGCAGGCCGCGTTTGATACAGGCATCACCGATCTTCACCCGGAACTTCTAAGGGCTTTGGGTAAACTCAAGTATCGCACGGCAGGCGCGCAGACTGTTCTTCAACACGCTGTAGAAGTCGCTCACATTTGTGGAATCATGGCTGGCGAGATGGGTCTCAACGTGAAAAGAGCAAAACGCGCCGGTCTCTTGCACGACATCGGCAAATCGGTGGATCAGGAAACCGAAGGCCATCATTCGCGCATCGGTGCGGACCTTGCGGCTAAGTTCAACGAGAACTCCGAAGTTATCGACGCTATTTTGAACCACCATAACGAAGATCTTAACCGCGCCTTGCCGTTGACGGTCATTGTTCACGCAGCAAATATTTTGAGTGAACGCCGCCCTGGCGCTCGCCGTGAAGTCCTTGAGACTTATGTCAAACGTCTGCAAGACATGGAAACCATCGTGAACACCACACGCGGCATCCAGGGTTCATATGTAATCCAGGCTGGACGTGAGATTCGTGCCCTGGTAACACCTGAGGGCATCAGCGACTCGGAAGTCGTCGATGTTGCGAATGAAATCGCTCATCGCCTACGTAAAGAGCTTACCTTCCCCGGACAGGTCAAAGTTACTGTACTTCGCGAGAGCCGCCATGCGGAATATGCAAAATGATTCGAGTTCTTGCTGCTGGTGACGTTATTGGAAAGCCAGGGCGCAAAGCCTTGGCCAAACTCCTCCCGCTAGCGCGAGAGACCTTTAGCCCCGATATAGTGATCGTCAACGGCGAAAACGCCGCTGGCGGTTTCGGTCTCACGAAGAAAATCTACGATCAATTCATTAATAATTTTGGAATCGACTGCGTGACGATGGGTAACCACTGGCACGATAAACCCGAGATCCATAATTTTGCGCCCACGGCCGCGCGCCTCGTTCTTCCGGCAAACATGATGAATGTCGGAAACAACGAGCTTGCCTACCGCGTGCTCGAAACCAAGTCCGGCGTGCCCTTTGCTGTCATTAACTTGATTGGCAAAGCCTTCATGCATCCCGATAACCGCGACTTCTTCAAACCGCTCGACGAGATCCTGGCCAAGCTCCCCGCACAGTGCAAGATTCGTATCGTCGATTTTCATGCCGAAGCGACGAGCGAAAAGCAGGCTCTGGGACACTTTCTCAAAGGTAAGGCTTCGCTTGTCTATGGAACGCATAGCCACGTTCCTACCGCCGATGAGCGCATTTTCGAAGGCGGCACGGGTTACACCACCGACCTCGGCATGACTGGTCCCTATGACTCTGTCATCGGGATTCGCTCGGATGCGGCTATTATGAGAATGCAAACCGGCGAACGCAAACGCTTCGAGCCGGCCACTCATGACCTGTGGTTTTGCTTTGTTCTTGCGGACATCGATCCAAATACAGGAAAGTGCATCAAAATAGAACGTCACCGCTGGGAGTGGGACAAAATCAAAGCCACCCTCGGTGATGATAACGATGCAGAAGATTATGAGAAAGATGGCGACAACTGAGTTTGAGAGGTAGACTGCCTTTCCTTAGATCGTTTATCGACATATGAATAAAGCCACGTTTATACGACTCACTAAGTTTTTAGAAAGGACGCGCATGAGCCGTCGTTCCCTAGCTTTGGCTACACCTTGCCTTGTGGCCGCCCTGATGAGCACGCAGGCTTCCGCTATTTTCGTTGATGGACATGGTTACTACGGTATCCGCGGTGAAGCTCGCACCAAGCCTGAAAATATTCCAGCCTCCAGCGCCAGCCAGACGATTGATCAGTTCTTTCGTTTGGACACTGAGATCAGGGCTAATGATAAAGCCTCGGCTTTCCTCGAATTCAAAATCTTTGATGACGAACGCGAAAGTTATATGGGCGATCGCTCATTGCCACAGGATTGTCCGAGCGGTTCCAACGCTGCGGGCACCAACGATCCTGCTTGCCGCATGAACGCGCCGAACAGCATCGAGCCGCACTACTATCCTTTGCAGCCTAAGATTACTAAAGCCTACGTTAAATATTCGATGGATTACTGCTTGATCACAGCGGGCCGCCGCGGCCGTAGCTGGGGTATGGGACTTTTCCTCGATGACGGCACCAAACCTTTTGCGACTGATGCTTCTGTGTTTGATGGCGTGACCTGCGACATCAATATTCAAAAGTCGCAGACTCTGGGATTCTCGGTCGGCTACGATAAGATCGCCGAAACCGGTGGATCTGTTTTGTACTCCGGCGATGCTTCGCGCGCTTACGGTCCTTCCGATAACGGCGATGACCTGGATCAACTCTTTTTAACGATTGAGTATAATGATCACAAGGCCAATGCCGGCAAAGGTTTCTCAAAACAAATCGGCATCTACTTTGCGAACGTCATCGGCGGCGACAACTCCAAAACCGACGTGAAAATCGCTGACCTTTACCTCAACTTCCTCATGAATAATTTCGTGTGGCAAAACGAAGTCTACTTCCGCCTGGGTAAGTCGGCTGATCCAAGTTTTGCGCTCCTAGGCGGCTACCGCACACGGACCGAAGAAGAAGGCAAAGTAGAGAACGATGTGCAGTCGATCGCCCTTGCCGGCTCACTCGACTATTACATCTCACGCTCAGGCACATACACCGGCCCTAAAGAATACAATCAGGGAACAGCAACAAGTCAGTCGATCTTCTTCAACTATGCGTACGCGCCGGGTGATAAAGACGGTTACTACCCAGAATATCCAAACGATCCAGGGGCTCCAACTCAGCGTGATAAAAAGGCTTCGGCTGTTGCGTTCCACAAGAACTTCAAGCCAGCGCTTCTTCTCTTCAATGGCCGTAAACGCAATGACAACCGCCGAGTCGATGGCGCTTACGATCCCTATCGTTTGATGAACGCGACTATTTACAGTCTCGGCTATCGTTACCAAAGCATAGAGACAGGCGACTTTGAAGCTAAGCTCGTAACAGCTGAGCTTAACGAAGCGATGCCGGATGATCTGGCTTTGGCACCTGAGAAACGCGTTGGATCGTACGGCACGACACTTGGTTACGAACTCGATCTCGGCTATAGCAAAAAGCTTGGCAAAGAATT
>JAZKGL010000347.1:0-1670 GCA_040385935.1 Bdellovibrionota bacterium
TTTATATCTCTAAGGGGCAGCTGGAATGCGTACAAAAGTCTTGATTACAGGGGCCTTACACCCCGTTGCGTTAGAGGGTTTGGCCAAGATCGACAATCTTGATGTTGTGTATCTTCCCGATGCAACCTTCGCCGAGTTTCAATCGCAACTTAAAGACACGCAGGTCCTCGTCTCGCGCAGCGAAACAGATGTAAACCGAGAACTCATCGATGCAGCTCCCAATCTCAAATTGATCGCGCGCGCTGCCGTTGGCGTCGGTAATATAGATCTCGATTATGCGACGGAAAAAGGCATCCTGGTCATGAACACACCAGGAAAGAACACCAACTCCGCCGCCGAGCTAACGGTCGGTCTGATGCTATCTATGTTCCGCCGGCTTCCGGAAGCTCAGCAAACGCTCAAAACAGGCGGCTGGGACCGTCACCGTTTCACTGGGCTCGAACTGCGGGGCAAGAAGGTGGGTATCGTCGGCCTAGGCAACGTCGGCCATCGCGTGGCTAAATTCTGTCATGGTTTCGATTGCGAAGTCTTTGCCTACGATCCTTACATCTCGCCCGACATTTTCAAAAAGCATGAGGCGACTCAGATCACTAGTCTTGTCGAACTCGCGTCTAAAGTCGATATCCTCACTTTACACGTCCCTAAGACCAAAGAGACGACCGGGATGATCGATCGCGAGATTTTAAAAGCGCTTGGAACCAAAGGTTATCTGGTCAATGCCGCGCGCGGCGGTATCGTGTTGGAAAAGGATCTACTTTGGGCCCTCGACAATAAGCTCATCGCCGGAGCGGCTATCGATACCTTCGAAACCGAGCCGAAGCCCAATGCCGCCCTAATCAAACACGATAACGTCTATTGCTCACCGCACATCGGCGCTTCGACTTTAGAAGCTCAGATTGCGATTGGACAAACGGTCGCAGATCAAATTGGCAAAGCCTTAGAGGGCGGTGTGGTTGATTATCATGTGAACCTACCTGAAGTCGGCGTAATCGATCAACCGATCATGAAGGCCTATTCCACGCTCGCGGAAAAGCTAGGCAGTCTGGTTGGTCAAATCCTCGACTTCAATCCGCAGAGCGTTCAGTTTCAATATCGAGGCGACATCTCAGAACTCGATAACTCCATCATTCGATTGAGCTGGATGAAAGGGTATCTCAATAAAGTCGTCGATGATTACGTCTCGTTCGTCAACGTCGGTCGTCATATGGATCGATTAGGCATTAAAGTCGATGAAAAGATTGATCCAGGCTTTAGCTCTTACAATTCTGCTCTCAAGATCCTTGTGAGAGGCGCTCAAGGCCAACAGATGACAGTCGGCGGTGTTGTTTTTGAGAATCGTCACCTGCGCCTGACGCTGATCAACGACTTTCATTTTGAAGTTGAACCAACCGGCAATATGCTTCTAATCGGAAACCATGACCGTCCTGGCGTTATCGGGGATGTCGGACAATATTTGGCTAAGAGTAACGTCAACATCAGTGGATTTAATCTGAGTCGTAACGTTAAGGGTGGAATGGCGATGGCCGTCGTCAGCATCGACCAGACTCTGTCGCCGCAAAATCTCAAGGATTTGAAATCACTCCCTAACGTCGAAGTCGCGAAAGCCATCTGGATATGAAGGAACTCGTCAATCCCATGACGCGGGAGGGCTACGATAAGATCGCTGAGGA
>JAZKGL010000348.1:0-14678 GCA_040385935.1 Bdellovibrionota bacterium
CCCATGGCCGTTTCATAATTCTCCCGAAATTTCTTAGTCAATCTCTTGAGATCGCCTGAGCCCCCGCAGTCCGAGAGCGCTTTGATGATAATGATGTCTCCTAAAAGTATACTGCCATTCGAAATGCAAAGTCAGACGAAAATGAATCAAATCCAGTGAGAGAGTGTATTTGATGGTATCTAACGGGTGTTGGCGCTTGTATCCCAGAGTTCAGTTCGATAGATCTTGCGCGTGAAACACCCGCGGTCGAACGGAAACCGCATACCAAAACGTCGTTTTCGAAAGGAGTTTCCTATGTTGATTCGTAGCTGCCTTGTGGCGCTGACCGGACTGAGTCTCAGTTACTTTGCATTCGCCGCACCGGGCAATCCCGAACGCCTGCCATCCCAGATTGATCCAAACATTTCGCCCGCCGGATTCGAACTGAGTCGCGCAGAACTTGTGAGCCGCTACCCAGACATTGAAGAAGGCAGTCAGCAAGTTGAAAACAAGAAAATCGTATGTCCCTTTCTTCGCATGCTCGAACGCGCGGGACTCTTTAATCCGGAGTTAGAAACCCAATCGACCTTGACTGTGGGCATAATTAAAATTGCCAGCTACGCAAGAGAATTTGGTTGCGTGGTTGCCGGTTGCGGTGGTGTTGCGGCAGCGGTGTCGGCCGGTCAAGTAACTGAATTAGCCAGCACGCCAGGCAAAGTGAATGTCGAGGCCTTGCATAAGGCGCTAGGAATCTCTCACGAGTGTGGATTGACCTTTGCCAAGGGTGGATCTGTGGTCGATGATGCAACGCGTGACAGTACCCTGGCCGCTCTCAAAGAGCGTGCAGATACACTCGGTCGCTTAACCTTTGACGATCTTGAAGCCGTAAAACTTTCGATCTGCGAGGCTCAAGACGTTAAGATTTCGGCTCCTGGGCGCGTGGAAATCGGTTTGATATATACGTTCCTCGGCGGCAACGAGCGCGGATTCATTGACTATGATGATGTGGTTCGATTCTTTCATGCAGAGCTTCCTAAGACCCTAGGCCGTCCCGGGATTGCCACTCACTGATCATCTTTAGGGATTGCGGATTTGTAAAAACTTAAACAGCTGCAGGCTATCTGGCCTGCAGCTGCTTGAGAGAGTGAAAATGAGCCGAGGTTTATTTTAAAATAGTGAGAACGATGGGCAAACTTTCGACGGATAGGTTCACCACTCTAACTGTATTCGCATCGACAACTTCAAAATCCAATCGCCCCGGGGCGCTTTGCAGAAAGTTTACAAAACCACCGTTTTGTGCTGTGTTTCGCGTGACGAGAGCAAAGCGACCATCTGTGCCGAGGGAGACTATAGAGCTGAATTCACCGGCCGTGTCCGATTTGAACAGATCACCGTTTCGGAAAAGCTCCTGGCCTGCTCGATCGTAGGTAATACAATATCCTTCCGAGCGTGAGCTGCAGACCACCCATTTGCCGTTGCCCAGTGCAACAGGGGATGCACCGTCGGCGCTCAATGGGCTAAACACAGTTTTTGGACGGATTAGACTCAGATTTTCGTCGAAGAGAGTTGAACTTACATTACTTACGTAACTCGTTACAACCGCAACGCGATCGCTCGAAATAAGGCTGGCACCAAAGACTGTTTCATCTCCTAAGCCTGATCCAGCGGGCGGAGTGTTCAGAGAACCATCGTTATTGAACACAGCAACCTGGGCGTTAGGGACGGTCGCGAGATCGGTGAAAAAGAGATAGAATTTACCTGAGACAGGAGCTGTGACCGTTCGATAATCGCTTGATACGGCGATCGCTGTGTTCGAGGCGACAACCGTTCCGAGGACTGGGTTTATGATATGAAAGCCTGCGTTAGTGCCGAACTGCTCAGCGATAACCACGTTTCCATTGGACAAGAGCTTGAGATCTTTTACGCGGTTGTTTGCCGTTGATGGTCCGATGATTGTTGGAGCGACCACCGTTGTCCCATCATTTGCAAGAACCGTAAAGACTTCATCGGTTCCACCTGCCGTCTCATAGACGATTAAAACTCCATTGCTCACATTAATGGCTCGAATAGTGGCAGCGGCAGCAAACCTTTTAACGGCCAGTTGAATCTGCTCGCCTTCGTTCGAGTAGAGATCAAGCACAGTCTCGCGCAAGAGCTGAGTCGGTACAACATCATGAATCACTAGCACATTGCCATTACTTAAATTGAGTATCTGTGGCCGAATATTTAGCCCCCAACTTGCCCCAGTGATCTCAACCGTGCGGCGGCCGACTTCATTCTTATACGAGGAAACAGGCCTTAAGACACCGCCCCGCGCAAAGTAGGCAAAGGCCGAAGGCGCGCTCGTATTTAAATTGTGAGTGAGGGTGAGCGCCGCCCCAGGGGCCACCACAGCCGAGTTTGTGAGATAAAGGTCCGAGGGCGATCCACCTGTCGATCCGCTTGGACCTTGAGGCCCCGCAGGACCGATCGGTCCTTGAGGTCCGGGCGTGCCTTCGACGTCGATATCAACATTTCGTCCACCCGTACAAAGCTTGAATTGTCCTGTGCTTTGCTCCAGAGAGATAAGGCCTTCACGCTGGGCGCTGCACGAGTTCTCAACATCAGCACCAGTTCCTGGCACGAGTCCACCGACGGCGCGATCAGCATCGAGCGTGCAAACGGGATCGTTTGAATTTGGGTTCTCACACGTCGTTTCCGAATTGGCATCACAACCCGAAAGGATAAGCAGCACGGTCATAGCAAAAATCTTTTTCATCGCGGGCTCCCGATCATTTTAGAGTTGAAGATTCTTTTGAATATCCTGTTTCAATTTCTCCGCCTTGCCGGGATCGAATTCTTCAAAGGTCACTTCAATGCGTCGATGATTCTCAGCATTGTCGGGAAGATTCGGCAGCAACTCTTGAAAGTCCATCGGCACGCAACTCAACTTCTTGCGCGGCACTCCGCGTTTGACAAGAGTTTCGCAGAAAGCCTCTGTTCGGCGTTTGCTCAATTCCTTATTGAGGGCAGGATCGCCGCTTTTATCGGAATGGCCAGTGATGAGGATCTTCGACCAAGCACCCTCATTTTCGATGAGAACTTGAGCGAGGGCTTTCGCCCGTTCGCGTGAGATACCATTCAGGCGAGACGAGTTAGGGTTGAAGTTGAATGTCAACTTTTCAAGGACGAGCGCATCCGTTGTCTCAGTCGTAGGAGCTACCGGAAGAGGCGTTTCTTCCGCTGGTTTGACTTCAACCGCTACAGCAGGTTCAACCGGAGCAGCAATCGGTTCAGGCGCTACGGCTGGCTCCGAGGGAGGAACAGGCGCAGGCACGGCGGGAGCAGAAGTCGATGCAAGATCGGTCGTAACCGAAACACCAAATAATACTGTTTGTATATCACGCTTGGCGATGTTCGCGTCGTGGCTATAGGACAGAGAAACGGTAGGCTTGTAATCCATTTGATTAAAGGCGTAACGAATCATCACACCGGGTGAAAAGAGCAAATCAACATCGTCGTTACCCTGCACGCTGAACTTAGCTCCGCGACCAAGTTGAGTGCGAAGGATAGGTCCAAACCCAAGGCTTTCGTTGTAGGCGTACAAATAACGAAGATCGAGCGATAAGAGATTAAGACTTAAATCCTGGGTGATTCCGCGTGACGACTTCTTGCCCTCGACTTTCAAAGTCGAGGCGCCAAGGCCAAATCCAAGCTGCCCGTAGGGAATCGTCCAATATTTGAAAACCGAGGCTCCCAAAGTGTAGCCGCGTTTATCAATCTCCTGGAACTTTCGCGTTTGAACTTCCGTTTGTCCGGCTTGAACTTCGAGATCAAAGGGCTCAGCCCGAACGCCTTCGATCGGGTGAAGACACATCGCTAAGGGAAATGAAAAAATACAACCAAAGGCGAATCCATTCGGCCATCGTTTGGAGTTCAAGACGATTCCTTTCTCCAGGAAAAGTTTTGAGGTATCCCAATACTTAAGCACCGATCGCGTTTGATTGCAATGGCTCGGATGGCGTAGGAAATCATCTGCAGGTTGAGTGCTTGTTCTAGAGCGTAAATTGCGCCGGAATTTACGATCTCACCCTGAGCCCCACTCAAGGAGTAAAGATCTTTTAGTTCGGCATTACCGGCCGTTAAAATCAAACCGTTAAGGACCCGCGCTGAGTTCGGCCAGCGATGAGGCGTAAATGTTAGGCCGTTAGAACTGTTGCTCACTGGAGCCACATTCTCTATGGGATAAACGATAGGACTAGTCGCATCGAAGCCGAGAAACCGTTGATCGTCTGTCACGAGTTGCGAACCGTCGAGCCGAATCGCTTTTCCTGGAATATTAATCGCCTGCTTACAGTCAACGGCAAACGCTGAGTTAAGTGGGGCAAGGTAGGCGCGACTGAGTAAGACCCCTTCATAATCCTTCTCTTGTGTTTTCACTTCGAGGCTATAATTGATATAGAAGGACTCGCCGAGCCATTTGAATTCAGTATTCAGCCTCTCTTGTGGCAAACAGCTCGTATCGGATTGACCCTTAACCTGCAGCTGATCGCCTTTGCTCACCAAAGTCAGACGATCGCCTTGCAGCATCACGAGCGTATCCCCGCGATCGAAAAGCTGGCTTCGCGAGGAGGCGTAGATTCCCCAATAACCAAACGTCTCTGTTTCGATATCCCAATCGATTTGATTGAGTTCGGCAGTATTGAGTAGACCATTGTCACCTTGAATTCGAATACGCGAGAGGATGAATTTTTGTGTCCAGGTTTCGTAACCACCTATCGTACTGACTATGGCTTTGCGAGTGAGAGCAAAAATCTCACCATTCTTGGCTACAACATGCGTCTCATAGCGGCCATCAAGTTTGACTTTGCGAAGTATGCTT
Organism: Bdellovibrionota bacterium; assembly: GCA_040385935.1. Taxonomy (GTDB): domain Bacteria; phylum Bdellovibrionota_B; class Oligoflexia; order Oligoflexales; family Oligoflexaceae; genus Oligoflexus. The sequence goes on from JAZKGL010000348.1 coordinate 4,841, forward strand.
TCCGAATCGGCCTGCTCGGCGCTGGTCACCCGAAGCTCAGTGAAGGTGTCTTCATATCGAGCGCTGTTTGATTCGATAAACTGCAAACCATAGTTGCCGATTTGCCCATAAGCCCTCACATCACGAGCCATCTCAAGTGTGGAGATAGCATCGAACACTTGATCAGCAGCTCCGTAGCTGTGAGCGTTCAGATCGAAAGTATTCAAAGAGCGATCGCTCAGCGTGTGCATTTTATCGATCTCAGGATTTGAGAAAACGCGCCGCAGCCAGCTCGCATCCGCCTGCAGAAATCCACCTTCTTTCACAATATCTTTTTGAGCACTCATATCAAAGGACACGATCTTGCCGCCGCTCTTTGCCGCGGGGCCCCACGAAAACGCGGGAAATATGATTAGCCCCTGACCATCGCCAGTCGTGCGAACCGTGATCGACTTATCTTCGTCATTAAATGAAGCAAAAAGATTTGTTTGAGCGAGCGTCAGCTGAGCGACAATTTGAGGGCGAGCACCGGAGGTCTGCGGCTCAGGCATCTTAAAGATCATGACTTGGGGTTGACGGCTAGGTGATTCTCCGATAGCGGGAACGATCCAGCCTAAGCCCAAAACGTAGTCCTGACCTTTATATTGAAAAGGAACGGCTCGTTCCATCCACCCTTCAAAAAGCGTGCGGCCTAAATACTTAAGTTCGGTTTGCGGCGAACTGATGTCAAACACATCGAGTGGATCGACTTGGTTCGCTGGAACCCAGAACACATAAGCCTTGTCACCGACAAACCGCACGTCCTGAAGATCGGCGTTGAGTCCATTGGTATCGCCGACTGTGATTGCGTGATCGGCCAGGGCTTTTGTCATACGCCCATCACTGAGCTGGATAAATAGACCCTTGAGTCCATACTCGGGATCAGTCGCGAGGGTTTCGGCATAATCCTCTGCACTGATTTCTGCAGGCCTGGCCTTCATCTTCTTTTCAAACCAAAGCTGCCGAAAATCAGCTTCGAGTTGGTCGATCGACGCCTCGGACGGTTTGGGGAGGACAAAACTTTCCACCGTCACGCGGCGCGTGGGACTTTCTCCCTCACTCCAAGAATTGCTAACCGCAATCAATGTCCCGTCTTTGATATAGGTGCCCGAACGCTCCCTAAGCTGACCTTTCGTTGCAACCATGACCACTGGTTTGATCGAACCTCTTGCATCGGAAATATCCACGACTTCGATCGTGCTTTGCCGATCCCACCATCCCCAGCGATTCTCGGAGAGAACTGAGATGAGATGATAGGTGTAGCGGCCGTTAACTAAGGTCTCGACGATATTCATATTGCCCAGAGACGCGACGGGTAGGGAAAGGGTGTAACTTGAAACCTCAGAAAGGCCGTCAGCCCCGAGCCTATACGAGGTAATAAATCCCTCACCACCGATCGATTGATAATTCGCCCAGCGAGAACTCGCGACGTAAAAAATGTTACCCACTTGACGAGTGTCAGCGATATCGCCTTTGAGTACCACCGATTGAATGAGTTTCGGCTGGATAGGATCCACGACGGAGTAGACTTTGAGATAACCCTGCCCTCCCCCTTGCGGAAGCCAACTGCGTTCCAAGACAACGATGTGCATGTTCGTCTCATCAAAGATCATCTCGATGACTTCGTTGCCGGTCGCGTCGGTGCGTCCGAGACGCTTTGGTTTGTCCGCGCCTTCTGAGAAATCGATGATCTGAAGTCCACGATAGGGATTGAGCACATACAATAACTTAGAACCGTGCACGGGTGATAGTGGAGGTCCTAATTTCGTGACTACGGAGGACGGACTTAGACTTCTGTCGATTATCAGTATGGGACTAAAGAGCTGTGAGGTAGGAATATCGATTAAAACGCAGGTTATGCCCTACTTCGAGTGGATCAAAAGCGTCACCAATCAATAGCTTTTCCCAACGATTTTACCCTTGTGACAAATAGAGCCGACACAGGCAATTTCTGCATTCTAGACAGCCTATACCCCCGGCCTCACAATAAGAATATCCCAAAAATGCGGCTATATTATTGTGAGAGGTCTCTCTTGCCTGTGATCAATACGAACGATACGGCTCAATTTCTTATCTTTCGCGTGGCTGACCAGCCATGTGCGGCCGCTTTATCGGGCGTATCGGAAATCGTACTGATGGCCGAACTTTCTAAACCCTTCGGTCCCTCGGATGTCCTTGCCGGGCTGTTGAATATTGGTGGCGAAGCACTCCCCGTTCTACACCTCAGCCGCATCCTCAAACTCGAAGATAGTCCTTCGACTCTTTATTCCCACATCCTCCTTGTGAAAACAGCCAAGGCCACAGTCGGATTTTTGATAGCTGCGGCCGAGAAGATACTCGCCGTCGCCTCCTCCGAGATCAAACCTCTCAAGGCTGAGTCGGTAAAACCTTTCTTTCACACCATGATTCCAGACAATAAGGCCTTTGTCGGTGTTCTCGATTTGCAAAAAATTGCGATGCACTATGAATCCAGCCTTCACGCTATGAAAAGCGTCGAATCCCTCCCTGAAATGGTGAAGGTCGCTTCATGACCCAAGACAACCCAATCGCGTTGGCCATATTAGGTGATAAAGACTTTCAGAGTTTGAAGTCTTATATCATCGCGACGACTGGCTTATCCTATTTCCTTCAAAAGGATGATGACCTCGCAGGACGAATCGCGAGGCGTTTTCAGCTGATTGGGTCGAGAGACTGCGCAGAGTATAAAATCATGCTTGGTGTTTCCACAGCACCCGGTAGCGAATTTGATAGCCTGGTGGCCGAACTCACCATAGGCGAGACCTTCTTCTTTCGCCACAGTGAGCAGTTTGATGCATTAAGACAAGTCGTGCTTCCAAAAGTAATCGAAGCGAATCAGCAAAAACGCAGTCTACGTATCTGGTGCGCAGGCTGCTCCAGCGGCGCTGAGCCTTATACCCTCTCCATCATACTTCGTCAGGAGTATCGGGCGGCCCTTGCCGGTTGGAATATCGAGATCGTAGGAACCGATATCAACCGCAATTTCCTCGCTCGAGCAACGCTCGGGCACTTCGACGATTGGCATCTACGTTCGATGGCCGAACCGATGAAAACTGTGTGTTTCAAACGTTCTGCGGACAAAAGCTGGTTGATTCAAGACGAATATAAAAAAGGCATGAGCTTTATTCATCACAACCTCATTTCTGGCCGCTACCCGCCGCAGCATGATTCGAATGAGAACTTCGACATCATTTTTTGCCGAAATGTGATGATTTATTTTAGCGCTGAGACCGTCGCGAGCATATTGCCTCGCTTTGATCGCAGTCTTCACCCTCATGGGTATCTTTTCCTCGGCTATTCGGAAATCAATACAGACCTTTACAAGGCCTTTGATCCTGTATCCTTTCCCGGCGCGCTGCTCTTCAAAAAGAAGGCCGAAAGTGCCTCACTTTTTGCCCCTCAGCCCGTTTTATCCCCTCTATCGTTTTTGCCCGCTGAGCCACGTCCCCAACTTCCCGCTTTCAAAGAGCCGATTGGAATCGCGACACCAGCCAAACCGAAAACATTGGATGCGTTGATCGAAGCTCGACAAATCGCTAACAAAGGTGATTTTGCTTTAGCGCTTAAAAAAGTTGACGAAATCCTTCTGTTGAATTCCTTGGATGCTTCGGCCTTTTATATTCGAGGGCTTTGTCTTTTGGAAATGAATAACCTGCCGGGCGCCGAAGAAGCGTTTAAGAAGTGCGTTTATATTGATCGCAAGTTCTGTCTTTCTCATTATCATCTGGCTCTGATTTATCAAAAGCTAGGAGATGAGCAAAAGTCGTTGCGGTTTCTGAATAATGCGGCTGATCTCATCCGCGAACTCCCTGAACAAAATTTGATTTTGGCTGGCGATGACATGACTGTCCATCAGCTGAGTCATATGATTAAGACTATGATGAGGACAGCCTCATGAGCGCAGAAATTTTGAAATCGGTGATCCCAAGCCGCATCGATTGGGATACGGTTCATAAAAAACTGAGAGCCAATCAAGCGGCTCTTGAGAAGACCTTCGAATCTGACCCCGAGCATAATAAACGGGTGTTTCGCGAACGGGCAGAACGCATGGCTGTGCGCAATCACGCCTCGAAGCGTGTTGAAACCTTGCCTGTCATGAGTTTTATGCTGGGTCAGGAGCGATACGGAATACTGCTGGGCGAACTCTCTGAGATTCGTCCGTTTGTGGACTGCACCCCGGTTCCGGGAACACCGTCTGAGCTTTGTGGAGTCGTCTCGATTCGGGGCGAGATTCGGTCGGTGATTGATCTGAGTCGCGTTCTGAACATTCCACTGCCGGTCGAGAGTGAGGATAAAGGCTATATGCTTTTGCTCAAAGCCGAGGGATCGAGCTTTGCACTTAAGGTCACGCAGGTAAATCAGGTCGAAAACATCGAGAAGACGGCTATTGAAGCTTCGCATACGACTCAGACCTCGCTCTTAGGGCAGTACCTCGAAGGCGTAAGTCAGAGTTCGCTTATATTTCTGAACCTCGGTTTGGTTCTGAATCATTCAATCTTTAAAGGCATTTCTTAATAGCTTTATGGCTGCGAGATATAGGGAGTTAGTGGAATGAACGTTACGGGTAAGAACATTTTGGATCGCATGAGTCTTGGGCAAAAGCTTGGAATTCTTCCGGTGCTTTTCATTTTTGGTGTTCTAATATCAATCACCATTATGGCCTTGCAGCTCGATAATCAAAAGCAAGATGCGATGCAGGTTCATTTGATGAGCCGCACCCGCATTCACATGGAACGTGCTTTGAACAAAGCCATCATGTCGACTGCAGGCCATAAGGTTGACGTGAATGATGAGCGTAAGCTCTCGTTTGATACTTTAAAAGGTCTTCGCGATGGAGGGGCAGTTATCGCTTTTACCGGAAGCTCGGAAACGATTGAACTGCCGGCCTCTACCAATCGCTCGATCAAGGATCAGTTGACGGCTAATATTGATTTGATGACGAGTTACTTTAAGTTGATTGACGCATTGCTTGCGATGCCGCAGGACAGTCCTGGTATCTCGGCTAAAGTGGAAGAGGCGCAAGCGTTTGAATTGAAACTAGATGAACAGCTTAGAGATAATGTGCAGGCGTTTACCATAGCGTCCGAAGACAAAATCAACGCGGCTCTCACTCGTCAGGTTTCTGTGTCGCTTGCTTTGATTTTGTTCAGTTGTTTCATAGCCTTTGTTATCACTCGCCGTATAACTGTGCCTATGCAAAAGCTTGTCGCCATGGCGGAAGGCATTTCGAATGGAAATCTTCGTCAGCAGAAACTTGAGGTTCGCTCGACGGATGAGATCGGCCGCTTATCGTCTTCGTTTAACATGATGCTCGATGGTTTGCGTGATTTAGCGATACAGAATATTGCTGTGGCTAAAAATTTAAGCGTGGCTTCGGCTGAAGTCTTGGCTTCGGTTCAGCAGCAGGCGGCTGCCACTAAGCAGCAGGCAGCAGCGGTGCAGCAAACGACGACGACGATGGAAGAAGTTGGACAGTCAGGCGCTCAGATTGCCGATCGCGCTCGTCAAGTAAGTCTAACCGCTACGGAAGCGTTCCAGGCCGGAAGCACAGGTATCGACGCTGTGCAGAATACTAACCGGACTATGATTGCGATTCGTGAACAGGTGGAAGCGGTGGCCGAGAAAATCGTGACCCTCTCTGAGCGGACTCAGGCGATCGGCGAAATCATAGCGACGGTAACTGATATCGCGGAGCAGTCGAATCTTTTAGCGTTGAATGCTGCGATCGAGGCGGCTGCAGCCGGTGAGCAGGGTCGAAGCTTTTCGGTCGTTGCCAATGAGATTAAGAATCTTGCTGAGTTGTCGAAGGAATCGACGGTCCGCGTGCGATCCATTCTGGGTGATATTCAAAGCGGTATCAACAGTTCAGTTATGTTGACGGAAGAAGCGGTTAAGAGAGTTGAGACGGGTAAGAACTTAGCGGAAGTGTCTGAGAAGACGATCGTGCAGATGAGTTCGACGAGTAAGGAGAGCACAACAGCTTTTCAACAAATCGTTGGCGCGACGAGTCAACAGCAGATTGGCTTTGAGCAAATTACTCTAGCCTTGCGATCGATTACCAGTGGAGCCGAGCAGACGGCTGCCTCGAACAATCAGTTGGAGCGTGCGGCGATGAGTTTGAACTCTCTCGGCCAGCAGCTTCAAAACACAGTAGAGAGATACGCGGTTTGAAAGATATTCATCAAAAACTACTGGCCGCCTTCGATGTCGAGCACCGCGAGCATCTTGCCCGCATCCGGCTTTATTTGGATAGCGTGCGTAACGGAGCCGATGCGGAGACTTTGAAAGCTCAACTTTCAGAGTCGTTTCGAAGCGCCCATAGTTTGAAGGGCGCTTCGCGGGTCGTCGATCTGAAGGTTGTGTCTGACCTCGCGCATAAGATGGAATCGCTTTTTGCTCGCGTGCAGACGCAGAAGAGTGAGACATCGACTGCGTTTGTTGGGACGATGGCGGCTTGTTTAGATCTGATCGAGGATATAGTCGCCGCTTCACGGGCTGGGAGTGATTTACCTGATACTGTGCCGGCGCATGGGAATCTGGATAAATTGCTGAGTGGTGAGGAGGCGGTAAGTGTCTCGCCTGCGGCTACCTTCCCTGCATCACCCGCAATAGCAGTAGCAGCGGTATCACCAGAGTCACAAGCAAGATCGCCAGCGGCGACTGCAATTTCCGTATTGCCATTACCGTCGGCGACAACCGAACCGGTAGCAAAAATCCAAAAGCAGTCGGCAAGCTCAAAACCTACATCCCAAAACTTCGACACGATGCGACTAAGCGTCGAACACTTCGACCGCCTACTTAAAACCTCCGGCGAAGTCATCAGCTTCACAAGAAATCAAGACGAGGCCGCGCAGCGACTCAGGGACATGTACCGCACGTTACGCGAAATGCAAAAAGAGTGGAATGCCGTCCAAAAAAATTCAACTATCTTCCTAAAAAACCAACACAATGATCCGGACAAGATCCGTTTCGCCAAATACTTTGCCTACGTCGAGACCCAAATCCGAAACCTGGGTCGCCAGCTCCGATCAGCATCGACCAATCAAAACCAAGATTCATTCATTCTAAAAAACCTAGGCGAAAAGCTCCAAGACGACGTCCAGAACGCGCGCATGATCTCAGCCGGAGAAGTCTTCGAAAGCTTCCCTAAAATGATGCGCGATCTCGCCAAAGACGATGGCAAAGAGATAGAATTCTCGACCGCAGGCATGGATCTCGAAGCCGATCGCTTGGTCCTCCAAGCCATCAAAGATCCGCTGATGCACATACTACGAAACGCGCTTTCACACGGCATTGAATCGCCCGACAAGCGCCTAACAACAAACAAACCCAAATCCGGCAACATCCGATTAAGCGTCGAAATGCTATCGCGCCGGCTCGTGGTAAAAATCAACGACGATGGCCGCGGCCTAAACCTAACTGCGATCAAATCCAAAGCGCTCGAAAACGGCCTCGCCAATCAAGCCGAACTCGACTCAATGTCAGAGGCCGAACTCAACCAACTCATCTTCTCCGCCGGCTTTTCAACCGCTGAGAAAATCTCTGACATCTCAGGCCGAGGTGTGGGTCTCAACGTCGTGCGCGAAGCCACCGACAAACTCCAAGGCGAGGTCTTCGTCGAAAGCACCGAAGGCTTTGGCACGCGTTTCGTGATCTCAGTGCCCTTATCCCTCTCAAACCACCGTCTTCTACTCCTCAAGTCTCAAAACCAAATCTTTGCGATTCCAACCTACGCTGTCCAAAGCGTACAAAGAGCCAAACGCCAAGATCTGACTACGATCGAAGGTCGTCACGTCATCAAAAATAAAGACGTCTTCATCCCGATTATGGCCCTGAGCAATCTTTTAGGCATGAAAGAAACGTCAGTCACCTCCGATCAGGATACCTTCTCCTTCGCGATCCTAAAACTCGGCGAGAAACGCCTTGCCCTAGCAGTCGATAGCTTAGTCGGTGAAAAAGAAGGCCTTATAAAAGAACTCGGCCTCCCCCTTTCTCGTTCAAACCGCTTTGCCGGAGGCATACTCCTCGACCGCAATGCGATTGCACTCGTTATTCATCCTCCTTCACTTTTCGAAGCGTACCTTCAACTCAAAAGCGGACGTCCGCTCGAGATCGCGCAAAAAGCCCAAGAAAAGCCCAAACTCAGAATTCTAGTCGTCGATGACTCTTTCACGACCCGAATACTTGAGAAAAGCATACTCGAAGCAAAAGGGTACAATGTAAGCGTGGCGACCGATGGACTCGAAGCCCTCGCGTTTCTCAAAGCCCATGACGTGGATCTCATCATTTCCGATGTGGAAATGCCGCGCATGGACGGTCTCGCCCTCTTAAGAGAAGTCCGCTCGATGCCGCGAACGGCGAAGACGCCAGTGATCATGGTAAGCTCCCGCGACACGCGCGAAGAGCAGGAGCGAGGCCTCAATCTTGGCGCCGATGCGTATCTTTCCAAACAAGAATTTAACCAAACCGTCCTCTTGGACACAATAAGACAGGTTGTATGAATAAGATTCGAGTGATGATAGTCGAGGATTCTCTCGTAGTCCGAACCTATCTAGAACACATCATCCATCAAGACACTCGATTAACAGTCGCTGCTTCGGTAGCGAGTGCTGAGGACGCTTTGACTGTTTTGCCTCAGGTAAAACCCGATGTGATCTCTCTCGATATCCGCCTCCCTGGAATGAATGGTCTGGAAGCCACACTCCGAATCATGGCCGAACACCCGACTCCGATCGTGGTTCTTTCTGCGAATGTCGATTCGGATGAACTCAAGATATCTATGAATGCCCTACGTGCGGGGGCCCTCTCAGTCGTCGAAAAACCGCTGGGAGCCATGGGCAAAGACTACGATCTCATTCGCACCAGGATTTGCGATCAACTGGCGTCTATGAGTGTCGTAAAAGTTGTCCGCCAAAGATCGCCTCGAACTCTCGAACTCAAACACAATGTCTCCATTAACAATGGAATCAATCCTGCGGTTCCATTCCGCCGAGCACATCAAGACTTTCGCATGATGGGCATCGTCGCATCCACGGGTGGACCAAATGCACTCGTTCATGTCCTGAGTCGATTACCCGCGAACTTCCCTTTACCGATCTTGCTCGTCCAACATATTACCTCCGCTTTCTTGCAAAGCTTTACAAGCTGGCTCGAAGGTCTTTGCCCCTTTAAGGTGATCATCGCTAAAGACGGTGAATTCCCAGTCGCAGGACATATCTATGTGGCTCCGGACGATCATCATATCATACTCGAAGCCGGTCGCATCACGATCAAGAGTTCTCCGCCCGTCAGTCTTCAGCGACCTTCGGGCACAGTACTTTTAGAATCGATGGCGAACGTTCTAGGTTCACGTGCACTCGGTGTAATCCTCACCGGAATGGGTGATGATGGAGCGCTGGGCATCAAGGCGATCCACGACGCGGGCGGTTATACGATCGCCGAGGATGAATCGACCTGCGTGGTTTATGGAATGCCGGGTGTTGCGGTAAGGCTCGGCGGTGTCACAGATCTCCTTCCACTCGATCAAATTGCATCCCGACTGAATGAAATTGTGCTTAAAGCGGGGGTTAGAAAAAATGTCATTTAAACGTCGCATACTCATCGTCGAAGATTCCGAGACGCAAGCTCTGGCTCTCGCGTTTATCCTTGAAAAAGAAGGCATGGAATCGGTTATCGTACCCGATAGCGATAAAGCGCTTAAACTTTTGATGACCGAAAGCTTCGACGGAGCCATCATCGACTTTCATCTCCCTTATACCAAAGGAGATGAACTGTGTCGAAGAATACGGCAAAACGTGGGAAC
>JAZKGL010000349.1:0-5787 GCA_040385935.1 Bdellovibrionota bacterium
CGGTTTCTATAGGCCCTGAATCTTTCCAGCTCACAAGTTTTAAAGACGTCTACAGTGAATTTAGTCAGCACTACGATGAGGGAGACGGTTTTGAAGAGCCGCCTTTGTACGGAATTCTTTGGCCTTCGGCCGAAGGCCTTGCTTGGTCACTTTGGCAAAACCATGCTGAAGCCCTGAAGGGCGCCCGCGTTTTGGAGATCGGCTGCGGACTTGCATTGCCCAGTCTACTTGCAGCCCGATTAGGCGCTGATGTGCTCGCTATGGATAATCACACAAATTTTCCGAAAGTATTGAGCGAGAACATGACGGCTAACGGCGTAGCCTGTCAGGCCTCGGTAGGAAGTTTTGCCGATCCAAAATTGAATCTGGGTGAGTTCGATTGGATCATTGGTTCGGACATTCTTTATGAGCCGGATCTTTACCCTGAACTTGAGCGTTTCCTCGTTCGTCATGCAAAGCCGAATGCACGTGTGATCATCGCCGATCCGGGTCGCTACGCGGCCTCAAAATTTGGAGCTAGTCTTAAAGGTAATAGTCGTTATACAAAAGTCATTCAGAAGATACCCTCAGGGCAAGAGATTGATCTGTATAGGTTTGACTTTTAAATTTAAGGTAAAGCTATGGTGAAAATTTTGAGAACTCTGCTTTCTTTTCTCACCCTAGTTATGCTAGCCGGCGCCTGTAATTTCCAGGACATCAAAGTCGATGACACCCAGGAGTTCGGCAGCTTTACGGATGCCGACTTGAATTATGTCACGATTAAAGAACGCATCCTAACCCCTTACTGCTTGAGCTGTCACTCCGCTGCCGGTGGCAATCGTGGGGGGATCAATCTTGAAGTCTACGATTCAATCGCCTCACGCCTCGCTACTATCCGCCGTACAACCATCGAAGCGAAAACCATGCCGCCATCCAGCAGTCCTCAATTGCCTGCCGAGGCTATACAGCTGCTCGATGCGTGGCTCACTGCTGGGGCTCCGCAGTAACAACTTCTCTTGAGGATGGATGGATTATGTTTCGTTTTCTCATCTTGCTTTTGTTCATTTCAAGTCCGGCTTTATCTTTTCCTGAAATGGTCCGTAAAGGTTATCAAAGCTGCGTGACGTGTCACGTATCGCCCGCTGGTGGTGGTGTGCTGACCGATTATGGTCGCGAGATTTTCAAGGACGTGCTCTCAACTTGGAGCCGCGAAAATGAGCATCAGCTGCTTCACGGTCTTGTGAATCAGCCGGAGTTTCTTAAGATTGGCGGCGATATTCGTCGTGTCCAGTCTTATGTGAATACGCCTGTGGCCAAGACTGGTCGTTGGTTTTTGATGCAGGGCAATGTTGAGGCAGCGGCGATCGTGGATCGTTTTACGGTCGCGGCGAGTCTGGATTATGACATTCAAAATCCGGATGTGCGTGGGGATGATGAGTGGGCTTCCTTCAAGCATTATCTGATGGTTCAGGTGAACGATTATATTTCGGTTCGCGCCGGTAAGTTTATGAAGAACTTTGGTCTCGGAATTCCTGATCATACGACGCAGATTCGTCGCGGAATCGGCTTTGATGAAGGGAGTGAGACGTATAACGCAGAGTTCAACTACATTGCCGAGAAGTATTCTTATAGCGTGACATACGTCGGCGGTCGTCCTGATGATGACGAAGTCGTCAGTGACAAAGGTATAGCCTTTGGCGGAACGTATTATTTGGGAACGAACAACCGCATTGGCGGGAGCTATTTCCAAGGCACCTCAAGCGAAGATACCACCAAACGAATCTTTGGACCAAACTGGGCGCTCAGCTACAACAAGACTTGGTACTGGCTGGGTGAGGCTGATCTCTTGCAAATCAAACCAGAAGGCGCCGAGGACACCTCGGGCTTTGTGAGTTATAACCGCATCGGTTATGAACTCTTTAAAGGCTTTGATCTTTACGGTATTCATGAGCTGAAGAAGAATGACTTTGGTGCCAAGTATCTCGACTTCATCGGCTATGGCCCAGGGCTCCAGTGGTCGCCGCGGCCTCACTTCATTTTCTCTGGGCAGTGGGAAAAGCAACTGAGGCCTTCGGCTAACAAACCTCGGACGATTGATTCCGCTTATTTCGTTGCGCAGTATTCGATTTAAAAAATTTAGAGGCATCGCCAATGAACTTCAAAAAGCTGACGACCGCCAACAATCGCCCTGAGGCCGAGATGCTGAAGAGTTATTTCGAGGCGCATGAGATTCATGTCTTGATGTTGGCCGACGACTCCGGCGGGCTTTATCCGGCGCTATCAGCTTTGAAAGGTGTCTCGATTTCTGTGGCGGAAGAACAGTTTGATGAGGCGCGGCTCTTGCTACAAGAATTTTCTAAAGGAACGATCATCCCGTGATTCAACTGACCAACAGCGAGCAATGTTGCGTCACGTATTACTTATTTTGCTAAAAGGAAAATAGAGAAAAGCGAAGCGATTGGAAGTAGACCAGGAAAGATTAAAAAAAAGAAAAATGGCGTCCCCAGGGGGATTCGAACCCCCGTTACCGCCGTGAAAGGGCGGTGTCCTAGGCCGACTAGACGATAGGGACCCTAGAATTTTTCCTGAAAGCATCCCCCTAGAAAGGGAGAAAAAGTGAGCCCTGATGGACTCGAACCATCGACCCGCACATTAAAAGTGTGCTGCTCTACCAACTGAGCTAAGAGCCCAAACATCGATCAGTCTGCCCGGAGGCGTTCTGGTTCGTCATTCAGAGGTCACTCTTTTACGAATTTGCAGGCGACGGGTCAAGTGCTTTTTCCGAAGAAGTTACAGGTGCCTACACCTTTTGCTGAAGGTATGGCCGTTCATCCTTACCAAAAAGTATAGGCGGCTTAAGGCCTGCTTACAAAATAGCCCTTAAATATTTCCCTTAAGATACCGATTTCTCTAAAGAGAATTAGGGGAGATCCATGACTAACATCTACCGCATTCCGCAGAACATACGCGAAAGATTCAAAGTGACGGCCTTGAAGCCCGATGATCTTTCGCGCCTGCGTACTCTAGGACTCGAACACTTTGACTATTTGAAGTTCGTGTCCAAGATCAACTTCCCTATCTACTTCCGCGTGGACTTCGAACTCCTCGAGTTCATCACCCCAGAAAATTTCAGCCACGAACTCCTCGATCGTATTGTTGCCGCTCGCGCGAGAGACTACGACAACCTTGACATTTGCGTGAAAACCACGGACTACCCTAAATTTCAAATCCTCGTTCAAGCGGTGCGGAATAAAAAAATCGAATCACTCCTCGAAAGAGATCCCCTCCTCGATCGCAAAACACTCGAAATTTTCTCGAACCTGAGCGGCGCCAGTGAAATGATCGTCCGCGGTGGCATCACAAGCCTCGTCGCCCAGCAAGCGCGTAACGCGGCCAGCCAGCTCATCGACAATTTACTCGACAGTCACGTGGCGATCGGAACCCTCTCGCGCATGGTGATGGCTGACTCAACACTCTACGACCATAGCGCATCGGTCGCCATGCTCTCAGGTATCATTGGGCGCAACCTCATGGGCCTTTCGCGCGACGATGCCGAACGCTGCGCACGTGGCGGCCTCTATCACGATGTCGGCAAAACTTGTATACCCAACGACATACTCAATAAGCCGGGCAAGTTCACGCCAGAAGAATTTGAAGTCATGAAGACCCACACAACTCTTGGCTATCAAGAATTGCTTGATGCCATGGCCAGCGGCGCGCCGATCGAACCCGAAGTCGCATTGGTTTCGCTCGAACACCATGAGAAGTTTATGGGCGGCGGATATCCACTGGGAAAACACGGCCGAAGAGAAGAACGCAAAGACGGCATCAGTCTATTCGCGCGCGTTGTAACGATCGCCGATGTCTACTCAGCTCTTTTAATGAAACGGGTTTATAAAGAAGCCTACGATCAAGATCAAACTCTTGAAATCATGCGCAAAACAGCGCCCAATGATTACGATCCATCGATCTGGGCACGATTTGAAAAATCGGTTTCAAAAAGTCAAGCGCACTACAAAGACCTCGAGTCTCGTCCAATCCCAAACGCCAGCGACAAAGGCCGTATATTCATCAAAGACGAAGGCGGCCTTAGACCGATGCACAACTTGAAAAAATCGAGCTGAGACTCTCACTGTCCTTGTTTCAAACTACTCTTCGCTCCAGCAATTCTTTGCTGAATCGCATCGCTCTCGGTGACTAGCTTAGTCTCAAGACTTTTCCTAGCCTCGACACCTTTTTGCTCGGCGCGCTCTTTGATGCGTCCGTTAAATTCCGAAAACTCCTGCCCTAAAGTCCTTTGTAGACTCGTCTTGAGCTGATCGCTCAAATTCGAAACATAGGACCACTGAAGATCTTTCTGCAAAGACGTTGCGAGATGATTCAGTTGCCCACTCGCTTCAATCTCCACTCCACTCAATGGCGAGAGCGCTTCATCAAATATAGTTTTCAAACTTTCGCTCTGGGTCTCGTTACGGAAGATAACCTTAGACATAGAACTTTTCAGATTCAAAATTGTCGATTGAGCTTCAACCGTATAGTCAAGATTCAAACTCGCCTGAGCCTGTTCGATCCCAAGGCGTAGCGATGGCGTTCGCGCAAAGTCAAGATCACGAATCGGCAACGCGGCAATCGCTAAATTCAATCGATCTTTAATCACACGATCGCGGTGATCGATCGAGGCATCGAGCTGCAGATTCGAGACTTCAGCTTTAGGAAAACTCGCTTGCAAAGTCAGGAGCGCTGGATAGTGATGAGGCTCACTGCTCAGATCCTGTATACGACCGATAGCATCGCCGACAGCTCCGTCAGGACTCGCCTTTGATTGAACATCCATTTTTTGTATCCAAAGCCTAGGCGGGAGAAGACGGCCTTCAAAATGAAAGTCGGTGCCTTGTAGCCGTCCCAACTTTGGTTCAAGGTTTTGCTCGCGCTTTTGAAGCCATGGGAGTAGCCGCTCCTGAAAATCTTCTGCGAGACGAATTAAAGGAGCACTCAAACGACTCCCGACTTCGCTTCCAAGAGTTTTAAACTCAAGGTTAGGCATGCGCGCGCCTTGTCTCACCACCGTCATATCGTGAGGAACCAGCTCCGCCAGCGTTCCGATCTTACCCAGCAAAATGTTGCCATCGGCTTTCACGCGACTTTCAAGGTTCGAAAGTTCGACCATGCTTTTATCCAGTTGCGCCTGAACAATTTTCGCATGTGTTTCGTTCCCAGAATTTTGCTGAAGATCGGTGGTCTGCGCGAGGATATCCTTTTGCAAAGTCTCTAGCTGCTTTTGCCAGGCTGTAACCTGAGTCTCTATCTCCGACTGCAACGCTGAAGTCGCCTGAACCGACGGAACCTTCTTCCAAATATCATCGTCAGGAATCTGGCCTCGCTCTGGGCTCGCAAGAAAATCGCCAGCAAATCCTATCGAATCACGTCCAGCATGACCTTGTTTTTCCAAGGGTTTAAACGCCAAAGGCTGGACTTCAACTCCAGTAATCTGTCCGCTTGTCACCACCACTCGGTTACGAAGAAAGGCTTGCCAGTCGAGATCAAGGGTCACTTGGTGAAGTCGGAGTTGAACGCGATCGGCTTGATTGCGATCATAAAACTGCAAAGCCTTAAGCTCGAGTTTGGGACCACTAGGAGAAAAGCTCAGCTCCCCAATCGTCACTGGCGCGTTGTTAAGCGCTGAGAGTCGCTGCTGCAAAAGGCTTTTAATATGTTGATTCAGACCAATAAAAACATAGGCCACAAAGAGGAGGACGGCGCCTATCAGATAAACGGGAAAATTCCAACGAATCAATCCACGATTTTTCA
>JAZKGL010000350.1:0-3959 GCA_040385935.1 Bdellovibrionota bacterium
ACTTGGTGTCTCCAGCTATGCTACAAAGGACAGATTCGTATCATACGCAAAAAAGCCTTCTTCTCAAGCGGAATATCTGAAAAAATGAGCGGCGTGCTTTGGCTTTGGGAGACGAGTTTTGCCCGGTTTGCTATCACAAAAAATGTCTAAGCTTCCCAAAGGATTAAAAACACGCTTTGCCCCGAGTCCCACGGGTTATTTGCATCTAGGCCATGTTGCCTCCGCAATATACGTCTGGGGTCTGGCTCGTCTGGCTCAAGCCGAGATCATTCTCAGAATCGAAGACCACGATCAATCTCGCTCCCGTAAACTCTATGAATCGAGCATACTTTCTGATCTTAGGTGGCTGGGCTTTCACGCCGATCATGGCGTAAGCTCTGAGGCGCCCTCGGCTTATCGCCAAAGCGATCATTTTGAACGTTACGCCTCGGCTTTGAGTTCCTTGACGAAAACCTATCACTGCCATTGCTCGCGCAAAGATATTCAAGATCGAGATCCTGACGCCATGAAGAGCGGGGAACTGCATTACGATGGTTATTGCCGGACTTTAAACGCCGGACCAAATGTCCGTTCACAAATGCCCGATCGCAGAGTAACCTTCGATGATCTGATTTTAGGTCATCAGATTCAAGTCCCCTGTGAACAATGCGGCGACCTGCTGCTTAAAGATCGCGATGGATTTTGGACCTATAATTTTGCGGTTTGCGTCGATGATGTTACCGATGACATCGGTCTTATCATTCGAGGTCAAGACCTACTTTCGGCCACGGGTCGGCAAATTATCCTTCGGGAGAAATTGGGTGGTCGCTCTGAAATGAACTATGTCCATCATCCTTTGATCTATGCAAGTCAGGATCACAAGCTCTCCAAACGCGATCACTCGACATCGATCGCTCAGTGGCGCGAGAGTGGATTATCGGCTGAAGATATTATTGGGAAAGCCGCATTTCAAGTGGGTTTGATCGATAAGGAAAAACAGGTCTCGGCAAGTGAAGTGGAGGCCCTATTTTTATGAACGAACAGTCTCTGATTGATCTGATCAAAAAAACCTGCCCATCCAATGCATCGGTCCTGCTCGGAATCGATGACGACGCCGCCGTGCTGAAACCCACGGTCCGCGAAACACTCGTCTGCACGGATATGCTTATGGACGGTGTGCATTTCTTAGTAAAAGAAGCACTGCCTTCGGCCATAGGACATAAAGCTTTGGCCGTGAATTTAAGCGACATCGCAGCGATGGGAGGGAGGGCGTTGTCTGCCTATGTCTCACTTGCGATTCCAAAGGATCTAACCGGAGAAATCTTTATCCAAAGTTTCTATCAAGGCCTGACCGATCTTGCACGAAGCTTTGATGTTGCGATTGCAGGTGGAGATACTAACATTTGGAAGGGTCCCTTAGTTGTCAACGTTACAGTCCTTGGTGAATCCCACGCACGCGGTCCTGTGCTCCGCAGCGGCGCAAAGCCAGGAGATAAGGTCTTTGTCACTGGTCCACTCGGCGGCAGTTTATCCGGCCATCATTTAACGTTTACGCCAAGGCTTCGTGAGTCTCGAGAGCTACTCGATCACTATACGATCCACAGCATGATGGACGTCTCCGATGGTTTGGCTAAAGACCTTCGCGAGATTACGCGGCAGAGCGGTGTAAAGATTATTCTCGATAAATCATCGATCCCGATTCAGCCGCATATCGCGACTCACAAAGATTCTTTGCAAAAAGCCATGACGGACGGAGAAGATTTTGAACTTTGCTTTACCTTGAGTAGCGAGGAAGCGGAGCGGCTCAAGAGAGATTCTAAATTTTCCTATTGCACAGAGATCGGCTTAGTCACTGAGGGTGAAGACCTTTATTTCTCGGGCGAAAAGACCGCCATTAGCTGGCAAGGTTATCAGCATGGAGTCAAACGATGACGATCACCCAGGATATGAGAGAGCGGGCTTGGCTCCTTCAACTCGTGCAGGAGTTCAAGGAAATCACGCAGTATTACGGCCTATCGCTCGCTCAGCCGTTTATCAAGATAACCGATAATCAAACCGAGTTTGGTTCGTGGAATTCTTATACGCGCACATTATCGATGAGCCGTCATCTCATTGAGAATCAGAGCTGGGATGTCGTCCTTGAAATCTTCAAGCACGAATTGGCTCATCTTTGGGTGAGTGAGCGAGGTCGGGAGTTATCGGAGGAACCGCACGGAATGGTCTTCCAGGAGGCTTGCCGCCGCCTCGGTGTTGCTCCCTGGGCACGCTCGGCCACGGTTGAAATCGATCCCAGTACGGCGCGCAGCCAACATCGTCAGTTGAGCGAGGATCGTGAACGTCAAGTCAGACGTATTGAAAAGCTGTTAGCGTTAGCCAAATCGTCCAATCCAAATGAGGCCGCGCTGGCGATGGAGCGCGCGCGAGCGTTGTCGGTCGAATATCAGATCGAACGGCAAAGCGAGGGGCGAAACTACACTTATGTTCTGATCAACCATAAAAAGAAGACTATGCCTGCTCATCAGAGTGCGATTGCGAGCCTTCTTTGTACGCATTTCTATGTCGACTGCGTGAGTCGTTCTCAGTATGATGCCGACTCTCGCGAAAGCTATAAGATTCTGGAAGTTCTAGGCACCGTTGAGAACGTAGCGATTGCCGAGTATGTGTATTGGTACCTTTGGCGCGAGCTTCCTCATCTGTGGAAGACTTATGCCTTAGCCCAGGGCAAGAAGAGAGCATCGCAGAGGTCTTTTTATCTCGGGGTTTTGAATGGATTTCACGACAAATTGAGTCGCGAAAGGTATCGATCCGAGATCAAGAGCGAGCCTTCAAACGAGACTGCGTTGATTACGCTGGATAAAGGCCTAGAACGAATTTTAAAACAAGAGCTGAGAAGTTTTGTTTCCGAGCGTTTCCCGAGGTTGAATCGAAGCGGTACGAGTCGCAGTGGACTTGAGGCCGATGCCTATCATTCGGGTGTAGCGCGCGGGAAGAATCTGGAGCTGAGGCAGGGCTTATCGCAGCCGGAAAACAAGCGCCCTCTGCTTTTACAATCGTAAGGACGAGTGTCATGAAGACTTTTGACAAGTATGCTTTTTATCAGAACTCTGTGCAGTCGCCGGAAGTGGACGTGCAATTTCTGAATCGCATTTACACCGAGATCTCGGGCAAGGACCCAAAGATCTTGCGTGAAGATTTCTGCGCGGCGTTTGCCCTGTGCTGTGAGTGGGTCAAGCTCGATTCCAGCAAAAAAGCCTTTGGTATCGATCTCGACGAAGAGCCTTTGGACTACGGCCGCAAAACCTATCTGACCGAACTGGCTCCGTCTGAACAAAAGCGAGTCGAGTTGTTATCGCAAAATGTACTGAGTCCCGAGATGCCGAACGCGGACATCATTGCGGCCCTCAATTTTTCGTATATGGGTTTTAAAACCCGTCCTTTGCTGAAAGAATATTTTCAGAACGCTTACAATACGCTCAACGATGGCGGCTTGTTGGTTTTGGATTGTTTCGGTGGTCCGGCTTGCATGGAGCCGAACGAGAATGAAACTGAGTATGATGCTTTCAGTTACTATTGGGATCAGGATACGTTTGATCCGATTACCAACGAAGGTATGTTCTACATTCATTACAAGCCGAAGGGATCTAAGAAGATTCAAAAGGTGTTCACCTACGATTGGCGATTGTGGGGTATCCCCGAGCTTCGTGATTTGATGGAAGAGGTCGGGTTCAAAAAGGTGCATTTCTTCTGGGAAGGCACTGACGAAGACGGCGAAGGCGATGGCAATTACACGAAGACAGAAGTCGGTGAAAATTGTGATTCTTGGGTGGCTTACGTTGTGGGTCAAAAGTAAGAGTTTCGATTGATCCAGGCGGTCCTCTTGGGGCAATGTCATTTGTTTAAAACTGGTTTCTGTGGGTGGTGCTCATTCCCTCGGGATAGCGCTTCGCTGTTGGCCTCCGGCGGCATAAGAGGAGAGGCTC
>JAZKGL010000351.1:0-2299 GCA_040385935.1 Bdellovibrionota bacterium
CAGCGATTCATTTCAGATACTTTTGAATCGCTTCCCACCAGACGTTTGCCATCACATCAAAACCTGTATCATTCGGATGAAGATCGTCAATAAAATAGGCGGCTTTATAATTATTGTTGCTGGTCATCGCATTGTACATGTCCACCGTAACGATATGTTTGCCCGCGTCGGCTCGTTCCTTGACCAATGCAGGAATAGCAGCATTGTAAGCCTTGATAGAGTTGTTCAGCGGGTCTTGGCGGCTAGGAACGATTTGAGCCACAACCAAAAACGTATCAGGTAATGTCGCTGTGATTTTATCCATGAGTTTGGCCAGACGTTTTGGAATGTTCTCAAGATCAACATTTACCGACGTATCATTGGTTCCGATCTGCAAAAGAACGATGTGCGGTTTATAAGTTTTCAACCGGTCTTCGATGATTTTTGAGAGGCCTTCCCGTCCCGCGATATCATCAATCGTCCAACCCGAATGACCTTCGTTTGCTGTAGGAAAGTCTTTGTTATCGAGTTTGGGCTGGCCGGTCTGAGTGCTACCGACAAAGGTGATTTTTTTGTTCGCTGCCCAGGCTTTTCGAATCAACGGCACACGATATCCACCGAGCCCATACCCATTCACACCATAAGTGATTGAGTCACCAAGAGGCATGATTGTGCAAACCTGACCCAAGGCTGGGCACGGATCATAAGCGGGTGTGGGCGGCGGAACCATGATGGGATCTGGCTCGTGTTTGACCGGCTCTTTTTCGGGTTCTTTCTTAACGACATCGTCCATTTCCGGCTTTTTTATATCGGGAACGATCACTTTATCCTGATCGTTTGATTCAACGTCATCGCTTTGATCGTCGTCCTGATCTTTACGCTCAACATCGGCTTCCTTACTCGCAGATTTGGAGACCGTTCTTTCGAAAGACGGTGCCTGCGAACATGAGAGCACTAGGGATAAAAGCGCGAGATGCAAACGTGAAGATTTCATGACATTTCCCCAAAGACTTCGATGCTTATCTTATCGGCTTTTGGGAGGGCGTTGCTGAGCGTGGAAATACCGATTTCTAAGTGTTGGAAATTGCGGCTTTTTTGCTGCTTGTATAGAGCCAGTCGAGGTTTTTATTGTGAGTCACGGTAAACTCTTCGGGGCCAAGTTTGTCCAGTGCGGACAGAAATTCGCCGAGGTTTTTCGATCGCAGTAGGGTTGGAGCAAAGAATTCTTCGGGTAGTGAACTACGGAGGGAATTCCAAATCATCTTGGTGCGACCGAATGCAAAACGTTCGGTAACCTGAGAAAATAAATCGCCGCCACCTAACGCCGACCAAAGCGAAGACCAGCTTTTCTCGTCTACACCACAGGCATTTTCAAATAGGCGATCACGTACGCGAGCTTCCAAACCACTGGGTTCGCGGTAGGAAAGATCCATTATGCGGCCGAAGATCGCGAGCGAAAGGATGAGGGTCTGACGGCTCATTCGAACCGCTTTTCCTGTCGACAGCTCTGTGAAAATCCAGGGATTACGCAATGCCCCGCGGCCTATAATCGCTCGCGAGATCTCAGGAAATTTTGCGCTGCGTGTCTGCCAGTCGTCAGAGGAAACGATATCACCTGAAGCAACAACGGGAAAAGAAAGCTCGCGGCGCGCATGATCGATGAGATCCCAACGTGCCTCGCCATCGTAACGATCTTTCCGTGTACGGCCGTGTACGGTGAGTTGTCTCAGAGGAGCATCACGAAGACCTTCGATGATTTCGTAAAAGAGATCGGTATCATCAAAGCCGGTGCGCATTTTCACGCTGAAACTTTTTGCAGGAAGCTCTTTAGCGATCGTGTCGATAAATTCAAGGAACGTCGCGCGCGTCTTCAAGAGACTGCTGCCTGCGCCGCCGCTCACGGGGTTGGGCGAGGGACAGCCGCAGTTTAGATCGACGAACTCTGCGCCCTCGTCGAGCCAGAAACGAGCTGCGCGAACAAAGTCCTCAGGGCGTGACGCCATAACCTGAGGAATGAGCCCGTAAGGCGCGGGTAGGCGAGAGATCTCCGGCGCGAAGTCTACGGGTATCGATTTGGGATAGGTATCAGTCGCACGGAGAAACGGAGTACTCATAAACGCGGTTGGGCCCGTGAGGGAGAACCATAGCCGAAACGCCCAATCGCTAACGCCTTCCATAGGCGCGAGTCCGAAGGTGGCGGTAGCAGCGTTCATATAACTGTTCCTTATGAAGGTTTGGGTCGAGAAAAATTCCAAGGGGCCGAAACTAACACAAAGAGCCCCAAGACCGCTACGCCAGTGACTCACAGGCGAATAAACTT
>JAZKGL010000352.1:0-2041 GCA_040385935.1 Bdellovibrionota bacterium
TTTAACCATCAACTTAGAATTTGAGGTTTTTCAAAGTGTCGTCGTTGACTTTGACTTGAGCTTTTTCGCGAAGCTCTTTCATCAACTCATTACGAGCATTCATGCGAATGTCCTGCTCAACTTCTGCTTTCTTGTCTTCGAACTTGATCGTGTCGCCACCGCGTGTGTCTTGGATCTTGATGATGTGATAACCGAACTGAGTCTTAACGAGTTCGTTCGCCACTTTGCCTTTTTCGGTTGCGAAGGCAACTTTTTCAAACTCAGGAACCATACGGCCTTGTTTGAACCAGTTGAGATCACCGCCTTTGCTACCGCTTGGATCGGTCGCGTACTTCTTAAGCTGCTCATCGAAATTGTTCTTAGCTTTGACTTCTTTGTAGACTTTCTCAGCTTCTGCTTTCGACTTCTCGTCGAAGAGGATGTGCTGAGCTTTGATTTCTTTTTCTTGGAATTTCTTTTTGTTCTTCTCGAAGTATTCTTTCAGCTTCGGTTCCGTCGTCGCGTCAGCGATGTATTTCTCGAGGTAAAGCTGAGCAAGGATATCGCGACGAGCAGCGTCGACGAGGCCTTTGAAACGTTCGCTGTCTTCGATCTTAGCGCCCTTTGCCTGATCGGCGAGGAGTGAGCGATCGATGATGTGATCGAGGAACTGGGTGCGGACCTGAGGATTGGTCTTAACCATTTCGGCCTGAGGACCAAGTTGTTCAACCGCTTTTTTGTAGTCTTCTTCGGTGATGCCCTTGCCATTGATCGATGCAACGTCTTTAGCCGCTGCAAAGCCGCTCATGCTTACGAGAGCAACTGACAAGAAGGCATTGAGTACTGATTTCATGTGAGAGAGTTCCTTTCGAATCGTTTCATTTGCAAAACATAAATGAAAAACTGATTTATCGTTGTTCAGCGGCGAGGTCGTCCTTCAACCAACTGAGTAAAGCCGTAAGTTCTTTGTCCACTTCCTGATCGGTCAGAGTTTTTTGATCGTCCCAGAAGGTTAAGCTGAAAGCCATGCTCTTTTTGCCTTCGGGCAGACTGCTTCCCTGATAGATATCGAACAGTCGTTGGTCCTTAAGATACTTGCGACGAGAGAAATTTACGAAGCTTTTCATGAAGGCATCGTAAGAAGTCGAACTCGGCACCAAAAGCGCTACATCGCGCGTGGATGGCGGGAAGCGTAGATTCCCTGAGACATACGATTTCTTTACCTGACTCTCGGTGAGCACAGGTTCCAAATCGATTTCAAACACGGTTGGAATGCCATCGAGATCGAAGGCTTTCGCTGTGCGAGGATGAAGTTCGCCGATATAACCCAGCAAAGTTCCACGAGAAGTTTTGATCGTGGCCGAAGCACCGGGATGGAGCCAAGGATAATCAGGGCCATTCACCGCTTCAAAAACCAAACCATGAATATTGAATGATGAAAGCCACTCGACGATAAAATCTTTCAGTTGAAAGAAGCCAGCAACCTCTTCGGCACGGTCCCAAGCTTTCGCCTGGAACACCGGATCGATGATCGCAGCGACCTTTGTCCGCTCGATAGGACGGTCGTCTTTGCGGGCTTTCTCAGGAATGTGATCGCCCTGCAGGCCCACGTTGGCCCATACGCCATCGAGGGTTTTGGGCAAAGCTTTAGGTTCATGAAATGTTCGGGCAAGCTCAAAGAGTCGTGAGCCTTTCAAGCCGTTTCGCCGATTCTGCTGCAACGCCTGAATCAGACCTACAATCATCGTGGTGCGCATGAGGCGATGATGCTCAACGAGTGGATTGATGAGTTTCACAGCGGCAGACAAAGGATGGTCTGAGGTAATGCTCAGACGATCAAGATCTTCGGTGCCCATGAAAGGAAACGAGATCGTTTCATGCAAACCGATTTGCGCCAATGCAACCTTCGTTTGATCGATAAAATCGATCAAAGGATGTTCAGGCAACACACCCATTTCCACCTTAGGAAGAGTGAGTGGAATTTGATCGTAGCCGAATATGCGAACCACTTCTTCAATCAGATCGACTTCGCGTTCAAGATCATGACGCCAGCTGGGTGGCG
>JAZKGL010000353.1:0-7996 GCA_040385935.1 Bdellovibrionota bacterium
GCTGCTGATTCTTTTGGTTCTCCTGCTGCTCAAGCTGATGCATGGCGTTCTTTTCAGAGATATCCAAAAGATCGGACTCTTCGCCTTTTTTTGCATTGCGTATCGTCACGGCCCAGTCTTGATTCTGGGCGATCACGCTGGCAAGCTCGGGTTCGATCTCGCCGATATCACGCAGCAAAACTTGAGAAGGCACTTGTTTGTTTGCGTAGTATTGAAGGATAAACGAGGTCATCTCTTCAGACGGTGTGCCCGCCGAACTTTCGACGATAAAATGATCGCCGCCAAGCATCGCTTTATTACGAACCATCGTGACGTTGAACGAGCGTTTATCACCGGCACTGAACACGCCGATCACATCAGCATCGACAGTCGTATCCAAAATCGCTACCTGCTGCTGCGAGATGTGATCAATCGCTTGAATCTGATCACGAAGCTG
Source organism: Bdellovibrionota bacterium (assembly GCA_040385935.1). Taxonomy (GTDB): domain Bacteria; phylum Bdellovibrionota_B; class Oligoflexia; order Oligoflexales; family Oligoflexaceae; genus Oligoflexus. The sequence continues at coordinate 437 of JAZKGL010000353.1, forward strand.
CGCGGCCAGCTCGTAATTCTCGGCTTTGGCCGCGGCCTTCATCCGGCCTTCCAGAACTCGTCTGAGCTTACTCACATTCCCCTCAAGCAAAGATTCGGCATCCTTGAGCAGCGACACATAATACTTACGATCCACCGGCAGTGTGCATGGCCCAAGACACATCTTCATGTGATAGTAATTACACGGACGCTTGGCCGTCTTGAATTCATGCGGCGAGCAGCGAATCAGCGGAAATATTTTATAGACCTGCCTCAGGAGAACATTGAGCCGCGACGACGAGGAAAACGGGCCGATGTAATGGGCCCCGTCCTCTTTTCTTCGCCGAACCTTTTGAATGCGTGGCCAGGGATCTTCGTAGCAGATTCGTAAAAAGGGATATTCTTTATCATCACGCAAAAGAATGTTGAATCGCGGCATATGATGCCGGATCAATGTCCTTTCGAGGAGAAGAGCTTCGACCTCATTTTGCACCAGCATGAGATCAAAGTCACAAATCTCGCCGACCAGCGCCCGGGTCTTATAGGTGTGTTGGTTTGAGTTTTGAAAGTAACTCGACACACGGTTTTTAAGATTCTTGGCTTTGCCTACATAGATGATGGTACCCTTTTTGTCCTTCATCAGATAAACGCCAGAATCCTGGGGCAACTGTTTTAATTTGTCGGCTAGAGAGATCATTCGGCTCCTGTTTGATCCATAAAGGCCAGCATCGTGTCTTTGAGGGCTGCGATTGTATCCCTGAGTTCAGCCGCACGCTCGAAGTCGAGATCGGCTGCGTGCTTTTGCATTTCCTTGGTTTTCTTTTTGATGAGCTTTTCGAGCTGACCAATATTCTTGATCGAATGTTCGCTTAAAAGATCGCCTAGCGCTGCATTCGGCTTTTGGCCATCTTCGGCTGAGAGGCCATAGATTTCTCTAAGACCCGGTTGCATTTTCTTACCGATGGTTTGCGGCGTGATCCCATTCTCGGTGTTATAGGCTACCTGGATCGCACGACGGCGATCGGTTTCATCGATACAGGCTTTCATCGAATCCGTTATGTGATCGGCATAAAAGATAACGCGGCCGTTCACATTACGAGCAGCGCGACCTACAGTCTGAATCAATGATGAGCGCGAGCGCAAAAAGCCCTCTTTATCGGCGTCCATAATCGCGACGAGTGCGACTTCAGGCAAGTCCAAACCTTCGCGCAGCAAATTGATCCCAATCAGAACATCGATCACACCTTTTCTAAGGTCGCGTAGAATTTCGCTGCGTTCGATCGACTCGATATCAGAATGCAGATAGCGAACTTTGATTCCTAAGTCTTTATAGTAGGCACTGAGATCCTCGGCCATACGTTTGGTGAGAGTGGTTATGAGAACACGGTAGTTGCCTGCCACAGCCTTACGAATCTCGCCGAGGAGATCATCCACTTGATGGGTGGTCGGCTTGATTTCAATCATCGGATCGATCAAACCAGTCGGACGAATCACCTGCTCCGCATACCGTCCACCGGCTTGCTCGACTTCGTACTTGCCGGGCGTCGCCGAGACGTGAAGGATGATATCGGTCCTCTCCAAAAATTCATCAAACTTCAAAGGGCGGTTATCGAGAGCCGCGGGCAGGCGAAAGCCGTAGTTCACGAGAGTTTCTTTGCGCGCTCGGTCACCTCGATACATCGCGCCGATCTGAGGAACCGTGAGGTGACTCTCGTCTATTATAGTAAGGAACCTTTCTGGAAAATAATCGAGGAGACAGGGTGGCGGCGAGCCAGGGGCCGCACCTGTGAGATAACGAGAATAGTTCTCAATTCCAGGGCAGAATCCAATCTCTTCCAAAAGTTCGACGTCGTGCATCGTTCGTTGTTCGAGGCGTTGATATTCAACCAACTTGCCTTCGGCCTGCAGCTCGCGCAGACGAATGCCGAGGTCATGCAAAATCTCGCGAACGATGGCCTTCATGTCCCCGCGCTCGGTTACGTAGTGAGAGTTGGGGTAGATGGAAATCGATTCATGAGATTTTAATTTTTTCCCCGTCAGGACATCGAAAATGGAAATCGATTCGACTTCATCACCAAAGAATTCAATGCGTATGCCTTGATCCTTCTGATGCGAAGGCAAAATATCGACGACATCCCCACGCACGCGAAACGTGCCCCTTTGCAGAGCCGTGTCATTGCGTGAGTACTGAATATCAATAAGACTACGCAGAAATTTGTTTCGCTCGATTTCTTCGCCGATCGCTACGTCAACTACGAGGTTCGCATAACTCTTAGGCGAACCAAGACCGTAGATGCAGCTCACACTTGCGACGATGATGACGTCTTTTCGTTCGAACAGGGTTTGGGTCGCCGCGTGACGCATTTTATCGATGTCGTCGTTGATCATGGAGTCTTTGGCGATAAACGTATCCGAAGAAGGTATATACGCCTCGGGCTGATAGTAGTCATAGTAGCTGATGAAGAAACCGACAGCGTTGTTAGGGAAAAATTCCCGAAGCTCAGTGAAAAGCTGAGCGGCTAAAGTTTTATTGGGCGCGATGAGGAGAGTCGGCAGGCCCAATTCTTTGATGACGTTGGCCATCGTAAAAGTCTTACCCGAACCGGTGACGCCCATGAGTACGGCGTGCTTCTGACCTTCGGCATACATGGATTTGATTGTGGCGATCGCAGTAGGTTGATCGCCTTGAGGCGTAAAGTCACTGGCGACTTCGAAATGCATCGTCATAGATTCCTCGCTTGCAAAGACGGTCGTCCGACGTGAAGACTGTCCATTTTGTCTCATGCGTAGGTTAACGCACAGACACATTTCTGGTGATTGTCGCAGAAGATACTTTGCTTGCAATCGGTTTCTACTTGGTGCTTGGCTAAGTTTTCCATTAAAATCGAGGCTCTGTTGCTCGAGACTACAAATCGTAAAAAATTTTGGGAAAGGAAACCGTGTTCGAGGAGCACTTTTGGGCTTTCGCAATCGCCACGTTTCGATGAGCTAACACGGCTGATAGGAATCTCCACTTTTGCCAGCTTTTATGGCCTCATAGCGCCAAATAATTGATTGGCGGTGCGCGTAAAGTGTGATAACTAAGGCCGTCATTTGAAAATTGTTTTCGGTTTTTTGTGCGCTCGATTTAATCCATGCACGATTTTCTACATTTGGTGGAGCAGGGGATATTTTTCGAGAAGTCCGTACTCCCCAAGTCGTTCTTTCCGTTTAAGGAGGCTGTCGTTGGCTACTGTGCGTATGTCGTTTTCACACCTAGCAAAACTGATTGTGCTCGCTTCACTGCTAGCCTTAACCGGCTGCGGTAAAGGTCACAAATTTTGGACGAACTGGTGGACGCCGGGTGATACCGTCGAAGATGTTGGTTATCATCCAGACCAACCCATTGCCTTCCCGCATGATAAGCACGCCGCCCGCGGTGTCCCTTGTCAGTACTGTCACAGCTCCGCACGTCGCTCGGCGTCGGCTGGTGTTCCTCCGTTGAACACTTGTCTCGGTTGTCACCAGTACGTGCGAACGGACAAGGACCCGATTAAGTTCATCACTGCCAAGTGGAAGGCTAACGAGCCGATGGTCTGGACGAAAGTTCACGACATGCCGGACTTTGTGCGCTTTAGCCACAGACCTCACGTTCAAAAGGGTATTGAGTGCGCTCAATGTCACGGCGAAGTTGAGAAGATGGGTACGGTTGAACAGGTGAAGTCTCTGCAGATGGGCTGGTGTATCGAATGTCACCAGGCGAACAAAGCCCCTATCTCATGTGCGACTTGCCACTATTAATCAATTATCGGGAAAAGACCATGGGGCTTCATAGAGTCGAAGCCTTGTTGTTATAGGGAGTAGGTAGATGACGAGTCTCGATAGCGATCTTCGTGGCCTTGAAGACAAGACAGAAGTCTTTGTCGCGCAGGATCAGCCTTTCGAAAAACCGGCCAAAGAGTTTGTGCCGGGTCCGTTTTTTATGAACATAGAAGAAGCGATGCCCGAGCTTGCCGAAGAGAAGTCTGAAGAAGACTCCTCGACGGAGAAAAAGCTCGCCGTTGACCGTCGTGACCTTATGCGTCTCTTCGGTGCCGGTGCGGTTCTCGCTTCTGCTGCGGCTTGTGTGCGTCGCCCTGTCGAACACGCAATCCCATACGTCACTCAGCCTGCTGATGCGATCGTCGGCGTGCCTACTTATTTTGCGACAACGATCGACCGAGTCGGCGTTGTTGTCAAAACCCGTGAAGGTCGTCCGGTCTTTATCGAAGGTAACCCTGAGCATCCGCTTAGTCAGGGCGCAGCTTCGATCTACGGTATGTCTGAGCTACAGGCGCTTTATCATCCTGAGCGCCGTCGTCACCCTCTTCTTCGCTTCGGCTCACAGCTGATCGAATCGAGCTGGGACGATGCTTACACCTCGCTGTCTGATACTTTGAAAGGCGCGAAAAAAGTTGCCTTCATGATCAAGGGGACGACGGGTAACAGCTATCAATTCTACAAAGACTTTCTTAAACAAATCGGTCAGTCGGAAGACGGCGTTTATGTTCTTGAAAGCAACACACTGTTTAACAGTATGTCGGAAGCTCATCGCCTGGCCTTTGGCCTCGATGGAATTCCCCGTTCCGATCTTCGTCGCTCAAAGCTACTGATCGGCGTTGGTACAGACTTTCAAGATGGTGGTATCGCCTCCATTTTTGAGACGAAGAGCTGGACCGCTCAGTTCGCCTTCCGTAACGGCAACAAAGGCCGTTTTGTGACCTTTGAAAACCGTCTGACTCAGACCGGTTCCAAAGCTGCTGAACGTCACCCGATCGCGCCTGGCGATGAGCTTGGTGTTACGCTTGCGATCGTTGATGGTCTTCTCGCGAATGCCGGTTCTAAAGGCAGCGCAGCGGATAAAGGCTTTATCAAGTCGGTCGTTGATTCTCAACGCGCCCTCATCGACGAAGTCAAAGGCCGTTTGAAGATCGAAGACGCGATCAAAGATCTCGTCTCGCGCGGCGCTAAAGGTGGAGCGGTTCTTCTCGCTGGTGAATCCAGCGCCTCGTCGGAAAACGGAACGCTCGTTCAGATCGCAGCGATCATGGCGAACATTCTTCTCGGCGCTTACACCGACAAACTCTTGTTCTTTGATACAGGCTGGTTCAAAAACCCTGCTCGTCCAGGCGACCTCGCTCGCTTTATCAAAGATGCTCCGGGTATCGACACACTCTTTGTCGTCGATGTGAATCCGACCTTTACGGTGCCGGCCTCGTTTAACATCGCTGGTCTGCTCAAAGGTATTAAGAACGTCATCAGCATGACGGCGATGCCTTCGGAAACCGAAGAATACGCCAGCCATATTCTCAACACCAATAATCCACTGGAAAATTGGGGTGATGAGGAATTGGTCGCTGGTTTCTGGAGCATTCAGCAGCCGACGGTTCGTTCGATTACGAACTCGATGCAGGCGGAAGATGTTCTCTTGTGGACCGCAGCGAAAATGGGCAAGCCCATGGGCTTTGAAGATTATCGCGGCTACCTTCGCAGCAAGTGGCAAGGTCTTTACAAGGCGTCGGGTATCACCAAAGACTTTGATACATTCTTCAACGCGATTCAGCGTAAGGGCTTTTACGTCTCGCAGCTTGCGAAACGTGAGAATGCCACCAACCTCGCAGACGTCTCGGCTTCCTTTAAGCCGGTCGCGAATCAGGCTGGACTTAAGCTTGTCGCTTATCTCGATCATAAACTCGGTGATGGTAGCGGTTCGGAACGTCCTGTTCTTCAAGAAGCAGGCGACGGACTCACAACTATCGCCTGGGACACTTGGGTGGCTATCAACCCGCTGAAGTGTAAAGAACTTGGCTTTAAGTATAACGATCTTCTTCGCATCACTTCGCCTGCCGGTGTGATCGAGGTTTCGGTCTACCCAATGCCTGGTCTACATCCGGACACGATCGCGATTCCTCGCGGTAACGGTCACAAAAAGGGTGCTTCGGTGATCTCTGACGGTGTGGGCGTTGATCCACTCGTTCTTCTCGAAGCCAAGACCGATCCGCTCACAGGTGATCCTGTGACCTCGGGTCAGGTTGTTAAAATCGAAAAAGTTGGCAAACGTTACCGCCTTGCAGCGATGCAAAAGCACAACGATATTGCTAACCGTAAAGACATCATGCCGGTTCAGACTTTGACAGGCGCTGTGAAGAACATGCGCAACTTCAAAGATCTCGATGATGTTCCGGATCTTTACCCTCGTCACGACCGTGTGGGCGATAAGCTTTATAATACTTCGTGGCTATTCCCTGAGTGGAAAGCTTCGAGTGTGTATCGCTGGGGTATGTCGATCGACCTCGATCGTTGTAACGGCTGCGGCGCGTGTAACGTTGCCTGTACGCTTGAAAACAACATTCCCCACGTCGGCCGCGAGCAGATTCTTATCGGCCGCGAGATGACCTGGATTCGTATCGACCGTTATTTCTCGGGCGAAGTGAACAATCCAGAAGTCGCATTCCAGCCGGTTCCTTGCCAGCACTGTAACCATGCGCCTTGCGAAGCGGTTTGTCCGGTTTTCGCAACGACCCATGACCAGGAAGGCATGAACACTCAGACTTATAACCGCTGCGTAGGAACTCGTTACTGCGGTAACGCCTGTCCTTACAAAGTTCGTCGCTTCAACTGGTTTACTCACAAGTGGAACATCATGGGCGAACGTCCTATGGACCGTAACCCACGTGCTTTGAACCCGGATGTGACTGTTCGTACTCGCGGTATCATGGAGAAATGTACATTCTGTGTACAACGTATCCGTGATGCAAAACACAACGCGAAGCAGCAAGAGCGTGCGATTGTGGATGGCGAGATTCGTATGGCGTGTCAGTCGGCTTGTCCGAGCGATGCGATCACATTCGGTAACCTCAAGGATCCAAACAGCCGTATCGCGCGGAATCGTCGTGACAATCGTGCTTACCTTCTTCTGAACGGCGACGCTTCGAAGAAAGAGTATGGTTTGAAGACTCTTCCAAACGTGAGTTACCTCATGAAGGTTCGTCACGATGGATCGGAGACAGTTGCAGCCAATGAGCAGCCGCAAATGCCTGCTGGCCATCCATAACTTTTAACGAGACCCCGGCGGCCGCCTGAGCCGCCGAGTTACGACAAAGCACCGGAGCATTTGGATGAGTGACGAAATTAAGTGGAACCGAACGATTTCGGATGTCAACGATGGCATCCTCGCTAACTTAGGAAAGCCGCATCCAAGCTATTTCCTAGCTTGGGGCGCATCAATAGTGTGTCTTTTGATTGGTGCTTTCACCTGGGGCATGGAAATGACCGTCGGTGTTGGTATCACTGGTAAAACCAGCCCGGTTTACTGGGGTGTTCTGATTACTGACTTCGTATTTTGGGTTGGTATCGGTCACGCCGGAACACTGATCTCGGCGATTCTCTTTTTGTTCCGTGCTAAATGGCGTAACACGGTTAACCGTTCCGCAGAAGCGATGACGGTTTTCGCGGTTATCACAGCGGGTCTCTTCCCGCTCATCCACATGGGTCGACTCTGGTTCGGTTCGTACTGGATTCCGCCACTGCCTAACACCAACAACCTTTGGGCGAACTACCGCTC
>JAZKGL010000353.1:8096-10395 GCA_040385935.1 Bdellovibrionota bacterium
GTATCCTCACTCGCGGAAGACTTTCTTCCTGGTTCGTGGGGTCACTTCCAACCATCCTTGGGAGATATCGCTCTCTCCGTCGGTAGTTTCGGCTGGTTCATGTTCTGGTTCCTCATCTTCTGTCGGTATTTCCCGATCGTGTCGATGTCAGAACTTAAGTTGATCATGCCTAAACCTCTTTCGAAGAAGCACTAAAAGGAAGGCCTTAGATGAAAAGACCAGGTGGAGTCCTCGCTGTTTACAAATATCTCGATCAAGTCACCGATGCGATGGTAGCGATTCGCACTCGTTCTGACTTTAAGGATCACGAAGTTTTCTCGCCGACCTCATACCATGAGATCGAAGAAGCTTTGGATGCCGGCCCTAGTCAGGTCCGTTGGTTTACCCTTTCCGGTGCACTCACCGGTACAGTCACAGGCTTTGGCCTGGGTCTTTGGGTCGACTACGACTGGCCACTCGTCGTGGGTGGTAAGCTTCCGGGTCTTTATTCGATTCCCTCATACGTGATTCTCGGGTTTGAGCTCACGATTCTCTTCGGTGGTCTTATGACTATCCTTGGAATGCTTGTGATGGGCCGGCTGCCTAACCCTAAGCAGCGCATCCTTGATGTGCGCTTTACCGATGACCGCTTTGGAATCTTTGTTCCAAACGTAGCGCTCACCGGCGAGCAAGCGAATCTATTGAAGAGCTTTGGTGCGGAAGAAATTCGTCAGATCGAATCGGAGTGAGGCCTAAATGAAAAATATCACACGCGCAGCTGTCATCAGTAGCCTCGTGGTCTTGGGCCTCGGCGCTTGTCGCTCGGGTCATAACAAGACCAAGTTACAGTACATGCCGGACATGGCGGACAACCCGACCACCAAGGCTCAAGAATCTTTTATCGATCCGCCGGCGCATTCGGTGGCGATCAACGCGATTTTGTATCCGGCGACGCCTGAGCTTGCGGAGGCCGAACTCAAAAATCCGTTTGGCGAAGATATCGCTCAGATCTCGGCACCTATGAAAGAGCGTGGCAAACACCTCTTTGATACGTACTGTGCGGTCTGTCACGGTTTCGATGCTAAAGGTAAGGGCCCGATGGGCGATGCTTATCCGATCGCAGCTCCGGATCTTACGCGGGATGATTTGAAAGCGAAGAAGGACGGTTACTTCTTCTATCGAATCTCCAAAGGCGCGAATTTGATGCCTTCTTATGCCTATGCGACTTCACCTTATGAACGGTGGTGGATCATCACTCACATTCGTGGTTTGCAGCAAGGGTCGGCGAAAACCGAGCCATCTGGCATTCATGTGAATCCTTCTCAACCATTGCTCAACGCAAACGCGCAATAGGAGTCGCTTAAATGGGTAGTCACGGACACGATCACCACGCACCAGATTTGCGTACGGTTGATAAAAATAGTTTGTTAATTAAAGCGCCGGCGCTTCAGCTCGTCGCTCTCGTTATGCTCGTTGTCGGTATCGCGGCACTAGGCTTTGGCTTCTTTAAACAAGAAGGCGACCGGGTTTGGGGCGCGATCATCTTCAACACCTTCTTCTTTTTCTGTGTGGGCCTTGGTGGAATGATTCTCAGCACGTGTACCGATGTTATCGGTGCTACGTGGCAAAGACCGATCCGCCGAGTTCAGGAAGCGTTTGGTTCGTTTGTTCCGGTTGCTTCGTTGATCTTTGTTGCCTTGATCATCTGTATCGCTTTTCACATCGGCGGCGCGGATAAGGTTTACTCGTGGATCGAAAAACCGGATATGCTTCATCACTTCCCGGGTAAAAACGCTTGGCTCGTGCCGAACTTCTTCTACGTTCGCGTAATTTTGTTCCTCGCGATTCTTAGCGGTATCGTTATGTTTCAGCTTGGCAAAACAACCAAGCGCGATCGATTGTGGATGGAAGGTCGTTATGATGAAGCCGCGACATTTGGCGATGAATATCGCGTGAAGTCACGTTTTTGGTCAGCTCCGACTTTGCTTCTTATCGGTACGACTTTCACTTTCCTTGCTTTCGATTTGACGATGTCTCTCGCCCCTACTTGGCTTTCGACCCTTTGGGGTGGTTGGTCGTTTGCGGTGATGATGCAGACTTTGATGGCTTCGACTTTGATCGTTATGTTTGCTTTGAAGCAATCACCGATTGGAGCGTTTTGGAAACGTCAGCAGTTTCACGATATCGGTAAGCTCATGCATGGTTTCACTGTGTTCTTTGCTTACTTGACCTTCGCGCATATCCTTACCTACTGGTACGGTAACATGCCTGAGGAGACTGAGTACTTCATGCACCGTCTTCACTCGCCATGGCTTTACCT
>JAZKGL010000354.1:0-5267 GCA_040385935.1 Bdellovibrionota bacterium
ACAACAAAAATAAGTATACCCAGCACAGGGCTGGGTATTCCTTTTTTGCTGTGACGAGGCTCAACATTAGAGATTGTTGCCTGCATCATAGCCATAACTTTTCACTCCCTTGGGACCAGGAGCTCCACTCGGAAACTTAGTGTTCCAAATGCTTCTCGAAGTCTTTGTTCTCTTCAATGATGCTTTTTGCTGCGTGGTTTTCCCAGTTCGCTCCAGTTGTCATTTGAACATCTGTAGAAACCGCGATGTAGAAGAGGAAAACAGCGCCGAGCATCGCAAACATAATGTAGGCTATATACTTCTTTTCCTGGCGAATGTGCATAAAATTCACCGCCACCATGTAAGCTTTTACGATCGCAATCCCGAAGGCTGTGATCAAAGTTACGGTACGGTGACCGAATTCAGGACCAAGAACGGAAATGATAAACAGTACCATCAAAATCGCATAGATCTTGACATAGAAACTCGGGCCGTGGCCACTATCGTGGTGACCTTCTGCGCCGTGATGATGATCGACATGACCTGCCATAACTACACTTCCTCCGAGCTTGGATTACTTGGCGATGTAAAGAAGAGGGAACAAGAAAATCCAAACGATATCGACAAAGTGCCAGTAGATACCGATGAGTTCTACGCGGTGCATGTTCTTCTTTTGCATCACATCGATCGAGATCCAACCCATAAGGATCATACCTGCGATAACGTGAAGAGCATGAAGACCGGCAGCCGTATAGTAGAACGACCAGAATAGGCTCGATGTGATCGTGTAACCGTTCTGAATCTCAGTCGTCCACTCGATACCTTTGATGACGAGGAAACAGAGGCCGCCAAAGATGGTGGCCCAAATGAATCCAACGGCTTTAAGTTCTTCTTTTTTCTCAGCGTAGTGGTGAGCCAACACGATAGAAAGAGAAGAGGAAAGGAGTACGAAGGTGTTAACACCACCAGCGAAGGTGTTGGTATGCGACGAATTCAAGGCCCAGTGCGGGTACTTGAGACGAAGCATCAGATAACACATCAGAAGACCGCCGAAGATGACGATTTCAGATCCGATGACCCACCAGACCGCGAGGCGGCCGGTTGGCATTCCAGTAACACTACGAGTCGTTGCAATCGGTGTTGAGTGTCCCACGTGCATCTTCCTTGCTTAAGCTTTTTCGTTTTGTGGCCAGTAGTCTAGTTCACGACCCGGTGTACTAAATTCATAAGGTCCACGATAAACTTCCGGCATGACCGGGAAGTTGCCGTGTGGCGGAGGCGAAGCCGCGAACCACTCAAGGGTATTCGCTTTCCAAGGATTCTTCTCGGTACAGACCTTACCTTTGAACATCGAGTAGAAGAAGTTCCAGAAGAACACGAATTGGAAGAGGATCGTGATCACAACGCAGATGGTTGCCAGAGTACGAAGGTTTTGCAGCGAACTCACTGCGAGTTCCGGGAAGTTCGAGTAGTCGAAAATCCTTCTGTGGTCACCGGCAGCACCTGTGAAAAAGAGCGGCATGAAGATACCGTTGAAGCCGATCATAGTTCCCCAGAAATGGATCTTTCCAAGGGTTTCGTTCATGAAGCGGCCAAACATTTTCGGGAACCAGTAGTAAAGGCCTGCAAACACCGCGATCACCGCAATCGGCACGAAGGTGTAATGGAAGTGGGCCAAGACAAAGTAAGTATCATGGAAGTAGATATCCGCGCCTGAAGCACCGAGGAATACACCCGTTACACCACCGATAAGGAAGGTCGCGAGGAAACCAAGAGCAAAAAGCATAGCTGTCGTGAGTTCGATCGCTCCGCCGTAAAGAGTGGCGATGTAGACAAACAGCATTTCAGCGATCGGAATCGAGATCAAAAGGGTCGTTACAGTGAAGATGTTCGCCAAACGTGGATCGATACCTGCGATGAACTGATGGTGAGCCCATACGAAAAAGGACAGGATACCCGTTGCGAAGGTCGTAAAGAGAACCACTTTGTAAGCAAAGAGTTTCTTACGCGAGAAGGTTGTTATGACTTCAGCGACGATACCCATAGCTGGAAGGAATACGACGTAAACCTCAGGGTGGCCGAAGAACCAGAACAAATGTTGCCAAAGGATCGGGTCACCACCGCGAGCCGGATCGAAGAATCCTGTTCCGATCGTCTGATCGAAAAGAAGCATCGCCGCACCAGCGATCAGAGGACCAGCCGAAGCCATGAAGAGGATAGAAGCGAGAACGATCATCCAACATACGATGGGAATATCGTTCATCTTCATTCCGCGAGCCCGCGAGTTCATTAGAGTAGTAATGAAGTTGATACCGCCGAGAAGGAAGGCGACGAATTCAAGAACAACCGCAACGAGCCAAAGGATAGATCCCCAAGGAGTCAGGTTGTACTCGGCTTTAGCCGACAAAGGCGGATACGCTGTCCAAGCGCCACCGAAACCACCGTTATGCACGAGAAAGCTCGCGATCAAAACGAGGACGGAGATAAAGAAGATCTGGTACGAAAGACGGTTGATCCTAGGGAAAACCATATCATCGGCGCCTATCATAAGCGGGATGAGATAGTTTCCGAAAGCGGCAACCAGGATAGGCATCGCGAACCAGAAGATCATGATCGTACCGTGGTTGGTGATCAATGAGTTGTACTGGGCGGATGTGACGAGACCGAAAAGAGGGACCTCAGTTCCCGGGAATGCGAGCTGCATACGGAAAACGTAGGAGAAATACGCACCGAGTACACCCATTAGGATACCGGTGAAAAGATACTGCATCCCAATCACTTTGTGATCGAGAGGGAAAATGTACTTTTCCCAAAAGCTCATCTCGTGATGATCATGATGTTCTGCGTGCGACGTGGCCATATATTACACCTAAACTCTATATAACGTGGCTACTACTACCTGATACATTCTGCTTTAGACCTTAGCTTTAGTTGCTCGCGACACCGGCTGGTGTATGGCTAGCAACCCACTTATCGTGCTCTTCGGCGGTTTCCACGACGAGCTTACTCATCATGATACCGTGACCGATACCGCACATCTCAGCACATTGAATGTCGAACGTTCCGGTTTTCGTTGGTTTGAACCAACCCGTAACGATACGACCAGGAATCGCATCCTGCTTTAAACGGAACTGAGGAACCGAGAAGTCGTGAAGGACGTCGACCGACTCAAGTTTAAAGTGATACACGGTATCGACTTTCACATGGAGTTCATCAACGGTCTCAATATCGTCCTTGGTTCCAAGGATATTGTCCGCACCCGGCATAACATAGCGCCAGGCCCACTGCTGTCCAATCACACGAATCGTCGATTGAGCCTCAGGAAGGTCTTGCTTTACGTGATACCAAACGCGAATCGCGAACACGATGATCACGACGTCACAAACCAAGATGAGGTTGTGAGGCCAGTGGATCCACTTCATTTCTTCTTTGCGTTCACCCGTGATGTACTGAGCGCGGACGCCCGGCACGCGACGGAACTTGAAGATCAACCAAAACAGAACGGCTTCCGCGACGAGCAACCAAAACCCTGACAACACCGTAATGATGAGAATCAGGTTGTTGATGTCACCGGCAAAACTGGAGCCATTTGACGATAATAATTCAATCATAGACTTTACCCGTCTCCCGTTTAGCGAGCCAAAATTAGCACGGCGATCGCATAGGCCGCGACGCCAGCTAGAATGACGAAAATTGTTTTCTTAGCGAGTTGATCCGCTTCATCCGGCTTTTTCACAAAATACCTCTTTTTAACCCGTTAAGGAGTTTGAGTGGGAGCTGAGGAACCTGCAGATGCTGCTGCGGGGCTCGTGTACTTGAATGTGTTGATATAGCTAACAACGTTCAGCATATCCTCATCACTCAAACCAGCTGCGTTTGGTGCCATCGATGCTCCGATCGGATCGCGAGCGGGATCGAAAGCCCGTATCTTGTGTTTAAAATTCTGGAGCTGCTTGACCAAATACCAGTCGTTGTGGCCCGCGAGAGGAGGTGCGTTGAGGGTTTGATTCCCTTCCGCATTTTGTCCGTGACATGTCGCACACACGACATAAGTCTTCTTACCAGCGATTACATGTCCCTTGACGACCTGTGGGGATTCCACCGGCTTTAAGGCTGCAACGTGCTTGGTTACAAGATCGATATCCGCCTCACCGTTCAAGGTGCGCGCCATGGGATACATGCGCATACCGGCGACGTCTTTAGGGTGAGCACCTCGAGCGCCCGATCGGAAATTCAATAACTGACGCTTGATATACCATTCGGGCAAACCCGCGATCGATGGAGCTCCGATGGTCGGATTTCCTTCGCCGGAGTTGCCGTGACAGTAGCTGCACAGCTTGAATACCTGAGCTCCTCGGTCGGCAGCTCGTGCTGAGACGCCCCCAAAAAGTGAGGAAAGACCAAATACCAAAAGAGACGACTTCAAACTGATGTACATTCGACACCTACTGCGGCCGATTAACGGACAAATATCGAAAAAATTACGGCCTTATTACATCACAGATCCACAATTCGAAGCAACTAAAAGCTAAAGATTTTGTAGACCTTTTCGTCTCGAGGAACGCTCGTGTGCACGGGGTTTCATTGGAGGTGGCATGGGTTCGAAGGATGGGTAATGTAAACGGGTAAGGCATGAGGCGAGGCTTGAATTCATTGAGCCGATTGGGATTGAGGCAAAATAGCAAAACGCGGCTTCGTCGAAACGAAAACCGCGTTTGGTGCTTGAAGACCGATTGGGCTAAGGCTTAGGCCAGAGCTTACTTGGCTTTCTTCTTCGAAGGCTTAGTCGCCTTAGCCTTTTTATCGGCAAGCGCTACGTTAGAAACGTGGATGTGCGCTGCTTTATCGAGGATGCCGCCGGCTTCGCCGTCAGGACCTGGACGAGTGTGTTTCTTTTGGAGGTTGAGGTTTTCAACAAACACAGCATTGCGTTTGAAGTCCACTCGCTCGATCTTACCTTTTTTGCCTTTATCAGCACCGGTAAGGATTACAACTTCGTCGCCTTTTTTGACGTGAAATTTTGCTTGGTATTTAGTCTGTGTTGTTTGCTGCGCCATTTTAATAATCCACACGTTTCGGATTTAACCGGGCCGAAGCTCAAAACAATCTGACACTCTCGGCGTAAAGGAACTCATCTAGTACGGGATTCCCAGATTCCAGTCAAGCGAACTTTAGCAAAACTCAGAGCTTATCCCCGCATCTTTGACATTCGTAAGCGAGGCCTTTCCCCTCTCGGCGAATGTCCGCTATAAAGGTTAAGTATCCACGTGAAGGAGCTTACCCTTGTT
>JAZKGL010000355.1:0-8732 GCA_040385935.1 Bdellovibrionota bacterium
CGAAATTGCATAAGATCATGAAAGATTTCCTAATCCCCCGTGCCTGTGGAGGTAACTAATGAATATCGAACGCCCATACCGGATAGCCGTAATCGACGACGATCCAGTCCTGCTCGATATTATGGAGCGCGTTCTGCGGAAACAACCGGGCGTGATTATCCGCTCGTTCACTTCGCCTAAAGAAGCTTTGCGGGCGATACGTGATGAGAAGATTCATATCGTGTTCGTCGATATCAACATGCCGGAGATGTTTGGCGATGATGTCTTGAAGGAATGCATAAGCATGAAACAGGGCATTCAGGTTTATATCGTCACTGGGAGTGATTCGGTGCTCCTCGCTGATCGTTGTCTGAACAACGGTGCGCGCGGCGTCCTCTTTAAGCCCTTCGATCATCAAGAACTCGCGGGCTGTGTGAATGAAGCGATCCAGTTCTTGGATAAATGGAATCGCTTAGTCACCAGCAAACAGAAAAAAGCGGGATGACCTGTTATGCCCTGCTCGGTTCGGCAATGAACGTCTCGATCGTCTCGGCGTTCAATGACTGCCACTCGACCACCCATTTTCGTGAGGCTGGAAACGAGTCACTCAACTTTTCTTGCAGTTCGATGACCAGGCCCTTCTCAATCGTGTGCTCCACACGCGCGGCCTGAAAACCGAAAAACTTGCGATATCTCGGAAAAATTAGTTTGTAGAGACTCTCTTTGCTCGAGAAAATCAAGGTCAAGGCCTCTTGCTCAGTCAGACCGAGAGCGTTCCTGAGATTCTCGAGTTCACTGGGATCGCTGCAAATCTGGGTTTGAAGCGCCGTGCTTGGATTCTCAATGAGGGCTTCAAGGTCGATGCCAAGGCCTGCATACTGATGGCTACGGCCCAGGACTGCCACGATTTGCCCCTTAGAGTGAGAGATCGAACCCACCCATGACTTGGGCCAGATCGGACTGCGATCCTCGCCCATGGCTACGAGGAGCGGAGTTTCGCCAAAGGCCTCAAAACAGCGTTTGAGGCAAAGCCGGCCAAGCAGATATTCGATCTTTCGCTTGTGAATCGCGGCTTCGAGATTGCGCGGTAGAAGTAGGCCCTGATCGATAAAATCCGTTACGGCCGCCGCATCATAGGCTCCGCTGGCGCGAGCCAAGAATATTCCGGGTCTACGTTCGATCACAGGCGGTAATGCAATGTTCTGTAACGTCATGAGGTTAGGCCTTGGGTGAAGCAACTCCAAAAAGATATAACATCCAAACGCAAGTCGAGTGAAGCGTGAAGTTTTCGAAGGGTTTATCAATCGCGAGGAATCACCTAGACTTTGAGGCCAGACGTGGACGCAAAAGTAACGAAACGCCTGAGAATACTCATCCTTTCCCAGCAGAATAATCCCGACTGGATCAGCGTTCCTCTCGTCGGCTATCACCACAGCGCAGCCCTTGCAAAGATTCATGACGTAACCCTGGTTACGCATATCGCCAACGAAGAGGCTATTGCCAACGCCCATGCCCCGTTCAAACGTGTGCAAAGCATAGATCTGGGCGTCTTCGAGACGTTTTATAACTGGTGTTTCGCCTATGTTTTTCGCGGCGATCACGGCAGTCAGATACTCACGGCTTTTCGCATACCCTTTTACTGGGCCTTTGAATGGGTAGCCTATCGTATCTTTGCTGCCGCTTTGAAATCCGGTGAGTTTGATGTCGTTCTCAGGCTGACCCCTGTTGCTCCCGTGATCCCAAGTTTGATCGCCAAACGCTGTCGCGCCCTCGGCATTCCTTTTATTATCGGCCCGATCAACGGCGGCTTGCCTTGGCCTAAAGGTTATTCACAGGCCCAGCGCGGCAAAGAGTGGATTTCAAACCTTCGTTTTATTTACCGTATGCTCCCTTGGGCTCGCTCGACCTATCGCGATGCCTCCGCGATCGTCACCGGTTCCTCCGAAACCTTCCATGAGTTTCGAACTTTCGAAGATCGATTGTTTTTTATGCCGGAAAACGGGATTGAAGAGCAGCGCGTGATCGACCGTATTCAAAGTCCGACGAAAAAAGGTCCGCTACGCTTGCTTTTTGTCGGGCGCCTGATCAGCATCAAAGGCGTGGATATGGCGATACGCGCAGCCGCCGAACTCATTCGCAGCGAACGGGCTGAGTTCACCGTTATCGGTGATGGAGATGAACGCGCAGCTTTGGAAAAGCTAGCCCGAGAACTCGATGTGAAGGTGACGTTCACCGGTATGCTCCCGCATAGCGAAGCGATGAGCTACTTTCGAAGGAGTGATGTCCTGATTTTTCCGAGTATTCGTGAGTTCGGTGGCGGAGTTGTCTTTGAAGCCCTATCGACAGGATGTGTACCGATCGTCAGCAACTTCGGTGGCCCGGGTGATATCATCCGCGATAAACGCGTGGGATTTGCGGTCGATATGCGCGGGGAAAAGTATACGGAAGCCACGATCAAAGACATACTCGAAAAGCTCGACAGTCATCCGGAGCTGTTGAGTCTGATGTCTCGTGACGGTCAGCGATTTGCACGGGAAGAGTTGAGTTGGACGAGCAAGGCGCTGAAGATGACAGCGATCATGAATTGGACTTTAGGCCTTAGCCCAAAGCCCTCTTTCAAAGCGCCTCGCGAGATTCTGGATTAACGAGCCGACTTTTTCTTAGCTTTCTTAACAACCGCTTTGGTTTTAGTTTTAGTTGTCGAAGTTTTGGTCTTCGCTTTTACCTTTACGGCTTTTTTCTTAGCAACCGGCTCCACTAAAACGGTCTTCGCTTTTTTCTTACCGAGCAACTCCGCTTTGACCTTGGCTTGGTTCTCGCGCTCTACGAGACGTTTGTTCTGCGCATCGATAAAACGTTTTACGTGTTTGGCGGTCGCAGCAGGTGCTTCGACCTGCGGAGCATGGCCGATGTCTTTCAGTACAGTGAATTCGCTATCTTTCACGATCTCATGCGCTCTCTGACCATAGGTCAAAGGAAAGAGTCGATCTTGATCGCCCCAGATGATGTGAATCGGCATCTTCATTTCAGCCAAGGCCTTATTCATGAAGAGGTCCGTCAGGCCTGGATCGACGCGCGATTTGATGTCACGGAAAATGTCGTGAATGAACCGGCCGTAGAGATCGTAGTTTGAGCGAAACTGCTCGTAGATATGGTCTTTCATGAAAATCGGCATGAACGGGGGCTTGTTGAAGACACATTTCCAGAAGACATCAAACTCTTGGCGAGACTTGATTTGAAACATGACCTTGCCGTTGATGAAGTCATCGTAGGCGGAATCATAACGATCATCGATCACCGCTGCGGTATCGATAAGCGTAAGGGTTTTGACGATGTCGGGGCGAACCTGAGCAAGCTTCATCGCCATCGCGCCGCCGAGGGAATTGCCGATCAAATGAACCGGACCTACGCCGACATTCTCAATAAACTCTTCCATCCAGGCAGCATAGGTGTCGAAATTATAAACGAGGTTGGTGTCTTTGAAGCTTGCACCAAAACCGGGCAAATCAAACGCCATCATATTGAAACTACGCGTCAGATGCATCGCAAACGGATAACATCCGTCTTTGGAATCACCGAAACCGTGGATAAATAAAATCGTTTCAGGATGATTGTTGCTCGTCTTCCAGTATGAGATGGGGCCGTCTTTCAGCTGAACTTCGCAAAGCTCCGCTTTGATCAACTGCCTGCCAAGAGCGAGGGCGCGGTTGGCCACTTCACCACCGATGCGGGCGCGCGTGGTGCCTTGTAGGTCGGTGAAACGTTCCTGAAGCTTAAAAAGCGGACCAAATCCACTATCTTTCACCTGGCGTGTCGTATCCGTCACCCAGGACTTCAATTTTTCCGTTGTCCACGTACCAACCATCTCTCACCTCACATGCTAGGGCAGAAGAGCCCTCTCATTTTTCTGCTTATTTTTACCAGACCAGTTGATTGCGCACCATACCATTGTTGTAGTAATGCGCGCTGGCTTTCAGATATTGAATCAATTCTTGATCCGATTCTGCCTTTTCATTCCCTCCTAGAGGCGAAAGAACAGAAAAGTTTGCTGTCCTATCGTCACGCCACCAACTTAGACCTCTGTTTTTGCCGATCAAATGATATCCGTCAAAATCGTAGACAATCACACCGGGCCTACGGCTCAGTCGGCAAAGTGATTCTCCAAAATGACTTGATTCAGGCATCTGAAAACGTGCGAGATCGAGGAGTGTGGCCGAGATATCGGCATGCTGGACAGGTTGCCGTAAAACCTCCGGCGAAAATGGAAGCGCTTTATCCTTATAGATCATAACGAGAGGGACATGAAAGCGTCCTGGAATATTATCGTTTTCTGCGTACTCCTGCTTTGAGGTGTGATCGGCCGTGATGACGAAAAGCGTATCGGAAAACCAGGGCATCGTCTTCGCTGTCTCGTAGAATCTTCGCAGGGCAAAGTCCGCATAACCAACGCTTTCATGAATCTCAAGAGTCCCCTTAGGAAACTTGCCCTGATGCTGAGGCGGGATCGTGTAGGGATGATGCGAACTCAGAGTAAAAACAGTGGCGAAAAAGGGTTTGGTTCGCGCGTCCAGATTCTTTGCCATGTACTGAAGATAAGGCTCATCGAATATTCCCCACTTGCCATCGTAGTCGGCTCGATCGGGGTATTCGTTGGAACCAAAATACTCATCAAACCCAAGACGTTTGGTCATAACATCAAAGAACATCGTCCCGTTGTTGCCACCGTGAAAAAACGGTGTTTCGTAGCCTTGTCCGGCGAAATAAAGAGGCGCTGGCGTAATGCGATTGGTTTGATAGGGGCTGGTGATGAAAGGGGGCTCCATCCAAGTGGGAATCCCGGCGAAGACTGCGGGTAGGGCATCAATCGATCGTCGAGCGTTGGCAAATGCGTTTGAAAAATGACTGCCGCGCTCCGACAGTTCTTTGAGAAAGGGAGCGTATGCGGGTTTGCCTTCAGGGGCAAAAACATACTCAGCACCAAAGCTTTCTAAAATGATGACCACGATGTTCTTAGGCGTAGGCCAGTCGGCGGATAAAGGCTCGGCGGACGTATCGGAGGACTGCTGAATAATCTCTTTGACCTTGGTCCAAGGCATTTCATTCAGCTCAGTCACCGCAGCTTTGTCACTCGATTTCAAAATCGTAAATGTACTGTTTAATACCAGCGCACCGACCTCAGGATTTTGCGAAAATGCGTTGGCGGGAATAAGGGGTTTTGCCTGCCATCCCCCACGCATCGCCAGCGCTCCGGCTAAGGTGAAAATAATTATCCATGCCCAGTGAGATTTGGAATCCTTGCGATAATTCCGTAGAGAAACCCATCCCAGTATTGCATAGACTGCAAGCATGAGTATTGAGTAATACCAGTAGTACCAAGCGATCTGAGCGGTTTGATCACCTATGTCGCGCGCCAAAAGAAAGCTGTCTGCTGTGAGTCTTTTGCCTGTGAATTTGAAGTATTCCAGATCGATTATATTGAGTGAGAGAGCAAAGCCGTTGACGAGGGTGAAGGCAAGGCCTAAAACCAAAGCCTTCCCCCGCTCAAATTTGGGGGAAAGACGTTTGAGGGATATGAGCGAGAGGATGGCGATCACAGTATTGATCAGTGCGATTGCGGCTAGATCATAGCGCATTCCGTTCAGCCAGGCTTTGACTATGTCGCCAAAGGGAACCTTCAAAAACAATTGCTGATTGACGTAATAGAATAGGACTCGAAGGAGCGAATAGAGGCCTAAGAGAGTCAGTAGCTGTACGATGGTTCGACGAACGGTTGCCACGGCTTATCCTCATTGCTGACAATTCCACTCTTCTAGAACTAAGACTGAAGACTTCTGCGAGTCAAGCTAGGCCTTCAAGAAAGATGTTTCCATCATGGGACCAAAAACCAAGCACAGCCTAAGGCTACTCCTTTTCTGCGCTCTTATTCAAGGCCTCTGGGCTTGCGGTAGAGACCACTCAAACCCTCACAGTACGCTCTTTATCCTAGGCGGACTCAAAGCTGAGGATACCAAACTGCAAAGCACGTTGGCTTTGCAAAACGCTTCGGATAGCCAGATCTTCTGCTCAGGAACTTTGATTCATCCAGAACTCATAGTCACCTCCGCTCACTGTCTCGCGGGCAAAAAGCCGGCCGAAATTAAAGTGCGCATGGCGCGCGGCGAAGTCTATGACGTGAGCGCTATGCAAAGTTATAAGGCCGAGCAAAAGTTCGGAGTCAACTTTGATATCGCCTGGATTCGGTTGCAAAAGCCTGTGGAAGGCTATGAACCCGTAGAGATCCTTCGCAGCGCCGAGGCCCTCGCGGCGAAGAAAAGTGTGACAGCGGCCGGCTACGGACAGCGTGAAAGCCATTGCCCGAAAGGTGAGGTGAGCTGTCCGTCGGAAGAACTCTTTCAAAGCCCCGTGAGGATCAAAGACTATGTGAATCGAGGTCGATGGTTTCACCTCGTGCTGACGAGCACTGAGCCAGGTCAGGGGCCTTGTCTCGGTGATAGCGGTGGGCCTCTTTATCTCACAAAAGGTGATAGGACGTTTCTCGTCGCAAATTTTGTCGGCTGGGATCAGCGTTTGGTGACAGAAGATAAGACCGCTATCTGCGATCGAGGCGAAGCGATTTATAACGTCACAGGCGCTTATCGATCTTGGATCGAGGCAACCAGTGGCCTGTCGCTTCCTCTCACAGAAGCACTGAATCCACCGTCACCCCCCGAGCCGAATCCTATCGTGCTCAGAGATCCCACACGTTTTGAAGATTGGTGCGAAAGTCGCGATGAGAAGAATTCGAGCTGGTACACGGTTCAACGCCTGATCAGCCTCGCGGGGGATTACGCCCTGGACAATGGCGGCGATATTCGCCGTGTCTTTACCGATTGCGCCTATGCGAAAGAAAATCTTGAGAGCAAAATCAAACTCGATAGGGGTTTAATACTCGATGCCTTTGCCCCCGATAGCTTCGGACCGGAGGCGCGCATCACCGACCTTCGTCCATTTATGGCGCTTCGCGAAATGCCGGTAGCCAAACTCGTTCTAAGCGGACATGCGATTAGCGACTTCACAATGGTCGGCGTGTTTTCAAAGCTCAAGGATCTAGAGATTACGGGTAATCGCGGCGAGGTCCTAGGGCCACTCGACGTCAGCGGGCCTTTTGCTCTGTCGCGCCTCGCGATTAAAAATTCGCCCAAGGCTGTGCAGCTGGAAAGAGTTTCGTCGATCCAAAAGCTTCGTATATTGGAACTGGAAAATGTTCGTAGCGAAGGACTAGTCGCTCTTTCTCTCACGCCGGGTCTTACTCAATTAAAAGTCAAAGCCGATATCAGTGTAGAGCTACCCGATGCAATGCCCAGTCTTCAATCACTGGAGTTATCCGGTCTAAGAAGTATTCGCCTAGCGTCGCGCTACCCACGTCTCGTCAAATTCCAAATGGAAGACTCTGTGAACGCGGAGAGCGCAAATAAGCAGTTCGTGATGAGTGAGGCTCCTCTACTCGAAGACTTTGTGTTTCGCAAGAACACAGGGATCAGTTCCGTTTCATTTCCTGCTGACATTCAAAAACTCAAATCTATCGAAATAGTTGACAGCCAAATGCGTGCGATCGGCGATCTAAATGGAGCAATGAAACTTACCAAAGCCAACTTTGCAAAAAACGAACTCATGCAGATGCCGCGATTCACGAATGCGCCTTTGCTCGAAACGCTTATCCTCAGCGACAATCCGATGACTCCCGATCCTACGATCCGTGCGCTTATCGCTCTTAAGACATTGCGCGCGGAACATTTGGACAATGGCCGCTGGGATGATCTTTCTATGATCGATCTGCCCCAACTCACAGAATTACGGGTCGCAAGAAACAGTTTCAAGCAGGCCAAAGAATTTTTGCGTTTCCCAAACCTAGAGGTTCTTGTGATTTCCGAAAACAAAATCCAGGATATTTCCAGCCTGGAAAAGCTATCCGCCTTGAGTTATCTGGAGGCTGTCGACAATCCCCTGCTCGAGCTGCGTTGTCCGCTCGGTGAGGAGCGCTACTGCCGCTTTGAATGGACAAAATGATTCTTACGTTTTGGCAAATCCTTTTTTCAAAGTGCCAAGGTAATGAACGCAAGGCAACACGCCGGTATTGGGTAGAAGTATAGATCCTGGTGAAAGAACGGAATTACAGCCCGTTTGCGCCTTGTCGCCTATAATCGCACCGAGCTTTCTAAGGCCCGACCCTATGCGTTCGTCTGTCGTTGGATGAACGACAGCCACTTCATTGCCGCGAAGTTTAAGATTAGCGAGCTTAGTTCCCGCCCCAAGGTTGACGTCGTGACCCAAAATAGAATCGCCTACGTAAGCAAAGTGCCCTGCCTTCGCTTCATCGAGGAAGATGGAGCCTTTAACTTCGGTCGTATGTCCAACGACGGCCTTGGCTCCAATAAAAGCCGAGCCGCGAATAAAGGCGCCGTGACGAACGTCGGCGCCGGGGCCGATGAAAGTAGGTCCCTGGATATAGGCAAAAGGCCCAACTTCAGCCCCTTCGGCAACGTATACGGCCCCTTCAAGGATAGCCTGGGGCGAGACCTTGCCTCTGATCACTGGCTGATCACTCACGCCGTGCTCGGCCAGCAAACGGACTATTTTATCCGTGAGGGCTTTGCCTAAAAGTTCGAATATATCTTTTACGCGGAATTGATCAGCCAGAAACTGTTTGTCGAGTTGGAAAAGAATCTCGGGATTTATGGCGGTGCTCATAGCAGCGTCCTCTGACAACAGGCAAG
>JAZKGL010000356.1:0-3235 GCA_040385935.1 Bdellovibrionota bacterium
TCTGTGGTGCGTAGGAACATGCGCGTACGCATTTCCCAGCGAACGACGTTTGCCCACTGGTTGATGAGAATAGGAAGATCGCGATAGGATTGCACCCACTTCGCATAGACCTGACCGATAATCATCTCAGAGGTTGGACGAACCACCAGCGGCTCATCCAGTTTGCCTGCCGGAACCAAAGTTCCATTCGGACCAGCTTCCAATCGGTGATGCGTGACGACAGCGCATTCCTTGGCAAATCCTTCGACGTGCTGCGCTTCCTTCTCCATCAGGCTAAGCGGGATAAAGAGAGGGAAATAGGCGTTCTCGTGGCCCGTCTCTTTAAACTTGGCATCGAGTACCCTTTGCATGTTCTCCCAGATGGCATAACCCCAGGGTTTTATCACCATGCAGCCACGAACGGCTGAGGTTTCAGCCATGTCTGCGGCTTTCACCACCTGTTGATACCACTCTGGATAATCTTCGGCACGGGTCGGGCTGATTGCGTTTAGTTGCGCTTTGCTCATGTATTCACCTATTCCTTATCGTTCCAAACGAGCGCGACGAACGCGCTTAGGAACATCCGCATCGGCACCGAGACGACGTTTACGATCTTCTTCGTATTCTGAGAAGTTGCCTTCATACCAATAGACTTCGCCGTCACCTTCGAAAGAAAGGATATGCGAAGCAATACGGTCGAGGAACCAGCGATCATGGCTGATGACCACTGCGCAACCGGCAAAGCTAAGTAAAGCCTCTTCAAGGGCGCGCATAGTTGTGATGTCGAGGTCGTTCGTAGGCTCATCGAGTAAAAGGACGTTCGCTCCGGCTTTGCAAAGAAGGGCAAGCTGAATGCGGTTTCGTTCACCACCGGAGAGATCCCCGATTTTCTTTTGCTGATCCTGGCCTGCGAAGTTGAAGCGTGAAACATAAGCGCGCGCATTCACTTCCTGTTTACCGAGCATGACGGTATCGGCCCCTTGGGAGACGGCTTGATAAATCGTGTCTTCAGGATTGAGGTTGATGCGCGACTGCTCCATGTAACCCACAACCGCTGTCTGACCTACGGTAAAGCTACCGGCGTCTACACCTTGGGTATCGGTGATCATACGGAACAACGTGGTCTTACCCATACCGTTCGGACCAATGATACCGACGATGCCGCCAGCGGGAAGTTTAAAGTTCAGGTCTTTGAAGATTACCTTATCGCCAAAGGCTTTTTTCACATGATCCGCTTCGATCACGATATCGCCAAGACGAGGTCCGGGCGGAATGTAGATCTGAAGATCTTTTTCCGAGCCGCGAGATTCCTCTGCATAGAGCTTATCGAAGGCCGAAATACGAGCTTTGTTTTTCGCCTGGCGAGCTTTGGGAGCCATGCGAATCCACTCGAGTTCTTGCTGAAGATATTTGCGGCGTTTGTTCTCGCCCTTTTCTTCCTGCTCGAGACGTTTTTCTTTTTGCTCAAGCCACGAGGTGTAATTGCCTTTCCAAGGAATGCCTTGGCCGCGGTCGAGTTCAAGAATCCAGCCGGCGACGTTATCGAGAAAATAACGATCGTGGGTCACGGCGATGATCGTGCCTTTGTATTCTTGAAGATGTTTCTCAAGCCAGCGAACCGACTCGGCATCCAAGTGGTTGGTCGGTTCGTCGAGGAGAAGAATGTCCGGTTTTTGTAGAAGCAAACGACAAAGGGCTACACGGCGGCGTTCACCGCCGGAGAGGTTATCCACGATCGCTTCACCCGGAGGGCAGTCGAGCGCGTCCATTGCGAATTGCAGACGATCATCGAGCGTCCACGCATCGAGGCGGTCAAGTAAATCCTGAACTTCGCCTTGACGTGTGATGAGAGCATCCATCTGCTCAGGCGTCATATCTTCAGCGAATTTCAGGTTGATCTCTTCGAATTCCTTCATAAGAGCTACGGTCTGCGCAGCGCCTTCTTCAACGATTTGTTTTACCGTTTTGCCGGATTCGAGATGTGGTTCCTGTGCGAGGTAACCAACCGTATAACCGTCGGAGAGATGAGTTTCTCCCGTGAAGGTCTGATCAACTCCCGCAAGAATTTTGAGGAGTGAACTTTTACCCGAGCCGTTCGAACCGAGAACGCCGATCTTCGCTCCATAGAAATAGGAGAGATAGATGTTTTTAAGGACGGTTTTTTGACCATGTGTCTTTGAAACATCGACCATGGAGTAGATGACTTGTTTATCTGACATGAATTCCATCCGCACGATAGATTATAGAACGAGGCGTTAATCTATCGAAATGCGGGAAGAATCGCTAGCGTTTGCAGGGCTGTGAGTGCAGGGGAACTTACGAAGCGCGACGCACGGCTTTTTGTAGCAGCAGGCCTTCTTCAATCGCGCGCCACTCTTCAAAACTCACGGGCGACTTGGAGTCGGCGTGACGTTGCTTGAGGAGCACTTCATTTAGCTTTTTGGATTCGACGAGACTAAATGCGCTTTGAACAGCGCGGATCAGCTGATCGTAGTCGACTGGTTTATGGAGGAGGTGAAAGAGATTCTGGCTTTCTTTGGGAATCGAGATCTTTGAACGCTCAAGACCCGTGACTAAAATGACGGGCAGATCGGGATCATAAGAAGATAAGGCGACGAGCAGTTCATCGCCGCGAACTTCGGGCATGCGTATGTCAGAAACGATGATATCGGGCCTGAAGGCTTTAATAAGATCCACGGCATCGGCTGCATCGTAGGCGACTTCGACCTTTGCACCCGCACTTTGAAGCACAGCGCGATAGATTTCCGCGAGTTGAACTTCATCATCGACGATCAGTACACGTGGTGCCCCGATTTTTGAGCGAAACTTCTGACTGATCATACGACTCTCCCGGGTGGTCCGAAACTCTAGATCTTTGATTATGGCAAGGAGCCAAAGAAATGATTCGGTAGAATCGACGGAGAACTTAAGGCCAATTTGGATGTTTTTATAGGACTTCCAAGTCGCCTTGGCCGTAGGAATCATTACTCAGGGTAAGGCAAACTATGCGTGCGTTATGTTTGGGAAGTTTTTGAAAGAAAATTTGAGAAAAGTAAGAATCGAGGGTTGACGATCGCAACCACGTTCCGTATAAACCTATCTCTCGGGGCGACGCAGAAACAAAGAAGAAAACGAAGTAAAGAAAAGCAAAAAACTTCTTGAAAAGAAATCTTCTCTGAAATAAAACGTCCCTTCGGAAACGCTCTTTGAAAACTGAATAGAATACGCAAAAAACCAAGTGCGAACGTCAATTCCA
>JAZKGL010000357.1:0-10277 GCA_040385935.1 Bdellovibrionota bacterium
AGAACGATAGGTTCAACCACGGCCTTTTACCTCGCGCTTCAAATGATCGAGATCGTATACCGCGGTCTCGCGATTGAGCGTGGCGAGTTCGTAGTTGCGCGAAAGCTTGATGGCATCTTTGGGACAAGCCTCTTCGCAGAATCCGCAAAAGCAGCAGCGAAGAGCATCGATATCAAAGCTCACGGGGCGCTTTTCTTTTTTCACGCCGAAAGGATTTTCGTCGGCAGGCCGTTCACCAGCCACGATCGTAATACAATCCGCTGGGCAAACCGTTTGGCAAAGATAACAAGCCGTGCAGTTTTCCGTCTTGGTTTCATCCACCGAGATAAAGTGCTCACCGCGAAACCGCTGTGAGTACTCACGTCTCTCTTCGGGATAATTGATCGTCGTGTGCTGACGCAGAACCAAAGTTTTGTAGAACTGCTTTAGCGTGACTTTCAATCCAACGACTAGCGCAGGAATATAGTACTTATCGAGGAAACCCTCTTTATGGGTCACGATTTTGGTCATCTTAAACTCCTATCCAGGCGATGATCAGTGCGACCGCCAAGAGATTAACTAAAGCGATAGGGAAAAGAATCTTCCAGCCGAGATGCATGAGCTGATCGTAGCGGAAACGCGGGAATGTCCAGCGTACCCAAACAAAGAAGAACTGCATGAATCCAACTTTAATGATCATGCTAAGGACCTGCATGATGGCGGTTAGGTTTTGATGCATGACGGTATCAGGTGCGGCGATCAAAGACACGATCCAGGCCATGCCCGGAAGCATCGCGTAGCCACCAAAGAAGAGCGTGATGTAAAGGGCCGAAGCCATAATCATCGCGACATATTCGGCAAAGAAGAAGAGAGCAAACTTCGCGGCGCCGTACTCAAGGTGATAACCGGCTACGAGTTCGGATTCCCCTTCCGGCAAATCGAAAGGCAAACGGTTGGTCTCGGCAAAGATCGCTATGAGGAAGATAAAGCAAGCGACCGGGTTAATAAACACACCCCAGCTCGGCAAAAATCCAAGCAGCGGTTGATGCTGATAGATAACCATTTCGTTGAGGTTAAACGTTCCGTACACGAGCAGCATCGAAACCAAAGCCAGACCAGCCGCGATTTCGTAACTTACAAACTGACTAGCCCCGCGCAAAGCACCGAGCATCGCGTACTTGTTGTTCGAAGCCCAGCCGGCGAGCATGACGGGATAAATTTCGAGTCCGGTAAAAGCGAGCACCGCAAGGATACCCATATCGAGGTTAGCGATCTGCAAAGGAACTTTTTGATCACCAATGATCAAAAAAGATCCGAACGGAATCGCAGCCAGCGCCGCGACCGGTGCAACGGCGGCAATGGCCGGTGCAAGTTGATAATAAAATTTCGAAGCCAGTGCCGGCGTAAATGATTCTTTGGTCAAAAGCTTAATAACATCCGCAAGCGGCTGCATTAGTCCAAAGATACCAACCCGGTTAGGTCCAACGCGGCCCTGCATCCAAGCGGCTCCGCGGCGTTCAAACCAAATGATATTCGGAACCATTCCAAACGTAATCCCAACCACAAACAAAATCTTACACGCGAGAGCAATCCACTCAAATAGGCTCACGAGCGACCTCACGAGTCGAAGTTTGCAAGGCTGCCATCTGAGGCATCGATTTGATTTTCATACCATCCAGAACCTTACGAACACTGGATGCCGAACCTGGTGCCGGAATCACGATCTCAAAGCTTTGGGTAATGCCATCGCAGTTGGTGTAAGTCCCGAATTTTTCCAAAGTCGTCAGACCAGGAAGAACAGCCGTAAAGGTTTGAATCTCAGCGTGATCGAAAACGCCCCAGGCGATTTCTTTAGCCGCCATTTTCGGAGGCATTGTCGCCCGGCCCGAACGGAAGTAAATAGCCAGATCAAACCCGGTTTCCGAAGAAGTCCAAGGTTTAATTCCGAGACCTTCGACGCCGCGTGTGTTCGAAGTGTGGTCCCGGCGACGCAAAAGATGATCGAGCGGAGCATCATCGGCCGACGATTGAACGCCATCGCCTGTGCCGTTCCACGAGCGAACCGCGACATCCGCCGGGGTAAAGGTCGAAAGTACCTGAGCCAGGGTCGCGGCTTCTTCACTCGAGGCATCGGTCCCGATGAGCATCAGAATTTTCCGCGAGGCCTTAAGCTCATCCAAAAACCAAGGAATCACGGTATCCCAATTGGTGGCATTTAGCCCAGTCTGCGCCGAGAGCAAAGGCTGAACGATACGCGAAGGATTTTGATACGTTCGAAACGATACGCGGCCTTCATCACAGATCCAGTGCGAGTTCACTTCAGGATTGAATCGCGCACGGTAGCGATGAATCGTGCCCTTTTCCTCATCGGCGAAGATCGAACAGCCCTTAGCGCAACCATCACAAATTCCGGTCCGCTCTTTGAGGAACCAGACGCGCTTTTGAAAACGGAAATCATTAAAGGTAATCGCGCCGACCGGACAAATGTCGGCGACGTTGCCTTGGTATTCGTTGAAGAGCCCTTCGTCCAATGCGGTCGTAAGCTCTTTGTGCCAGCCTCGGTTATCCATCAGGAATTCACCGGTCTTGGTCACATCTTCGGTGAATCGCACGCAGCGTTCACAATGAACACAGCGGTTCATATTCAAAGTCAGTCGATCCGAAAGGCGTTTGGTCGTCACTTCTTTCCAAACGCGTTTTTCTTCGACGAACTTGGACTTTGCCGGTCCATATTCATAATTATAATCCTGCAGCGAGCATTCACCCGATTGATCACACACAGGGCAATCGAGGGGATGGTTTGCCAGGAGCATTTCCATAACGCCTGAGCGTGATTTCTCAACGCGTTCACTGCGCGACTGCACAACCATTCCGTCGGTCGCCGGTGTCGAGCAGGCTGTCATAAGCTTGGGAGCTTTCTCAACCTCAACGGTACACATGCGGCAGGTACCCGCCACAGGCAGGCCTGGATGGTAACAGAAGCGCGGAATGTTTCTATCAATGCGTGCTCGTTCGGCCGCACGCATAATCGTATCACCCGGTTCGAACTCTACCACTAGACCGTCGATCGTGATCTTCGGCTTTGGGGGCGCTTCGCTCATTTTTCCCTCTTCCTTCCCATCAAACTTAAAGCACGGCACTGCTGTGATGATCGTGTCTAGCAACATGACCTTCAGGCTTGCATGGACAGCGCTTGAGCCTCACATGCTCTTCAAACTCGGACCGAAATTTACGAACGGACGATAAGGCCGGGCCAGTCACCGCATCTGAGAATGCACAGATGGTTTGACCAGCCATATTCGAACAAATGCCTGCAATCGCATCGAGGTCGGCTTCGGTTCCCCCGCCCGCTTCGATACGTGCAAACATACGAGCGAGCCAGTGAGAGCCTTCGCGGCACTGACTGCACTGCCCACAGGATTCATGCTCATAAAACTTCAGCAGGCGCGCTGCGACTTCGACGATACAGGCGTCTTCGGAGATGATGATTATCCCGCCCGAACCCGCCATGGTCCCGGCTT
The DNA here is from genome assembly GCA_040385935.1 of Bdellovibrionota bacterium. Classification (GTDB taxonomy): domain Bacteria; phylum Bdellovibrionota_B; class Oligoflexia; order Oligoflexales; family Oligoflexaceae; genus Oligoflexus. The sequence continues at coordinate 3,501 of JAZKGL010000357.1, forward strand.
TGGCGAGACTGTCAAAGTCCATTGCCACATCGCATTCAGCAGCGCTCAGCATCGGGGCCGAAGCTCCGCCGGGAATAACCGCCTTGAGTTTCTTCCCGCCCAAAACACCGCCGCACAGCTCGATCACATCTTTAAGATTGATGTTGATCGGTAGCTCGTAAACGCCGGGCTTTTCGATGTGACCTGAAACACAGAAGAGTCGGGTCCCGCCGGAGCGCTCGGTTCCTACGGATGCGAACTTCGCTGCCCCGTCGTTGATAATCGTCGGAACCGCACAGAATGTTTCTACGTTATTCACGCAGGTCGGCATTCCAAAGGCGCCCACCATCGCAGGAAACGGCGGCTTCAAACGAGGCTCGCCGCGTTTGCCTTCAAGGCTGTTGAGCAAAGCCGTTTCTTCACCGCAGATATAAGCACCTGCGCCGCGATAAACGACCAGATCGAAATTAAAGTTAGATCCCGCTACGGTTTTGCCAAGCAAACCCATGGCCCGCGCTTCTTCGATCGCGGCTTCAACTCGCTTGGCTTCGAAGACAAATTCACCACGAATATAGATGAATCCTTTGCTCGCACCGATCGCATGGCCGGCGATGATCATGCCTTCTATCAACATGTGCGGATGCTGAGTCATCAGCAAACGGTCTTTGAAAGTACCCGGCTCACCCTCATCCGCATTACAGACGAGATACTTAGGCTTTGGCGTTCCATCCGGGAACTTAGGTTCCTTCGGCATGAAAGACCATTTCATACCGGTCGGGAAACCGGCGCCGCCACGGCCGCGAAGATTCGATTTTTTCACTTCGTCAACGATAGCATCCGGCGCCATGGCCAAAGCTTTTTCCAAAGCTGTATAACCACCGAAGGAGCGATACATGTCCAGAGTGTGATTATTTGGAATATCGTTATTTTTGGTGAGCAGCTTTTCAACCATGTCGTAGCTCGCTATCCAATTTATCCATGATCGTGTTCACGGAATTTTCATCTAAGTTTTCGTAATAATCATCATTGACCTGCATGACAGGTGCTGTTCCGCAGGCAGCCAAACATTCGACTTCGGTGAGCGTGTACTTGCCATCCTTGGTGGTTTGACCGCAGTGAATGCCAAGCCGCTCTTCAAGCCCAGTTACGAGTTTGTCGGCACCACGGAGGAAACAGGCGACGTTCGTACAAACCTGAACATGCTTTTTGCCCACAGGTTTGCGGTTATACATCGTGTAGAAGCTCACAACTTCCTGAACGCGAGCCGGCGCCAGCTGGAGATACGTTGCGGCTTCGCGCATCGCTTCGGTGCTGATCCATCCTTCCTTTGCCTGCATTGCGTGCAGCAGGGGCAGAAGTAGGGATTGCTCAGTCGGCAGATGCTCCCTGAGTTTGTCCATCTTCGCTCTTATCTCTTGATCGATAATCATGTGACTTACTCCCAGGGTTTAGCGATCAAGTTCGCCGGCGATAATGTTCAAGCTACCAAGGACGGATACCGCATCGGGGATCTTCGCGCCTTTCATCGAGTATTCGAAACTCTGAAAGAGCAGCAGCGAAGGGGGTTTCACCCGGGTTCGCCAAGGTTTGGGACCGCCTTTGGAGACGATATAAAAGCCGAGTTCGCCGTTCGGCGCTTCAATACAGCTATACCCTTCGCCCGGCGGCACATCGATACCTTCCATGAAAATCTTGAAATGGTGAATCAAGGTTTCCATATTGTTATAGACGTCAGCTTTGGCCGGAATACGAATAAGGCGATCATCGACCCAAAGGGGGCCTTTGTTGATCTTCTTCATGCACTGAGAAAGGATGCTAGCCGACTGTCGCATCTCTTCCATACGCACAAGATAACGATCGTAAACGTCACCCTTCACGCCGCAGACCACTTCAAAATCAAGTTCAGGATAGGTGTAATAAGGACGATCACGACGAAGGTCAAAGTCTACACCCGAGGCGCGCGCGACAGGTCCGGTCAGACCAAAGTCGAGAATTTCGGTCGCCGTGAGTACACCGACATCCTTAGTCCGATCGACCCAGATGCGATTGGAACTCAAAAGCTTTTCGACATCATCGATCGACTTCGGAAGGCCTTTGACGAACTTCGCCATCAAAACGTCGAAATTGTCGGGAAGATCGTAGCTCATGCCGCCGATTCGTGCGTAAGACGTGGTCAAACGCATACCGCACATGGCTTCGATCATCGTGTAGGCTTCTTCACGCCAGTGGTAGAGGTACCAAAAGCAGGTGAGCGCGCCCATATCGAGTGCGTTGATCGCGATACAGATCAGGTGATCGATGATACGCGCAAGCTCCATACAGATCACACGGATCCATTGGCAGCGCTCGGTAACTTCGACATTCAATAGCTTTTCAACGGCCATGACATAGCCGATGTTGTTGGCCAGAGCAGAACAATAGTTCAGTCGATCGGTATAAACGATCCACTGATGATAGGTCTTTTGCTCCGCAAGCTTTTCGATGCCGCGGTGCAGATACCCAATCTCACAGGTCGCATCTTCGACGACTTCGCCGTTGACCCGGCACATAACCCGCAAAGTCCCGTGCATCGCAGGATGCGAGGGACCCATGTTGATGAGAACCTGGGGGTTGTAAAAGTCTGTAAGGTTTTGGCGTTCAACCTCAAGCTCAGTGCGAAGCTGCTCTTTAGTCTTGATCACGCCTCACTCCTTATTCAGCAAATCAGGGGCTCGCGCTGCGATACGCACAGGCAAGCTGTCTGGGAACGGCTGACGATCTTTCATTTCATATTCTTTGCGCAAAGGATGACCTTGGAAGCGTTCATCCATCATGATGCGGCGAAGATCCGGGTGATCCTCAAAGCTGATACCAAAGAGATCGTAGACTTCGCGTTCGAGCCAGTTGGCTGCGCGCCAAAAGCTAGTAATGGTCGGCACCTTCTCGGTTTCGCCAACCTGAACCTTCACGCGGATACGCGAGTGAAAACGCATCGAATAAAGCTGATAAACCATCACAAAACGTTTGGGACCATCGGCGCCATCGATATTATCGTAGGCCGTTAAATCCGAAAGTCGATCCATTTGCAGACCGGTTTCGATGCGCAGGGTTTTGATGACTTGCGGAAGTTCAGCGATGGAATTCAGCCACAGAACGGTCTCGGTGGTGGCATCGCGGTCGATGCGATAACCCTTGAACATGTCCGTAACGAGATCATGAACACGATCCTGATCGGCCTGATTCTTCGGAAGGAGCTTGCTCATTTAACCTGATCCTTCAAAGGTTGCGCGTCGTCAAAAATCGTCGAGCCATCAGGGCGTCGGTAGCTCATGGCATCGGAGGCTTCGGCACGCGTGAGCTTGTGCATCTGCGGACGTTTGCCATCGGTCTCAATAACCTTTTGAAGCTTGAGGATCGCGTGGATCAGACCTTCGGGAATCGGAGGACAGCCCGGGACATAGATGTCTACCGGCATAATCTCGTCAATACCCTGAAGAACCGAGTAGGTATCAAAGATACCGCCCGAAGATGAGCACGCGCCCATAGCGATAACCCACTTAGGCTCAAGCATCTGGTCATAAACCTGACGAAGGACCGGGGCCATCTTAGTAGTAATCGTACCCGCGACGATCAGCATATCCGCCTGACGGGGGGAAAAGCGCACAACCTCGGCACCAAAGCGCGCAAGGTCATAGGTCCCCGACAGTGTCGACATCATTTCGATGCCGCAGCACGAGGTTCCGAAGGTGAAGGGCCAGAGCGAGTTTTTCTGCGCCCACTTCACCGCATACTCGAGAGTGGTCGGTATAAAACCGGCGTTTCCATCTTTTGACATGACGTACTCCCAAAACTACTAGTCAATCCCAATCGAGACCTTTACGGCCCAACAGATAGAAGTATCCCACGAGCAAGATGACAAAGAAGGTAATCATCTGCGTCAGGATAAACGTTCCCTGAGTCAGGAATTTTTTGTAGGTCACCGCCCAAGGATACATGAAAACCACTTCCACATCGAAGAGCAGAAAGACGATACCGACGACGTAATAACGAACCGAGAACTGCTGACGAGCATTGCCTTCTGGAGGCACGCCGCATTCGTAGACATCAAATTTTTGTTTCTCAGAGTATTTGCCGCGGCCGCCGAGCACAATGTTGGCCACGATCAGCACAATGCCCACGATGCCGCCGATGATCATCAGAAGAAGGATAGGAAGATAATGGAAAGAATCCGGATCAACCCACATGCGCTAGCTCCGTAAAATTTACCGCGACTGATTCAATTCAAGCACATTTCGAAAGCGGCACAAGACATAAGTTCGCTAAGTAAGGCGCATTATGTACCTTTCCGTACGAACCTAAAATAGAAAACATGGCTTTCAGTCGAACTGTACCAGAATTCCATTTTTTTGTCTTCACACCAAGCCAAACTAAATAGCCTGTCCTGAGGATTCTGAACTCGTAAAAAGCCTCAATCACTTCAGCCGGTTCGGGTTTAACAAAGTTAGGCTCTCCAAACAACACTATTGAAGCATTTCGAATGAAGCTAAGTCGCAAAAAACAAAAGACCACCCGCGTCAGCGGATGGTCTGTCAGCGAACATTAATGCTTCGAAGTCTTAGACGCGAGCTGTCGCTTGACGTACAGGCGTATGTCCCGACTGATCGCCGAAGTATCTTTGCCATTCTCGCTCGGCATTTTCCCTGAATAAAAGCTCGGTGGCTTTTTTGAGGAGAGGACTAGCTGCGAGTTCCTCGTGCGAGACGACGAGAGCCAGACGTGTACGTCGTCTCAGAGCATCCTCGAGTGAGACGACCATTTCCGATTCCGCCAAATGAGCGAACTCTGCCAAAGTCACTGAGGACTGATTGCTCACCGCTTGCTTGAGTGTCGTATCGGCCTTCATACGATCGAGTATGCTGAAAGCATCTTGGTCATAGCAACGCCAAAGCCGATCGATCAGAGTGCCCTCGCCGACGAACTGAATATCGCCAAGGCCTTCTTTGCGGGCTGCTTCTTCAAACACATACTTATGAAGCGACTCACCTACCCATTGGTCGTTTCTTTTGAGAGGAACCCGCAGATGTTCAAGTTCGTCGCAGAGTTCGCGGCCTATATTCAGACAGTCGGTGAGTTTGCCACCAAAGATCGTGATGTGTTTTTGATCGCGCTTGGTTTCGATCGCGTGTTTGCGCGAGAGGTTCATCCAGTCCTCGCCCTGCGCCGCCGGCTTGGACCCAACTTCCTTGACCAGGGGTCTGACACCGCAGCGCTCAGAAAGGACATCCGCCATCGTCAAAGGCTTTTTGAGGCGAAGGCGTTTGTTGATATTATCCAAAATGAAAGCTCTGTCCTCGTCAGTCACACGTGCCGGAAGACTCTCGACCGGGGTGTCGGTGGTTCCTATGCAGGAGCAAGAGCCCATAGGTATGACAAAGAATAGGCGGCCGTCATCGGCGAAAAACGTCAGGACCTTTTTGTTCTCCGTCAGGCGCGGCACGATCAAATGCACGCCTTTGGAGAAGATATGTTTGTGTCTGGTCGTGAGACCGGTTAAGCGATTTAGACTATCCGCGTAAGGTCCGGCCGCGTTGATCAGAACCTTGGCCTTCACCGTAAAATCGCTGTCCCTTTGCTTATCCTTCACATCGAGAGTCCAGACATCGGTTTTCTTCGCCGCGACGACCTCAGCATAATTGAGAATCTTCGCGCCCGAGCGCATCGCGGTGCGAATAAACCCAAAGACAAAGCGGGCATCGTTATCCCTAAGATACCCGTCCGAATATTCGAGTCCGCCGACACTATTGGAAGTTTCGACCAGCGGCTCTTCGCTGTTGATCTTTGCTTTAGTCAACAGCCTTGGCGCCTGGGTGAAGAAGCGGCCCATGAACCAATAGAGAACGGAACCGAGAAAAACGAGAAATTTCGGTTTTCGAAAACCCTTCTGAAGTGTCGTGAAAAAGCGAATCTCCCGAACCGAACTCGGATATTTCCGCATAAGCTCGTTTCGGCTGCGGCAAAGATCCCAGACCAGACCGAATTCATACGACTCAAGATACTTGATTCCACCCCAGACGAGGTTCGACGACTCCTGAGAGGTGCTGGACGCAAAATCTTTCTTCTCGACCAGGGCCACGCTCAGCCCGGCTGCTGAAAGCGCGGCGGCGGCCACAGCTCCATTGATACCACCGCCTACGATGGCGACGTCGAAAGTCTTTTCGCTTAATTCTTCAAGAGTGTTTTGCCGCATATGGTCTTTTTAGTCCTTGGGCGAGAGAAACAAAAAAATGGCCTCGCCACGTTATCGCGAGTGCCTCGGCTATGCAATTAAGTTTAACCTACCCGGCTTCTGACTGACAAAGTCCTTGACTCTCTTGACGAGAGTTCGATCGTAAGCCAGAATAAGACTATACCAACAAGGAAAATCGCGTCGGGGGGCGTTGCCGCTCATTCGTAGACCTGTATGCCCAGCATGTAGGCGCGGAATGCAGGGTCACACGTAGTCTGTCCGTCTCTTAGCAAAATCGTCAAGATTTTGACTCGCATCGTCTCGCCCAACCATCAAAAAAATCCACGGAATATTTTCATGCCTCAGATGAAGTCACAGCATTGGCTCTTCGGGATACTCGGAGTAATCAGCTTTGGATCGGTGCTCTACACGGCCTTGATCGGTGATATTGGATTCGACACCTCGCCTGAGCGAACCGTGGAAAGCCAAGATGCGATCGATACTCTCTCCTCCGATATGAAGCGCCTGCTCACGAGCATTTCCAACTGGCAAAGCTTCTGCGAAAACCCTTACGCCTACATCAAAAGCGCTTC
>JAZKGL010000358.1:0-34384 GCA_040385935.1 Bdellovibrionota bacterium
GGTCAACGGTTTCAATGCGGAGAGGTTCGCCGGGGCCCCAGGCAACAGCGGCTTTTACTTTTCTCTTCATCTTTTCGGCTCCTCAATTTCGACGTCATGAACGCGGAGATTATATGAACCCAGGCGTAACACAAAAAAGTTTCGGAAGCGACAATCATTCGGGTGTGCATCCGCTCGTTCTCAAGGCCCTCGCCGACGCAAATACGGGGCATATGCCCGCCTACGGCGCAGATCCAGTAACGGCTCGCGCGCGAGAACTGATTCGAGAAGCCTTAGGCCGAAAGGATGCCGAGGTTTTCTTTGTGTTCACGGGCACAGCGGCTAATACCTTGGCGATTCGGGCCGCTTGCCGTTCGTTTGAGGCTGTGGTTGCGACCGATATCGCGCACATTAATGAAGACGAATGCGGCGCTCCTGAATTCAACACCGGGAGTAAAATCCTCGCCTTTGAGCATCAGGGCGGAAAGCTACCGCTTTCAGTCATAGAAGAGCTATCGATCAATCCGGACGATCCTCATCGCGTGCTTCCGAAGCTTATCAGTCTCACTCAGGCGACTGAGATGGGGACGGTTTATACCTTGAAGGAAATTCGTGAGGTGTGTGAGGCGGCTCACGCCAAGAAACTGCTTGTGCATATGGATGGCGCGCGTCTTTCCAATGCCGCTGTACACCTGGGGTGCTCATTTGCGGATATGGCTCGGAGCGTGGATGTCCTGAGTTTCGGAGGGACAAAGAATGGGCTCTTGTGTGCTGAGGCCGTGGTCTTTTTGAATCCTGAGATTGCCGATAAGTTTTCTTTTGTGCGAAAGCAGAGTATGCAGCTCGCTTCAAAAATGCGGTATTTGAGCTGTCAATTTTTGCCTTATCTTGAACACGACCTTTGGCGAAAGAATGCTGCTCAAGCGAATGCCATGGCGCTTTACCTTCGGGCGGCTATTCAGAATACTCTCCCCGAAGCGGTCTTTCCTTATCCGACTGAAGCAAATGAGGTATTCGTCATTGTTCCTGAGCCTTATGCGGCGCGTGTAAGACAACACGGGCCGGCTTATCTTTGGGATAAGCCGACCGGTTTGCTTCGTCTGGTTTGTGCGTTTGATACCACGTCCGAAGACGTGGATCATTTGATGAGTCGCGTGAGGGAGTCGTGATTACTTAAAAATATCCGACACAGGGGTGATATCTACGGATTTGATACCGAGCTTCAAATTACCGATCACCTGATCTTCATCGAGCAGCTCTTTGGTTTTCTCGCCATCGTATTTGATCGGCGAGAACGTATCCTTTAGGAGCTTGTCTTTCAAATCTTTAGCATCCTTTGCAATCGCGACAACTTGGAGATTGGAAGCACTGAGATGTTTTTTGATCGCGTTGTTCACATCGGCGAGAGTGAGCTTTTGCAAACGATCGCGCATGAACTGGGTGTACTCAGGCGTGCCGTAGAAGGCTGAATCGATCGCATAACCCAGCTGCTGCGCTTGGGTTGCCGTCATCACAAAGACGTTTTTCATAAGGTATTCGCGAACCGTTTCAAACTCTTCCTGGGTCAAGCCGTTCTTGATCAACTTATCCAATTCGTAGATGGCGATTCGAAGAGCCATGTGCGCGTTCTCTGGAGTCACGGGACGAATCCAAACCTCGAAGATTTGACTCTTTCGCGCCACGTTCGCCGAAGGAAAGAACTGATAGCCTGCACTTGGAAAAGCTTCGATATAAGCGTAGTCGCCATAATTCATACCACGAACTTCGCGGATACGATCAAAGAGATGCGACATGGAACTGCGATGTTCGCCGAGCCAAGCGCGAGCCAGCCATAGCGCTGCAAAATCGGGATGCGAACGATTCACCTCGATGGGATGACCGAAGGAAATAGCAGTCGCACGCGTATTCTTTTCGATAATGTTGACTTTGATTCCACTCGGCATCGACGCCGCGATTTTCGTCGTCGGAGCTGCATCGCCGGCCGGCAAAGCGGCCAAAGATTTTTTCAATTTGGCGATCAGCTCATCGGAGACATCCCCATTGATACCGACAGTGAGCGCACCCTGAGTGTAGGTACGTTTAATGAAGTCTTGAGCATCGGCAATCTGAATAGCTGCGAGGCCCATGCCTGTTCCTATCACCGGATGAGCATAGGCGGAATTGATGTGAAGAAGTTCCTGAAGGCGTTCTTTGCCAAGCTCTTCTTCATTGTTGGTTCGAAGATCGTTGTTGAGCTGATTGAGGATATCCGCTTTTACACGGGTGAAATCATCGCCGCGAAGACCAGGATCGAGCAGGGAAGGCATGAGCAGATCAACAACTTTAGATGCATGATCCTTGTGGACGCGAATGGTAAAGGTCGTCATCTCCTTGTCCACGCGATCGCTAAAGGTCACGGCGAGTGGAAAGAGGGCCTTTTGAATTTCGTCAAAGCTACGAGCCTTGGAGCCGCCGCCCGTGATCATCGAAGCAGAAAGATGTGCAAGACCTTCTTTACCCTTGGGGTCAAGGCTCGAACCCGATTTAAAGCTGAACTTCAGATCAAGGAAAGGGCTCTTGTTTTTTTGCAAGATGACTTTGACGTCTTTTCTAAGTTCTGCCGAGGGAGCTTTGTAGCTTAAAAGCTTAGGAGCAACGCTAATTTCCTTTGGCAACTCACCATTGGCTAAGGTTGCAGTGACAAGGTTTGTGTCTGTAAAATATTTTTGCGCGGCTTTTTGAATGTCAGCCGGGGTTATCGTATCCATCAAACGCACAACTTTATTGAGCGTTTGAGGATCGCGGTCGTAGTGAACAAATCGAGCCAGCATGGATGCGATACTCTCGGTGTTATCAAGGCCTTTGCCGATAGAGTACCGTTGATTCGAGCGAATGGTATTGAGTTCATCAGCGTCCACAGGCGTTTCGGTGAACTTCATCAGAGTCTTGAGTATCGCATCGCGCACATAAATAATATCTTTAGAATCTTTCAGTCGTGCAGACACCCCGAAGAGATCGGGATCTTTGGAATCTGCAGGCTCGCCTGCGAGACCATCAAGCTTCTGCTCATCAATCACAAGTTGCTTATAAAGCGGCGAAGTCTGGCCGAAGCCGAGTTCGAACAAAAGACTCAGGGCTGCGTAGTCCTTATCCTTGGTCGAGAACGCCGGGCCGTGAAAGCTCAGCTCCAGACGGGTGAGGGTCGGGCTCTCCCAGGGAACATGAACATAAACAGGAGCCTTGGCCGCCGGTTCGCTGGGAATCGTCGACTTATAGCTTCCGCGTTTCCAGATGCTGAAATACTTCTCAACCAGCGCAAATACCTTTTTAGGCTCAACATCACCGGCAACGATGATTGCGGTGTTCTCGGGGCGATACCAGCGATCGAAAAAAGTTTTTGAGTAGGCGAACTGATTGGGCATATCCTCTATGTCTTTGATAAAGCCCATAGTCGTGTGCTTGTAAGTGTGAGTCGTAAACGCCGCGTTACGAGTCGCTTCATAAAGCTTACTGCCCGGCTGAGCGCTGTTCTTATTGTACTCGCCAAGGACGGCGCGCGCCTCAGTTTTGAAAGCTGATTCACTGTACTCGAGGTTCATGAAACGATCCGCTTCGAGCTTTAACATAAGCTCAAGGTCGTCTTTAGCGAAAGTCGTGTGGTAGTTGGTGAAGTCACTGGACGTGTAGGCGTTCTGACGAGCGCCCATCTTCTTTAAATAGTCTTGATATTGAACCGATGAGATCGTCTTGGTCCCGCGAAACATCATGTGTTCGAAGAAGTGAGCAAAACCTGTTTTGCCTTCTTCGATCTCATTGCGTGAACCTGTCTGAACTGGGATCTGCAGGGAAACAAGATTCGGAAATCCAGTGGGCACTACGATAATGCGTAGACCGTTTGGTAAATCCTTTTGTTCCATTTTCAGTGGAAATACATCACCCGGTGCTGCCATAGCTACTGCTCCAGTCCAAAGTCCTAGCGTTAGGAAAAAGTGGAAGAGGTATCTGAACATCGTAACTCCTTACGTTTCTGCCGATTACGCGTAAATATATTACTTCCGCGAGAAGAACCAATGGTTTTCAAAGATAAGTGGATAGTCCATTCAGTTTTCCGCAGGGCGAAACGAGAGGTAGGCGCCGATCAAAGTGAGGACCAAACCCGCTACGCGCGCAGTGGTGATGGGTTTGCCGGCGACGACCGCGTCGTAGATAAAACTTGTGAAGAGCTGACCGACAAGTAGCAAAACTATGCTGACGAATGCTCCGAGTGAACGCATGGATAACGGGAGTAGAAAGACTAAGAGAAAACCAAAGATACCGGGAAGGACAAACCACCATTCCCAAAAGCCCTCGAACTTCGGTCGCATGTAGTCAGGGAAACGTTCACTTTTGAAATGAACAAACCCCATGATGAGAGTCGCGATCGTAAAGAGGACCAAGCTATTGAGCCAAGCTGCGAATGTCAGGCCCCTGGTGTCGAGTATCGTTCGATTGAGCATGGGCTGAAACACGGCAACGACGCCCAGTAAGAAGGATACGAGTATGTAGAAATTCATGGCTACTCATTCATGTGGGGAGTACAGCCGGCAATATAAATCGAAATTGCAGGTGAGTCGAGTTTTTGAGGGTGAGTGTCTATTTGACGTTTTGTTAAAAAGACTACGACATGGGGGTCGGGTGCCTGCTTCACCCAATCGTCTTCCGAGCGAAAATTACTGGTATCGCCTCAAATTCACGATGTGGGTCGCTTAAATTCTTGGCATATCCCTTGCTTACTTACACAGGGTGGAGCGGGTTCGCTCGCACGATTCAGTCGTTTTCAATGGCAACTAAGGGGATTTCTATGACCGTCATGTCGATACTTACAAGCGCAGCCGAGCGGATAGGGATTGAAACTGTGATTGAACCAAGCAATGCGATCGACTTGCTTGAGGTTCAGCACCGTGAAGTTGAAGCTTTGTTCAAGCAGCTGGAGGAAACTTCAGACAGGGCCTATAAGGCCCGCGAGCACCTTTTCGAAGAGATCGCTCAAAAGCTCACTCATCATGCAAAGATTGAAGAGAAGCTTTTTTATCCAGAAGGCCGTGAGGCCGACAAAGACCTGACCCTTGAAGCCTATGAAGAGCATGAAGTTATAAAACATCTCATCAGTCGCATTCGCCGCACAGATACTCGCGACGAAACGTTTATGGCCAAATGCACGGTTCTGAAAGAGGTGGTCGAGCACCATGTTAAGGAGGAGGAGTCGGACTATTTTCCTAAGTGTAAAAAAATATTGTCAAACGAGGAGCTGGAAGAACTCGGGTTAGAGATGAAAACTCTCTATGACCGATTGCAATCCCAGTCATCGGCACGCTCGTCGCGTAAAGATCACTAAGCTCAGTCGATGACTGCAATCAAATGCGAGAAGGCGGGATTAGCAATGGAAGCCGAAAATGGAGTCCTTAAGGGCTATAAAATCTTCGTGGCGGAGGATGACAGGGATGTGCAGGCTTTTATGAAACGCTGCCTGGAATACTATGGGGCGCATGTCACGGCAGTCTCTAACGGTCGCGACGCTGTAGACACTTTGCTCCATGAAACCTTTGATGTGGCACTCATGGACATCGAGATGCCACTGTGTGATGGATTAGAAGCCGCAGGCCGAGTCAGAGAAAAGGGCTACCGGGAACCTATCGTAGCGCTCTCATCTCTTTGCAGTCGGCCGGAGCTGCAGCTATCTTTAGATGCAAAATTCGATGAAAAGTTGGATAAACCCGTAGTTGTTCCAACCCTCATCGAAACCATATTGCATCTCAAAGAAAAGCATGACGAGATCTTACTTAAACTGCATTGAGATTCAGATTACGCGTAAAGTTTAGGATAGATTTTTTTCCATGACCAAAAGACCAAAACTGCGGTGATGGCGAGTAAGGCCGCACCGTGGATCAGCCATGCTTCAAGCAAACCTTCAGCCCACAAAGCGCTTTGGCTCAAACGCACGCCGTGGTACAGCGGTGACAGATAACAAAGGTACTGCAAGATCTTCGGCATTTGTTCTATCGGGTAGAAGACACCCGAGACGAAGAACATAGGACTAATGAGCAGAGCGTATACGGTTTGGAACTGATTCATGTTTCGCACATAACCGGTCGATACCAGCCCCATCGCACCACATGCAATAGAAAGCAAGGCGCCGATGATGGGCATTAGCCAGACATACTGCGGTTTAGCGACGCCAAAGAGTAGAAGAACAATTCCAACCAAAAGAGCCATGATCGCTCCTTTTAAGCCGACCCAAATAAATTCCCCCGTAAGAATCTCATGCGGTCCAATCGGAGTTGTCATGAGGGCTTTAAAAATATTTTCGTAGACGAGTCGAACATAAAAGCCATAACTGCTTTCAAAGTAGGCTGTGAAGAGCACCGTAACAGATACGATACCAGGCGCCATATACTGCAGGTACGGGCGACCGCCGAGATCGCCCATCTGCGAGCCGAGCCAAACTCCAAAGACTACGATGAATAACGCAGGATCAACAACGGTCGGCAAAACGTTCGCAAAAAAATCTTTTTTAAAGATCGACCAGTGGCGCATAGCCACACGCCAGCTCAAAATAAAATGTTCACGCATTGCTGCCCAGCTCCCTTCCTGTAACTTTTAAGAAAACATCCTCAAGACTCGTCGGACGAATGATCTCGGGCTGTGTCGGCTCACGCTTGAGATCCTCGGCGAGTTCACTGAGTGTCGCGCGTTCCAAACGACGATTCGGAGCACTCGCCACATCGTCTCCGTCACCCGCTTGAATTTGGGACTTAGACCAAATCGCGACGAAGCCCGGACAGTGCTCGTTGATCAAAGCGCGTGGCGCACCATGGAGCTTGATCGTTCCATTGTCGACGATCACCAGCCTATCGCAAAGGAATTCCGCCTCATCCATATAATGGGTGGTTAGCAGAACGGTCCTGCCTCTTCGCTTGAAAGCTTCGACTTTATCCCAGATCAGCTGTCTAACCGCTGGATCGAGGCCGGTCGTGGGTTCGTCAAGGATGAGTAGCTCCGGGTCAGAGAGCAGCGCGCGGACAAAGACGAGGCGTCTGCGCATGCCTCCTGATAGCTCCTGAATTTTCGTATTCGATTTGTGAGTGAGCGACATAAATGCAAGGAGTTCGTCGATTCGAGATTTGGCAACATCTTTGGGAATGCCGAGAAACCGAGCAAACATTTGCATGTTCTCGACCACCGACATCGCTTCGTCGAGAGCGTCCTCTTGCGTGACGATACCGATTTTACGCCGGAGATCGCGGCCGTTCTTCTGCGGATCTAAGCCAAGCACTTGCATTTCGCCTGACGTGCGTGAGGACGCTCCGTACATCATGCGAATGAGTGTGGATTTGCCGGCACCGTTGGGGCCGAGGAGTCCAAAGCACTCGCCGCGCTTGATCGTAAAACTCGCGTCGGTAACGGCAGGCACGCTATCGTAAGTCTTGCTCACGTGCTTGACTTCCACGACGAGTTCGCTGGGTTTACTCATCCTGTCACCTTTCCTGAAAAGGGCTTTTCTTGATCGATTGGCGATAGAATAGCAGTTTTTTTCACCATTATCGAGTCTTCGCGCTTTGCAGATGACGCGGCGAAAGAACTTGTGTTAAAGCCTAGGGAGGCCACTCAGGAAGAGGATAAAGACACGGTGAATGTTTCTTTACTCAAAACTTTTGAAAAACCGTTTTTACGCGGTCGATTCCATGAAGCAGCGGCTTACATTAGCCTTGGTGCTTGTCTCATGCTCCTTGATCTATGTCCTAGCCCTAAAGTCTTCGTGGCTGTCCTTGTGTATTCGATAAGCCTCGTTGGACTTTTCGTGACGAGCGCGATTTATCATAGGATTCAGTGGCAGGAAAAGGCGCGTGCTCTTATGCGACGCATCGATCATTCCGCTATTTTCGCTCTGATTGCCGGAACGATGACGCCTGTTTTTTACCTGACATTGCCTGAGGAAACGCGATTAAACGCGATCATGCTCATCTGGAGCGTGGCACTGATCGGTATTGCACAATCTATTTTTTGGATCGGGGCGCCCAAGTGGTTGGCCGCTTTGCTTTATGTTGGGGCTGGTTGGCTTGGCTATCCGTTTCTTGGTGAGATGAGCAAAGTCATGGGATCGGGGGGCGTTGCCCTGGTGCTGACCGGTGGAATCCTTTATACGGTTGGTGCTGTGATTTACGCGCTCAAACGTCCCAATCCTTGGCCTAAGGCTTTTGGCTATCACGAGATTTTTCATATTTTCGTGGCGGCTGCTGCTG
This sequence comes from Bdellovibrionota bacterium, assembly GCA_040385935.1. GTDB lineage: Bacteria > Bdellovibrionota_B > Oligoflexia > Oligoflexales > Oligoflexaceae > Oligoflexus. The sequence goes on from JAZKGL010000358.1 coordinate 8,238, forward strand.
CTTGTCATTTTATCTTGATCAAGCAGCTGCTTTCCCTTTCGTTTTAGTCTGCTTAATCGTCGACGAACGATCCTGGCGGCGCTTTGTGCGGTAAATCCCAGCCAAAATAAACTTCGACTTCGATAACCTTACTATTCTTAAAGGTCACAATTTCCGTGTTGCGGAACATGTGACCATCTTTCGTTTTGGATTCATAGGTTACAAATACACGCGGGCCATCGGCTACCAGATGAATAAACCGAAATTCGCCGGCTTCTTCAGAAAGTGGCCAGCAACGCTCGAAATAGGTTTCGTATGAGATGCGATTATCGAGCGGACTCGTGAAATGGAAATTTTTATCGAATAATTTTTCAAGCTGCGCGCGATCACTGTTCGTGAAGGCCTGGTAGATCTGTTTTGCTAGTTCTATGTTCTCGCCGGCCATCTCTAACTCCTTGTCAGTCTCATTGGGCCTCACCATAATAAAGTTTAAAAAGGAGGACTACCATGAGCTTTTATGTCGATGGTTTTGTTTTGCCGCTACCGAAGTCGCATGTAGATCGTTATCAAAAGGTATCCAAAGTGTGCCAGGACATATGGAGGGAATACGGAGCTGTAGATTATGTCGAGTGCTTGGCCGATGATGTGAAATCGGGGGAGATAAACTCTTTTCCGCAGTCGGTCATTCTCAAAGACGATGAAACCGTTGTTTTCGCCTGGATTACTTATAAGTCACGAGAGGATCGGGACCGCTGCAATGAGAAAGTGATGGCTGATCCTAGACTCAAGGACTTGATGGACAAAGATCTTTTTGACGGCAAACGTATGATCTACGGTGGGTTTAAAACAATTGTCCAGTGAGTGTGAAAATAGGCGGGATCAGATGATCCCGCCTATTGAGTTTGATGAATGCCAAAGGCGTTTGTCGAGATTAATTTGAACCGATGGCACAGTCGGCAAGATCGAGAGCCTTGCTTGAACCGTCGTTAAACACGAGAGATGCTTCTCCTGCATCGAAGACTATGGAGTAGCTTAGAACGGGATTGTTGAGTTCATCTTGAGGGTAGATCGCAGCGGCTAGAGTCCCTGACTGCGGATAACAAGAGCTTCCCTTGATGAATTCGATATTCGTATAAGTCACGACCAGCTTTTGTGCATCCTTATAGTCGGACATCACAGATCCTGAAAGAATTTCAAATGAATTGAGGCGTAGCCCGGTCCATCCTTGTTTGACTACGATGGCTTCGGTGGTTTCAATCTTGCTAACGTAACGGCTTTCAACCGAATTTTTTATCGAAGTTCGATTCACTGTGCTTTGGAAGTTGATCGTTTTACTCAGCGTTACTGCTTCTTCGGTGACGGTATCGCGGCGCCATGTTACTTGACGCGTTCCCTCGGCATTTACGACGACGGTTTCTAAAAGATTGCTGGAAGGCAAAGCCGATAAGCTCCGATCCGAGCGTCGCGTAGACTGAACCTCTGACTCAAAGAGACTTAGCGATGACCAGTCAAAGGAAGGAAGACGTCCACCCGCGCGGCAGGCAAGGCCGGAATCTGAGGTTTTGAGCGTGGCTGACGTTGTGACTTGAGTGGTGCTTGCGACACGACGGCTAGGATTTTTGCGGGGTAGATCTAAGCTCGAGTTCGCTGAGTTCTCGCTGCTGAGCAGGACGGACCCATCGCTTTGAACGGAACATCGCCGATTCGCAAGCGGAAGAAGGCCCATACCATCATCGAGTCCACCACCGTGATTCTCCGAGCTGGCTGCAACGGTTTCTTCGAGCTGCTCGGCACTCACGAGAGCTAGAGTCTCCTGTTCCTCGGCTGTCAAGTTGGGTGCGGGTTTAGTCGGGTTACCTATTTCCACTCCGCAGGAAATAAGCCAAGCAAAGCTTGAGGCCACAAAGAATTTATAAAAGGATAGTCTAGCTCTTTTATTAGAATTCATTTCGCTCATCCTTTGTGCCGCGTAACGGGAAAGAGTTGTAGATTCAATTGATAGACGAGGTCCTTGTCCGAACACTGGTCGGCTAGGGCCAGTATTTGTTTACGGAACCCGCTTATCGCTCGCTTAAGCTCCGGCACGAGCGATTCGGGACAGGCAAAGCTGATAGAGCTGATGTCTCGTTGATCGCTGTCAATGGCCGTAAGAGATCTCTTCCCTAAATCGATCATGTTTTGATGATAACGCACGACTGAAAGAGAGGCAATTTCATCGCCGGTGCTCAAGTTGCTGACCACAGGTCGAAGCTTTCCATCGACGCGAACAAGAAAACCGAGGGTTTCGAGTAGAGCGAGGCTTCGCTTGGCTTGTTCCGGTCTGATTCGTGGTTCAAGCATGGCACCCAGAGTCTTTGGATCTTCTGTAAAACTCGCGAGGTTCGCGAACTCGAACAGGATCGCATGATACCACTCGGTGAAAAACTCGAGCTGGTCTTTGAGATGAGGTACGGCTGAAACCTCTCGCCCTTTGATCTCAACTATTTCAGACATGAGATGGTCGCGCTCATTTTCGTCGGTCGAATCATGATAGGCCACTAGGTTCAGCCAGTAGCGACGCTCAAGGCCTTTCCAGGCTAGAATTTCCGCAATTTTCTCACCGGATTTTATCGACAGGGGGCGCTTGCCGCGAAGGATGAGGTGCACGATATTGGTTCGAGAGAAACCCAGGTCTTCGGCAAACTCCAGGTAGGAGTAAGACTTCTCTTGACCTTTGACAGACTTGAAAAGCGCCTCAAGATATTCGATGGGATCGAGGAACCGGGTGACGGAGGGAGCTATCAATTTTAGTTTAGCCATTGGTCCCTCCGAATCGATACCGATCAGTTGTTAAAGCTTCGCAAGTCACAGAGCTGGTATTCAAAATCTTCAAGGATAACGGGATTTACCGAATCTGTAACATCAGTCGCAACGTAGCTTCCGTTGGCGGCTTCGATTTCGATAATAACGGAAGCCTCTTCGGAGCCCTCCGCATAGACGCTACTGCGGATTTTTCCTGATTCGGGCTGGCAAGAGCTGTCTGAAAAGCTCACAAGTAGATTGCTGAAAGTAGACTCCACGCGGCCTTTGCCTGTTGTCGTTGCCAGGATGGTTCCTGACTTAATCAAGCGCGAGGATGGGGCAGCAGCTGTTACAGAACTGTAGGTTACATCGATGGCAAGTGGTTTATCAGAGGCCGTTCCGATAGTGTACTCTCGCACTGTTGTCGTTCCATCTTTGGCAACGTCGGTCTGGGTGCGAGTCGCTGACGAACTCACGATTTTCGAGCGCAGAACGGATCCTGCCGCTACCGTTTGAGAAATCCAAGAGATACTGCGTGTGCCTTGAACTTCGGCGTTGGCTGATCGGGAAGTCACGCTTCCTTTCTTAGACGTGATAGACGCCTTTCGCTCGCTCTTTCTTTCGAATGCGACGTCTGTCTTCAAGCCGCTCAGATCAGCGCTAAAATCAACCACCGCGTGTTTCAGATTCGTGCTGCATCCGATCTGAGACCCTTCTTTGCTCCAGATCCTTTTTAGGTCTGCGCTCTTCGTAAAGCTCTGAGACGTGGAACCAAAACGATTGTCTCTGTCTAAAGTTGATTCAAAGCTTGCATGGATCGATACCTCGGCATTGCTCCCATTGACAACACAGCTTCGTGTGAGATCTTTGGCTGCAGAGGTCAACGTGAGTGTAGCACCCGAACTGTTTTCCTGATCAGAATCTGAGAGGATATCCATCGCTTCATCTAGGTTAGAGCTGGAGCTAGTGCTGGCCGACTCCTGACTTGTGAACGATGCAGATGACGCTTCATCGCGATCCGAATCTTTGTCGCCGCAAGCTGTGAGAAGTACGCAAACCAAAATTGATGGGATTACTTTCATCGTTTTTCCTCGTTAGCAAAAAAGGGAATTCAATGCGCCTACAAATATCTTATCGTCATAATTTTTTTGCACATAAGAAATATTTTGAACATATTGATTTAATTGATTTAAAGTAAGCTAGTTCGTTTAAAATCAGAGTTTTTTTGCACATTTCTTTTGACCGTTGAGTCATTAGACTTCGGAGGAGTAGAGGTAAGTGATCTAGACTGAATACGCAGGTTTCCTCCTATACCTTGAATGCCCGATCGTCCCCATGAAACAGGCTAAATAAAAATAGGCGGGATCAAATGATCCCGCCTATCTTGTGTGGTGAATTATTCGAAGGTTAAAGAACAGCGGCTGGCTCGACGACTCTTACATCTTTGAACCCAAGGCCTTTGAGAACAGGCAATAACTTCGTTTTATCGCCCATGATATAGATGCTAGCATCTTTTACCGAAAAGAATTCCTTGCCGAGACGAGTAATATCCGCTTCGCTCGCCTTCGCTATATACTCATCTTCTTTTTCACTGAAGTTGAGATCACGACCATAGATGCGGGCGTTGATCACTTGAACCAGACGATCGCCCGGAAGTTCACGTGACTCTTTGAACTTCGTCAGCGCATCACCCTTTAACAGTTCAGCCGTCGGCTTGTCGATGACAACCGTAGACTGTTGAGCGACCACTTCATCAATGCCCTTCATCAAATTGGCGAGCTTGTCCGTCGATGCAAAGGATGACACTCCGATATAACCGAGGTTGTCCGAGATGCCAGAACCAGCGCTATACGTCAAGCCTCGTTGCTCGCGAAGAACTTTGAAGAGTGACCCCTGCATACCTTCGCCCAGAGCCTTGTTGGCCAAATCGAGAGCGACCATATCAGGATTATCAAGAGGGATCTTGCGGCGAACGATGTAGCGGATCTGATTGTCCGTCGCGCCCGCTTTGTTAAGCAAAACGACTTTTTGCCCTTTTGATTTCACATCTTTTGCTGCACTGACAAATACGCGTTTTTCAAGTTTAGGCGCGAGAAATCCGGATTTTTCCAACTCGGAATTCAAAAGTTTTTGAATATCGGCGGGGGAGCTAGGACCAGTCGCGACCGTGAGGAGGTAGCGTGCATCGAAAAGTTTCGGCAGCGATGCCTTAACCTTTTCGAGGTTTAGGTTTTTGAGCGAAGTGCGTGATGTGTTTCCATCGAGAACATCGGGATGATTGGAAAAAGCGTCACGAATAGCAAAATAACGAAGCTGCGAAGCCATGTTGTCTTCTTGCTGCGCGACGCTAGCCGTGAGTTTAGCCAAAGCGATCTGATAGTTCTCAGCATCAAACTTAGGCTTTTTGAGGGTCGAGAGTGCAAGTTCCAAGACTTTAGCGACATTCGCCGAAGGAGCCGTCACGCTGACAAAGGTCTGGCGTGAGCCAGCCGAATAACTCAATTCGCCGCCGAGGAGGAAGAGTTCTTTTTTAAAGTCGGCAGCCGAAACGCCCTCCGGACCTTCGTTCAAAATCAAGGTGAGAAGTGTGGAGAGACCTTGCTCGGAAGGCTTAAGCAGGCCAGCGCCACCGAGAAATGCGAGCATGACTGTATCGCGAGGGCTTCGCAAATCTTGCTCAACTATCAGTTCAGATCCATTTTTAAGTTTCAAATCCTCAGCCATAAGTGGGCCTGAGAAGAGAGCGAGAGAGAGGAGGACAGTTGAAATCAAACGCATGTGATTATCCCTTCGCTTTCTTGCTGGTGACAGCGATTAGGTTGTCTTTGGCCAGGAGTTTACGCACATAAGCCGTGAGGTCGGCTTTGGAAATAGTGGGCGGCTTCGCTAGGGTGCGCTGCAGAGTCTCTACCGAACCATATTTGCCCCAGTAAGTGGCAAGCATATCGTTGAGGCTCGTATTGCGCATCGCGGCTTCGGCTCGCGAGATTTGATATTCGGCAAGGTAAGCTTGATACTCCTCATCGCTGAGTTTCTCGAGATCATCGCCAAGCGCTGAGAAGGAGTTGATAGCTTCGTCATAGGTATGACCAGGGTTTACGACGACAAGGAATTCCGAAAGACCAAAGTCGTAGTTGGTGTTGAAACCACCGACGCCCGCCGCGATCTTCTCTTTATCGACTAGACGCTTGCTAGCCAGACTGTTGCTCGAACCAGCGAGCACGTGATCGGCGAGAGTGAAGAGCGTGAAGTTTTCTCCGGTCAAATCTTCGAGACGGTAGCCAAGGAGTATGTTTTGCGCCTGCGAAGCAAGCTTGCCTTCGGCGCGGATCGTGCCCTTGTTTTTGAATGGAGGAGGAGCCTTCACAGCTTCGCCACGCTGCCATCCGCCGTAGTACTGATCGACCCAGGCTTTGGCCTCATCGAGAGTGAAATCGCCCGCTATGAACAACCCGATGTTGTTCGGCTTATAGTATTTCTGAAAGAACGTGTTGCAATCCTTAGCGTTGATCTTGTCGAGGTCAGCTCGATCACCGACGATGGTCCAGCCGTAGGGGTGACCCGGAAAGCCTTTTTGAAAGAGAGTGAACCAAAGGTCCATCATAGGCTTTGAATCGATGCCCATCGAATACTCGGAGCGAACCGCTTCGCGTTCCACTTTAAGCAATTCATCGGAGACGACGAGTTTTTGAAAACGGTCGCTCTCGAGTTTTAAAGCTTCATTGAGTTTGCCGTTGGATACGGTCGTTGTGTAAACCGTAGCACCGTAACGAGTGTTGGCATTGATATCGCCGCCGAGAGGTCGGACGAGAGTATCAAAGTTTGGGGCGTCCTTAGTCAAAGGCCGGAACATCATGTGTTCGAAAAGGTGAGCTATCCCGGTGATGCCTGGCGTTTCGTTCAAACTGCCGACTTTGACCCAATGATAAATCGAGGTCGTGGGTGCCTTAGTATTTGGCGTGAGGACCACAGTCAAGCCGTTTGGTAGCGTGTACTCATAACTTTTGAGATCACCTTGAATCGCGACGGCACTTATTTTACCATCGTCAGTCGATTTTGGGCTTCCTCCAGAGGTTGCGCAGGCAGAAAGCCCAGCAGTGAGGACTAAGGCGGAAAAAATTCTCATAGACCATCCAACAAAAAATTTAACGGCAAATCATTAAACAATTTCTCAGTCCTTTATGCCTGAAACATTCGGGACTGAGAACTGACGATTATTTGTATTTTTTATTGAGAAGCGATGGGATTTCTTTAAGTTGATGAAAATATTTTCTGACTACTATTTTGACACAAAGAATTTTCGTCGCACGAGATAATCCAGAGACGCGCGGCCTGCACCGGCAAAGACAAGCCAGGCAAGGATTACGATATATAGAAACTCTGAGGCGGCGAAATAGTCGCTTAAAGAAGAAGCATTGGGCGCAGTAACTTTGGCAACGGCGACGATCATCGTTATGATGAGTGGTACGGCGGCGTAGCGGGTAGCGAGGCCAATTATAATGAGTGCTCCGGCGATCAATTCCGTATACGCGACAAGGTTCGCTTGGAACGCAGCAGCAGGAAGGTTCAAACTTGTAAAGAACTCGATCACCGGCCCGATATTATTCACCTTGCCCCAACCACTCTCAGCGAAGACCCAGCCGACTGTAATGCGAGCGAGGAGCAGCGCAACCCATTCAAGTTTGGATAGGATCAAAAGCAACTGACGATGAATAGAAATGAGTAGGTTCACGAGCTGACTCCTTGAGTTGGGTTGGACGGAGTTATTATAACCGCCTGATCTCTAAAGACCCAATGTTTCGTCAGTCACTTATTCGCGGGAGCTGAAGGTTCGGTTACTGCGCTAGGTTGATTTAATGAAAGATCCTGATACAACTCGGGATTATTGTGATCGGAACCTGTTTTTTGACCGTATAGATCTCGCCATCCGCCTCGATTTCGTTGCTTTCTTCGGGGAGGGTTAGGGTAAGAGGTTCGAAGTCATAGGACTCAACTTCATTGAGACTTTCGACGCCTCCTTTATAGAGACGGTGGAGGTTTTTGATTAGGGTTTGGAAGGAAAGTTTGGGTATCCAGATGACTTTGGTTTTGCTGCTTATATGATCGGACTCTTTGCTGAGTCGCATGCCTCCGCCTACGTATGGACCCTTGGTGATGAGAAAGAGCAGGGTGGGGCGTTTGATATGATTTATGTGAATGGTTTGTGACTTGTAAGTGAGTAGAGTTTTCAATGTGGCGAGCAGATAGGAGCGAACGGGGGCACCGGCGTAGGATTGGATAAGGCTCGGAGTAATGCCGGCCGAGAAGGAGTTGACGAAGTAGTGATCTGTGCCGTCGACTGTTTGAAAGAGGCCAAGGCTGACTGTGGTTTGGCCTTTGGTTTTGAAGGCGGCGTGAAAGTCGTTGCCGGTTCCAAACGGTTTTGGGGTGATCGCTGCGTCTGGATAGAGGTTTTTTTGCTTGTGCATGAAGGCCTGAATACACAGGCTGAGCGTGCCGTCACCCCCGATCGGTAGGATGTTCGTGTAGCCGGCATCAAGTGCGGTTTTGCAAAGAGTTGTGATGTCTTCGGCGTCTTTGCTTTCAGCTTGGTCGTACGGGGTGCCTGAGGCGTTAAGCTCTTTCAGAAGCTCTTGGAATTTTTTATGATGCCTTTTCTTGGCTTTGGGATTGATGATGAGAAATGTTTTGCTTTGGCTCATTGTTGAGTCGTCTCAAGCGAAAGATTTAAGGTCTGTGACCAAAAAATTTACGGTCTCACTTCCATTCGTTAGCATAACATCTTCGCCATCGATCACGCAGGTCAGATTCATGGAGCGATCGATCATAGAACTGATGATGGATTCGTTTAGGATCTGCAGATTGATGACTTTGAGATTTTTGAATCGAGTGAGTTGGTCTTTGACGCCCTCAAACCACACGAGTCCAGCGTTTTTAGGATAAGTGACGATCGTGACCTGCGAGGCTTTACCCGAGGCTTGGCGAATGCGTTTATCGGCTGGTTGACCGAGTTCGATCCAATGTTTGATCGCGCCGGTTAGATCGATCTGCCAGAGGTCAGGTTCGTCGGCTTCGCTCAGACCCTTAGTGAATTGTAGATGTTCGTGGGCGTTCATGGCGAAGGTTGCGATGCGTAGGAACATGCGAAGGTCGTTCTCAGAAGGATGGCGGGCTAGGATGAGAGCGTGGTCTTCGTAGTAGCCTCGGTTTACATCGGAGACGGATAGGTTTACTTTGAAGACCGTGGATTTTAATGCCATTTGGGTAGAGGCCTTCGCGTTTGTTTAGGGGTTAGAGATGAACGAGAATAAAGGATCCGTGGGATTGAAAAAATAACCAAATGCTAGAACGATCTTCCTTACTGAATCTGATCGCAAAGGTCCAGCGTTAACGATGTCTCGGCTGAAGCTTGTCATATCGGCCTCGGTCATCGCATAGAGTTGATCATTGATGAAATAACGATACCCGAAGAGAACTTTAGCGGATAGGCCGCCGGCAATTTTCGCTTGGCCGTTTTCACTTCTTAAGCGGTAGACGCAAACCCCCGCGCCGACGCCTGCGTATAGAGTTCCATAAGATGAGTTTAAGTCACCGTTTAAGATTTCGTGCGTGCAGGCGCCGTAGGTCTCATGTTTCGCGGACATAGTCTGACGTTCGCCGCTTGCCTTGTCTCGCCGGCTGAAGTAGCGACGTCTGCCTGTGGCAAAGCCATTCAACGATGGGGATAAAGCCCAGTCGAACTTTAAGTTGGGCGCTTGAAAGTTATCCGCCACGGTTTTTAGAGCGAGTGAGTTGATGAAGTCGGGGTAGGAGTTTCGACGATCCTCGTCGCTCACCTCATAACCTTCATGGACGTCGTAGAGGACTTCTGTGATCGATAGGCCGAGAGTGAGACTGTTGGGTAAGTCATCTAAGATATCCTGGCGAGTGGGGGTCGCTCGCCCGATTGAACTGACGGTAAGTAAAATTACGCTTATGTGTATTCGCACAAACACTCACAGGAAAATTTGCTTTTAATCAGTTGATACCTAGGGCCGAGACGTTCATTGAAATTTCTTTTTATATCTCGCTATAAACCAAAACATCCAAGGAACCATTAAAATGGTCGGGGCTAACCAAAGCCCTTGGCTAGCAGGCATGTTCGGAAAAAGGCGCGGCAAAGCAGTGACTGTGAAAGCCGTGACGGTTGAGATACAACAAATAAACATGTTTTCCAGATGAAAAAACCACCAGTCTTTAGAGTGGATACTAGGCTTCAGCCAATATCGAATTTGCTTGATAGCAATGCGCAGCGAAAGAAAAGAGAAGACAATGTAAAGCCAATTCGAATTGTTTAATCCTAGGGCTAAAACTCCGGCCGCCGATAGGACAAGTGCGGACGGCAAAGCGAGTGCAGCGATCGAAATTGTTTTCTCGGTTCGCGATTTATGGCGCAAAACTAACAGACCTTGCTGCAGACACGTCAAAGAAAAAATAGCGATAAAAAAGAGAAAGTAGGCGAATGCCCGTGAGTTCTCACTGCCCTCTGGATCGAAAAATATTCTCCAAGGTGCGAGCAGGAAAGCGCTCAGTGCGACGATGATCATTGAAACTGAAAAAATCCATCCCGATCGCCGATGTAACGCTCCACCTTTGGTGGAGAACAGAGGAATGGTGAAGGCTAGCAAAGCGGCGGAGCCTCCGAGTATATGACCGCCGATTGCGAGGGACAATGGGAAAGGGAATGTGTTCACTGCGGCTCCTTCGTGACTTTTGTTGGAAAAAGTCGGTTCATTGTTGCCCTATGCTTTTGAAAATCCTCAGGCTTACACTTTTTAAGTTGAGCGGCCGTCTCAGTTGCTTTTATGGCTAAGTCTGTCTCATTGAGAATGGCTAAAGTCAATGCGTAAGCTAGATGTCGGTTGTATAAACTTCCGTCAAGTAGCAAGAGCTTCTCAAATGCGGTTCTGCCTTCGGTTGCAAAGCCTTCTGCATCAGCCCTGTCGTTTTTTTCGATTAGATCAATCGCGTGATTGAGGCAGCCAAAGCCAACGCTTAGCAGGCCTTGGGCGTTTCCTCGGTTTATTTCTTCGTAGCCTAACGATCGGTTTAATAGATGTTGACCGGAATAGTGATAGAAATGTCGGCGAATTTTCCATTGCTCGAGTGGGTCGGCGTCGTTGAGTTCGAGGCAGAGATTTGAAAAGACTTTTAGACATTCGACACGGCGTTGTTCTTTCACGTGGGGATCTGGATCCTCTGAAAATTCGCCTAAGACATGTCCGAACTCATAGGCGAGATCTCGGTTTGTTGGTCTGTCTGTGTAAGCAGATCGAAGGAGTTTAATTGCGGATTCTATGTCTCCTGCCTCTATGAGACTTCGAGATCGGGTGAGAGTATTTTCTACTAGGTCTTTCATTTGAAGTAGCCTTGTATATTTTGAATGATCGCTTAATGAATCGCTGGAGCGTTTCCGATAATACATCTTCTATTCATCCAGACATAGGACGAAAAAATCCCAGCCAGCGCTGGGATTCTGTGGGGAATTCTTATTTTTCTGCTATGAGAGATTTTTTCATTTTGGGGCATCGATTGCGTAGGGTGACTTACTGTCGGTCTGCGCTGGCCACGCCTTCTTTAAGTTTTGTTAATCCGCTAGCTGTTGGGCTTTTGTTATTCGCCACATGGTTCTTCACATGATTATACCAAGCCTGGCCTTTTTTTATGTTGTCCACTCCGAACTTAGTTGCGCGATCGTAGTTGACCTCAGCATTGAGATACAGCCCGACTAGTTCATAATAGCGAATGAGATAGCCTTGAGTTTTGTCCCCAAGTTTCTCAGCTGATTCCATATATTTATCGATGTAATGCGTAGAGTCGGTGTTTCTCGCAAATAAGGCGGTTTCTAATGCTACGTATTTGTTTTCTTCCGAGGTGACAATGATGTTTTTGAGACCTTTCATACCAAGTCCATTTTCCGCGTAAAGGAGTTCAATGGCGATGGAACCGATGAAGCTACCTGGAAGAAATAGCTTCTTATCCTTGAGTGACGCTCGGCTATTATTTTTCATAAAAAATGCGCTTACTTTATATTCGCTAGTATTGAAGGGTGAGCTGTAGTGCTCTTTCAAAAAAGTACTCAAATCGAGATACTTAGGTTTACCAGTTGCAATGACGAACGGGAGGGTCACGACTTCGACGGGGATAGCTTCAGCAGGAACGCCTTCGGCGGGAATAACCTCAGTAGGAATAACTTCATCCACTAAATCCTCTTTGGTGCCGTCAGGCACTACCGGGGTGTCGTCTGGTTTCGTCTCAGCGCCTTCACTATCTGTTTCTTCGCCTTCATCGACAATACCTAAAGTCGGGGTCTTCTCGTTATCTGTGCCTGCAGTATTATTTTTCTTGCTGCCCGAAGTACTACAAGCAAGAACGAGCTGGGAAAGAATCAAGGTGGACAATAACTTCATCATGTTCGTACTCCAGTAGGGAAACCAGTTATTCACAGCCGAAGGACCCAGAATGCCAGCCTATATTGAGGAAAAATATTAACATCAGTCCTATAAATGACAAAGCCTGGCCGTGATATCACAGAGAGGTCACGACAGGGAGATTTGAGAACACTTTTCGTAGTCGAGAAATTGCGGTCAAAGGGTCAGTCGCCGATTGATCGAGATATATCCGATTCGTCGATTTCTTCGAGGCCAGATGCAAGTTTTACTCAAAAAATTTGTCCACCGAGCCAATAAAAATAAAAATGATGTGTCTACAGACATAAACCCCTTGCAGGCCAGGGGGTACAGACAGGGTTAAGCCCTGATCTTGGACCAACCCCGAACGACGAGATTTTCTTATGTCTAGGCACTTTAGGTATCTGCTGCTGGCACTCACTTTCACCTTTTTGTTCTCGGCCTGCGAGAAAAAGCGCAGAACACGTTTTGTACAAGGTCAAGGCGAAAATCTTTATTTCCTTGAAGATTTCGATAAAAAGAACTTCGTGCTCGAGACGGGTAAAGTACTCTCACAAGGCATCGTGACAAGCAATGCCTCGTCGATTGAATTCGGTAAGAATGCTGTCAGTATCATAAATACGCAACCCCGAGTCGAATATAGATCTGACGTTCCCGTTGTTGACTTGACTTCTGTTCGCTACGAAGCCCTTCCACTCTACGCCCAAGCTCATTCTAGATACCAATTAGTCTCGGAGTTTGTGGGCAAACGGCTGATGATTTTTAAAGTTGGAGAAAAGCTTGCTATCCCATCGAACGAATGGACCTACGCGCAGACTCTACCCAATGGAATGCTCAAAGTCCCTTTCATGAGCTACGCAGTAAAATTCTATACCATCGAACGAAAAAAAGATGATCGTGGTAAGTCCACTAACGAAATAAGCACTTTCGAAAAACAGTTTCGTTCAGAAGCCCAACACTTTACAGTTGATTTGGATTCGGCCAAAGCCTTTGAAGAACTTGATAAAAAAAGAGATGTTTTTCCAGCAGAATTTTTCAATTCAAAGAAAGAATGGAATTATCTCAAGTCGTTGGTAGATATCCCCGTTTCAGCAGGTGGACCTCCAAGTAAATATGAAATGGGAATGGTATCGGCTCAAGATCGCGTAACGTTTTCCCCTACACGTGATTTCTTAGTTGGCTACAGTATCAACCAAGTCGAGCAAGCAAGCCCGGATCTATCCTTCTCTCAAAGAGTCCTGCTGCCCGTGGAATGGGTCGACTACAAAGTGGTCGATTTCGGTGATGACGCTGGTCTAAAAGAAATTGCTGACTACTCAAGACCTTGGAATGAACGAAAATTTATTCGTCTTCGGTTTGCAGGTGTCGATCAAACGACTTCAGTTGAAGATGCGACTGTCCTCAAGCGCCTTGAGGTTGATGATAACTACTTCTCATTTCACATCTACAAAGCTTCCGAGTCATTCGAAGACGCTAGCGACAAAGACGTCCTACGCGGCGTGACTTATCATTACTCATTCTACAACGATGGAAAAATCACAGCTAAAGACGAAGGTTTGCAATATCCTCTCGAAGATACCAAGTATTTCGGGTTCTTCCAAACCGTTCAAAAGAACTACTATTCATCTGAACTCATTCGTCGGGAAGAATTTGATCGTCTCCTTCGCGCAGCCCGGTACTATCCTAAAGATAACAAAATCACGTTCTACCTCTCAGTTGAATCGACCAATGACGAGGTAGCGATTCAAGCTTTCCGTGAAGCGGTCAACGCTTGGAATGATGCATTCAAAGCTGCAGGTACACAGATCACAGTCGAATTTTCGAATGAACGCAAACGCAACGGCGATGCGCGGTACAACGTAATCAATATCTATCCAGAAAATCGCAAGTCGAGTCTCTTGGGCTACGGCCCAACCCTCCAGAACCCTGTGAGCGGCGAGATTATCTCGGGTGGCAACCATATCTACCTCGCTGGCTTTAGGTCGAGGTTCCGTGAGCATGTTCGTCGTTTTGTTTATGAGTCGATTGGTGCTTATCGTTCACAAAAACTCCCTTTCCTTGAAAGAACTCTCCAAGGCAGCGGCGCAAGCGAGGGATTCTATTCCTTAGCAGGCATCAACCTCTCGGCTAACACAGGCTCAGCGATGCTTGGTGCTCTCCCTGGCCCCTCGACAGGTGAAGTCGCTTCGCCGGTCATTGCGAATGAAAGTGTTCCAGTGGCTCTTAAGCCGACCGAGCAAGCAGCCTTTAAGATTGATGCGAACGGCGCCTGTTCAATGACAGGACAAACGGCCTACTTCTTCGATGTTGTTGCCAATTACTGCGGTAACGGAGCTGATATCGAAGGCACTTCGAAAGATCGCACGTTCTACAACTACCTAGCCGATCTGCGAAATCAAGTGGGTGAAACCTACGAAGAAGGTGAACGTACATATCTTCCGGGTGAAAAAGAAGCTCTTGAATCCTGTGCTAATATCTTGGTCCAACGCGGTCTCACAGATACGATGGTTCACGAATTCGGCCATATCTTCGGACTTCGTCATAATTTTGCGGGCACCTCAGACAAACGCCATGCAAACGCGGATCCTGCCGTTACGGATCCAAAGGATCGCGTATCCACTTCAGTCATGGACTACGCCGACTATTGGTCGCCACGTCCAATGCGTCCTCAGTCTTACGACATCGAAGCGATTCGGTATGCATACTCGCGGAAAGTTCGTGTCGTGGCTAAAGGTGATGAGCGTCTGGAAAAGCCGACTTACTCTTACGTCGACCTAAAAAATGGCCAAGCTATCGATGACGCTTTAAAAGGAACGAATTGGGTTCTAGACCGTCACGCCTACTGTACCGATCAAGATTTCCACTACGCTCGCGTCGACCCGATGTGCGAGCAACGCGATCGCGGTAACACAGCAACTCAAGCTGTCGCTGGCTTCATCGAAGACATGATTGGAACGTTTTCGACTCTATCGAAGCGCGTTGACCAAGCTCGCCTTAGAAATTCTTTGAATCTTTCAGCCGATGCGACAACGAAACAGTTCCAACGTTTCATCTCATACTGGCGCTCGTTGATCGATGATCCCTCGGATGTTAAGAGCCGTAAACTCGATGGATTTAATGAAGCCCAATATGCTGCACTTATCGCCAAAGGGTACGCAAGTGCGCAAAGGCAGGATGTCGACTCTCCGAGCGTTATGAAAAGCTTTGCCGAAGAATTTAAAGATTACGAGCAGGCGCAAAAACTCGCTCTAACGTTCACCGAAAACGTAATCTTCCAACCTATCCGCCACTGTTTCGTTGTCGATGTTGCGGAGCATCCAAAAGCGATCTACGCCTACGAATTCGAGAAAGTACGCGAATCAGTCTATCGTGAAAACAAGAAAACGGTTTCAAGCTGTAACAATGAATTTGTGAAGACGTATATCCTTAAACTATTGACGGAAGAGGCACGCAAACAACTCGGTGCGAATCCGATCTTTTTCGAAGCAGGCAGTCTCGCAAGCGATCTCTATGAATCGCTCGATCCCAAAGAGAGTTCCGTTATCCTCGAAGACAACGTTGTTGTCGGTGGCATGGCAGGTCGATCACCCATTGAACTTGGGCTCTTTGAGTCGCGCAGAATGTTTGCGACTTTTATCAGTCAAGACGTATCCCCGAGTCTCTCCTTTACCCAGGGTCGCGGCTACGCTCCGATCCAGCAGGTTGATGTTGCGAACTCGTTTATGCAGCGCCTGAGTACTCGTGCTATCGGTGGTATTGATTTGAAAGATTTTGGTATCGAAATTCTTAAAGAAAAAATCATTATCGACGACAAAACAATCGATCCGAACTTTACTAACCTTGTGCGGATCGAGCGATTGAATACGCCGGCCTCGGCGCAAGGTGGGAATTCATCAGGATGGTATGTTGTCGCTTTCAACTCGGAATCGTCGCTGTATTTGCCGCTGATCACGTCAACCAAGGCTCGTATCAGCTCCAATCGTGCGATTTCGTATAGTTTTCGTGGATTCCAAACGGAAGATGCTTTGAAGCGGGCACTTGCCCTAGCGCCTTATGCTGGAACGGCCTATCAGGTCTTGACTTCTGGCACTGAGTTTCTCGTCGCACGAAACAACTCGAATCCTGAAGCGTCTGAGATTTTGCGTAAACTTAAGATCATCGCCTCGACGCAAACCGCATTCCAACGTGGAATCGCCGATGCTACACCAGCAGAACTTTCATATGTGCGCAAACTTCTTCGGGAAAGCCTTTTGAAGGACAGAGTTCTTCCTGAAACGCTGGTGTGCGCAGATGATGAAGGCACTGCGAAGCTCACTGATATACCGGAAGGCGAACGTGCGGCTTGGGAAAGTCGTATGAGTGGAATCCATGCAGAAGCTTCTCTCTACCGTCTGGCTATGCAAAACAACGGATTCGGTGGAACTAACTCGGATGCGGAATTTATTCGCGGATGTGAAGTGAGTTTTCTCGATGATTTGTATCGTAAAGCTCGCAACTACCAGATGAATAGAGCCGAGATGGATGTCCAGGCTCGCTACCTGAGTGCCCTTTTGATTCAGGAACGTTGATTCTACCTGTAAGAGTTTAGGCTCCCTTCACAGGGATGAAAGCCCTCGATGCCATGTGCAGCGAGGGCTTTTTCAATATTCGTTCAAATAAAGTTGGCCTTTTTCAACTCCTCAATGAATTGCGTGAGTTTTGCGGGCTTATACTTGGACTGAGGATAAGTGAGATATACCGAGAACGAGGGCGCCCTCCATGCTTGACAGATTTGAACAAGGCGAGCTGCCTTAAGTTCTTGTTCAGCGGCCCAAGCGGAAATGACACTTATTCCATGGCCCAAAATTGTCATATTTTTTAAAGCGTACAAATTATCTGTGCTGAAAACAGGTTCGAAAGCTATCGTGGAAGTCTCGCCACTCACTTTGTTTTTAAACGTCAGCTCATTTATGTAAAAATTTTTCAAAGAAAGCCAGGGAAGGGTTTTTAGTTTTTCAGGATGGTCTAATTTTTTATGATTTTTAAAAGCATGAGGTGACGCCACGAGTATGCGTGGGATCTCGAACAGCTTTATCGCAACGAGGCTCGGTTCTTCCACGTACCCCACGTGAATCGCGCAATCGACATTTTGCGAGAGAAAATCTGGCATTTGATCTTTTAGTATCCAGTCGACACGCATGTCTTTAAATTTTTTTAGATAGCTATCGACAACAGGAAGTAGATGGTCCTGTCCTAAGGCATGAGGAACCTGTACTCTCAGCAGCCCAGACGGAGTTTCTCGATGGCCTTTGATTTCACTTTCTGCGATTTCCCAACGCAGCAGTATATCTTTCGCATGCGAGTAGAAAGCCTTCCCTTCGTCCGTTATCGTTTGTTGATGGGTCGTTCGATGAATTAGCTTAACACCAAGAGCCCCTTCGAGAGCTTTGAGACGCCGACTCACTGTGGGTTGAGTCGTTTTCAGAGAAATAGCAGCTGCACTCAGGGTCCGCATCTCGACAATTCGAACGAAGGTGAGCATGAGTTCGATTCGGTCAAAACTGGGTTGTGTGTTCTTTGTTATACTCATTGTGTATAACCGTTGTTCCTTTCCACGGACTACAAAGCTTGAGGGTCCTGGGGTAGTATGGTTTGTGAATCAAACAGAAGACAGGAATAAAAATGGAAAACATCGAAAAAAATGATCTAAGCCCGATGCTACTCTTTCTACTCACTCTAGGCGCTGCGATCAGTGTCTCAACGCTTTATTACACCCAGCCTATGCTTGGTTTGATCCGCTCCGAGTTCCACGCGTCCGTCACAACTATAGGTCTCATTCCTTCCGTGACACAAATTGGTTATGCCATCGGACTCTTCTTTCTTGCGCCGCTGGGCGACCGTTATGATCGAAAGACTATCATTTTAGTAAAGCTCTGCGCACTCTTAATTGCACTCGCTTTAAGCCTTTTATCGACGAATCTGACTATGTTGATAGCCGCGAGTTTTATCACCGGGATCGTGGCTACGGCTGCTCAAGACTTCGTTCCAGCTGTTGCTATTTTATCGCCCTCGCATTCACGAGGAAAGAATCTTGGCATTGTTATGACCGGACTGATGCTAGGAATATTGCTGTCACGTGTCATAAGTGGGTTTATTTCGGAGAATTATGGCTGGCGAATGGTATTTGTCTTTGCGTTGACAGCAATCGGATTTCTTCTGCTATTGTCCTATGAAATGCTTCCCAAGTTTGAACCGACAACAAGCTATACTTACAAGAAATTGATGTTTTCCCTGTTTGAACTCATCGCCAAATATCGTGCACTGCGCGTTGTCACACTGTCTCAAGCCCTGCTGAGTTTGGCATTCAGCGCATTCTGGACGACGCTTGCCGTGGTGCTCCAGGATCAGTTTCAAATGGGAGCGGGGGCCGCAGGTGCATTCGGGCTTGCTGGTGCTGCTGGGGCTTTGGCGGCTACGCTAGGCGGGAGATTATCCGATAGATTTGGGCCACTTTACGTGTCCTATGCGGGGTCTGCGATTGCCCTCGTGTCCTTTGCGTTGCTCTTTTTTACAGATTCGATAACTCCAGACAGTCGATTTATGCTGCTTATCATTTGTGCCGTTGGTTTTGATTTTGGAGTGCAGGCAAGCCTTGTTGCTCATCAGAGTATTATGTATGGTCTTGATTCCGGCGCACGAAGTCGACTCAACGCAATCTTCGCGACAGGCCTGTTCCTCGGGATGGCTACCGGGTCGGTGGCAGGAGGATTCATTTATGCAAATTATCAAACGCGTGGGTTGGCCATTCTTATGACCAGCAGCTGCGCACTGGCGATCGTTTTAAAAATGTGGCAACTTAGATCGAAAGCGCTGCTCGGGAGAATCCCAGCGGCATAAAATTTTTGAAATAAGGAAGATGGTTATGGCAACAATCAATCCCCACATCAATTTCAACGGAAACGCCGAGGAAGCCTTCGAATTCTACCGATCCGTGTTTGGCGGCGAGTTCTCTAAGATCCTTCGGTTAAAAGAGTTAGCCAGTGCCGAGTTCCCCGTGCCTGCTAAAGAGATGAATAAAATATTACAAATCGTTTTGCCTATCGGGAAAAACGTTTTAATCGCCAATGACGTTCCTGAAAGTTTGGGCCCGGTCAGCGAAAACGAAAATCGATCGAAAATATCTGTGAGCGCTGAGAGTCGCAAGGAGGCGGATAAGTTATTCACAGGGCTTTCTGCGGGAGGAAGCGTGGAAATGCCCATGGACGACAGTCCTTGGGGATCGTATTTCGGTATGTTTCGAGACAAGTATGGAATCGAATGGATGATTGAGTATGATCCAAAGGTATCAGGAAAATGACTTTCAATCAGACCGAGAGTGACCTAGCGAACGCTATCCAGAAATTCCATAGCTAGGTTAGTCAACTGCTCATTCGTCTGAGCTTTCGCAACAACGGAAAGTCCGCAGTAAAATATAAATATCGTACTGGTGAGCGTATCGAGTTTATCGTGCGCGACACCCGCCGCTTCGAGATTGGTTTTAATCATGGGCGGAATATGGTCGATGCCGTTACCCATAGGTTTGCCGAGTTCGCGTTCCAATATAGGTAAGTCGCGCGAGAAGACATCGATATCAAAACAGCTTTTTTCGCAGTTTTTAAAAATGTCAGGTTTTAAGAAGGCCTCGATGTTCGACCAGCCTGGTGGGTCTCGTTTCAGAAGGCGTTCTTTTGCATAGTTCTCGCGATAATACCTCATACACTCTAAAAAGAGTCCTACCTTGTCCCCAAATTCCGAGTAGAGGGCCGGCTTGAAGACGCCCGTCGCTTCCTCTAAATCCTTTAGGGAAGTGTCAAGAAACCCCTTCTGCCAAAACACCTGGAGTGCCTTGTTGGTGACTTCACATCTTTCGAACTGCTTGGGCCGACCCATATAACCTCCCGATATGTATGATTAGTACTGAGCGGTATTCTATTTCGCTTGCAAAAACCTCTGCCCTGGACATAACATACCGTACGGTACGAAAAAGGGCACGGCTTAATTCTACCGACTAAAACGGACTTGGACCTCAACAGAAATACACGAATTTCTTCGCGATCAAAATCATTGAATTTTGGTAGCCGGGATTTTTGCGGTCTAAATTTTGGGAAGCCAAGCCTTTTCAACCTTGATGGGATTAGACTCGAAATGAAGTATTCATCGCAACTTATGTTGGCTCTCTTAGTCTTCCTCGCAGCTTGCGAAAAGAAAGCTCCTCCTGCGCTCCCTATTCCCGAAGTGTCTGTCGTCATCGCCAAAGTCACAACCGAGCCCGTCCTATCGCAGCTGGTTGGTCGCCTCGAAGCTTACCGCCAGGCTGAAGTGCGCGCGCGTGCGGCAGGGATCGTCATGTCGAAGCTCTATCAGGAAGGGCAAGAGGTTAAAGCAGGGACAGCTCTTTTTCGAATCGATCCCGCGCCGATGAAAGCCGCCTACGATATCACCGGAGGCCAAGTGCAAAGCGCGAAAGCGAGTTTGGTTGCGGCTGAAGATCGACTGGATCGCTACCAAGGCCTTCGTGAAGTCAAAGCGGTAAGCGAAATGGAATATGCGTCGGCTGTTTCTGAGGCTGCTCAGGCGAAAGCTGCGCTGGCGTCAGCGGAAGCTTCGCAGAAAAATGCGCGACTCAATCTTGATTATGCGACCGTAACGTCTCCTATCGAAGGTCGTGCGCGAAGAGCCATGGTCACCGAAGGCGCTTTAGTCGGCCTGGATTCACCAACTCCATTAACTATAGTCGAGCAAATCGATCCTATTTACGCAAACTTCTCCCAGCCTGCGCGTGACGTTCTTTTGCTTCGTCAAGCGACCAATAACGGAAGTTTGGAAAAGATCGCTGAAGAAAATATTGAAGTAGAAATCGTCTTGGCGGATGGAACGTCCTATAGCGAAAAAGGCAAACTCCTTTTTAGTGATCTCGCTGTTGATCCTAAAACCGATACGGTTGCGATGCGCGCTGTGTTCCCGAATAAACGAGGCGAACTCTTGCCGGGCGCATTCGTGAGCCTCAAGCTAGCGCGTGCCCTCAACAAAACTGCGATTCTTATTCCTCGCGATGGGTTGATTCGTGGCAACGATAGCGCGTCGGTGATGATAGTGAATGCCGAAAATAAGGTTGAGATGGTGCCTGTTGTAGCAAACCAATTAAAAGGTACGAATTGGATTGTTTCCTCAGGTCTGAAAGGCGGCGAGCAGGTGATCTTGAGCAACCCAGGGATGCTAATGCCTGGCAGTCTCGTGAAAGCTGTTCCTAAAGCTGAGTCCAGCACGGTTGCTCCAACGCAAATCGAACAAAAAGCCCAAATTCAATAAAAAGGCTCACACACTATGGCTCGATTTTTTATTGATCGCCCAATTTTTGCTTGGGTGATCTCCTTAGGAATTATTCTCGCAGGAATACTTTCGCTTAAATTTTTGCCGATCGAACAGTATCCCGATATTGCTCCGCCCACGGTCGAGATTACTTCGGTCTATCCAGGCGCTTCGGCGCGAACGGTAGAAGAAGCGGTTACGACACTGATAGAGCGGGAACTCAATGGGGCTCCTGGTCTTAAATCCATCAATTCGAGCAGCGCTGCGAATCTTTCGACGATTACGGTGACTTTTAATCAAGGCACTGATATCGACCTTGCAGCGGTGGAGGTTCAAAACCGTTTGAAGACGGTGGAGTCTCGACTACCCGAGATCGTAAGACGTCAAGGCGTGAAAGTCGAAAAGGTTTCGAACAGTTTCGCTATGATCGTAACTTTGACTTCGAGCGACAAAGAATGGGGTGAATCTCAGCTCGGCGAACTCGCTACTTCAGTTGTTCTCGAACCTTTGCGTCGAGTTCCTGGTGTAGGAAAAGTTCAACAGTTTGGTACCGAAAGTGCAATGCGTATCTGGCCTGATCCAGCAAAGCTTGCCTCTATGAGTCTCACTGCGGCTGATCTTTCGAGCACGCTTCGGATCTATTCCAATCGTGTGACAGTGGGCGCACTGGGAACGCTCGGCGTTCCGGATAGTGCTCCCATCAGTGCGAACATGACTTCGGAATCGCCTTATAAAACGGCCGAAGATTTCGGTAATATTCCTTTGCGCATGAACTCCGATGGGTCCGCGATTCGTATCCATGACATTGCACGCGTCGAGGTGGGCGCTGCGGAATACGGGACGAGCGGACGACTCAATGGGAAACCTGTGAGCGGTCTTGCGGTAAAACTGGCTCCTGGCTCGAACGCCATTGAAACGGCTGATCTCATTCGATCGATGATGAAGAAACTGGAACGTCGTCTTCCGCGTGGCGTAAAATATGAGATTCCTTTTGAGACCTCGCAGTTTGTGAAAATTTCGATAGAAAGTGTTATTCATACGCTTATCGAAGCGATGGTGCTTGTCTTTCTCGTTATGTTTCTCTTCATGCAAAATTTTCGGGCCACTCTGATTCCAGCTCTCGTGGTGCCGGTGGCTTTGCTCGGGACGCTCGCCGTACTCTTAGGCCTTGGTTACTCTATAAATGTCTTGACGATGTTCGCTATGGTTCTGGCGATCGGAATATTGGTCGATGATGCGATCGTGGTCGTTGAGAACGTCGAGCGATTGATGGCCGAAGAAGGCTTACCGCCATATGAGGCGACGATTAAAGCGATGACGCAGATCAGTGGTGCGATCATCGGTATCACAGTAGTCTTGATAGCTGTGTTCTTGCCTATGGCTTTCTTTGGTGGTGTTGTTGGTAACATCTATCGGCAGTTTGCGGTGACCTTGGCGGTTTCGATTTTCTTTTCCGCATTTCTTGCTTTGTCGCTCACGCCTGCCCTGGCGGCCACTCTATTGAAGCCTGTGGAACAAGGCGGGCATAATTCGAATCGGTTCTTTGCTTGGTTTAACAAAAGTTTTAAAACGGCAACGGAACGCTACACCGCGCGTGTGGATAAGACGATTCGAAGGCCTATGCGCTGGGTCGTTTCGTTTGGATTGATTGTGATAGTAACCGTTTTGCTGTTCGTTCGTTTGCCTTCTTCGTTTCTTCCGGAAGAGGATCAAGGTTACTTCATTACCCTCGTCAATAAACCGCAAGGCACTCCGCTGGCCGAGACGATGAAAAGCCTTGATGCGATTCAAACTTATCTTCGGGAAAAAGAACCAGTCAGTTACACTTACGCGATTGGCGGCTGGAGTTTTCTTGGGATGGGAACGAACACAGGCATAGTCTTTGCGATTCTTGATCATTGGGATGAGAGAAAAGCGGATGATCAATCGGTTTATTCGATTATCGCGCGGGTGAATCAAACCTTTTATGGACGTGATGACTTCTCCGCCTTCGTTTTGAATCCACCTCCCTTGCCTGGTCTTGGGAACTCCACGGGTTTTGACCTTAGGCTTCAAGATCAGGATAACCTTGGTCAAAAGTCTTTTGTGAATGCACGAAACTCATTGCTGGGGCAAGCGAATCAAAACCCCAACATAGCCATGGCCTATTTTTCTGGAGTGCCTGATTCGACAGAAGTTGAGCTTGCGATTGACCGGGAGAAAGCCGAGGCGATGGGCGTGCCCATTGCGGAAATCAATTCGGCTTTGGCGGTTTTGTTTGGATCAGATTATGTCGGCGATTTTATGCTGAAGAATCAGGTTCGTAAAATTATGGTGCAAGCGGAAGGTATTAATCGTCTTGAGATGGCGGATGTGGGTAAAGTCTATGTGCGCAGTATTTCGGGGGCTATGGTCCCGCTTTCGGGATTTATTGATCTGAAATGGACTAGTGGCCCGCCACAGCTCACGCGATTTAATGGTTATCCGTCGATGGCTATCAGCGGCGCAGCGCCGCCAACGGGGAGTTCGGGGGATGCGATGCTTGCTATGGAAAATATTATTAGCAAGCTGCCTGCCGGGACAGGGTTTGAATGGGCAGGGCAATCGTCGGAAGAAAGAGAGTCGGGGAGCCAAGCTCCTATACTTTATGCTCTCTCGCTATTGATCGTATTTCTTGCGCTTTCGGCGCTTTATGAAAGTTGGACGATACCCATTGCAGTGATACTGGTGGTGCCTCTCGGTGTTTTGGGGGCCGTGCTGGGTGTTACGCTTCGCGGTTTGCCGAACGATGTTTACTTTCGAGTTGGGCTCATTGCAACGATAGGGTTGTCGGCGAAGAATGCGATTCTTATCGTTGAGGTTGCTAAGGATCTGTACGCCGAGGGTCATGATCTGATGGAAGCGACCATAGAAGCTTGTCGGCTTCGTCTAAGACCGATTGTGATGACGTCGCTCGCGTTTGGGTTTGGTGTTGTGCCGCTTACTCTGGCAAGCGGAGCGGGATCAAGCGCGCAAAACGCGATTGGTACAGGTGTTCTGGGAGGAATCTTCTTTGCAACTATACTTGCGATCTTTTTCGTCCCGATGTTTTTCACCGTGATTGGTCGTTACTTCAATGTGGGTAGAAAAGTTCGGAAAGTTGGCGTTAAGCCGATCGAAGTGGATTCGAATCAGGCTTTGGTGGAGCTAAAGGTATGAAGTTAGGTTTGATTTTTATGCTTCTCCTCTTGGGGGGCTGCAGTTATTCGCCGATGTATGACAGGCCGCTGGCGCCCGTTCCTGATAAGTTTAGTTCGGATGATGCCCCAGCGGACGCGGTGACAGCGAGTGGAGACTGGCGAGAGCACTTTAAAGATCCTAGTTTGCAGAAAGTGATTGGAGCCGCTTTGATTCATAACCGTGATCTAAAGGTTGCGGCGCTCAAGGTTCAGGAAGTCAGGGCGCTTTATCAGATTCAATTAGCGGAGCGATTACCAAGTGTAAATGCGAATGGAACTTTGATTCGTGGCAAAAACATCGATCCTCTGTCGGGTGAAGGAGTGACTTCGTCTTTGTATCAAGGATCGGTTGGTCTGACTGTTTACGAGCTTGATCTCTTCGGCCGGGTAAAGAGTTTGTCGAATGCTGCCCTTGAACGCTATCAGGCGACAGAGTGGGCTCTGCGAACGGTGCAGATGAGTCTCATTGCGGAGACTGCGAGTCTTTGGATTCGTGAGCTATCGCTGTCGCAGGAAGAGCAGCTTTCTTTAGAGACTTTGCGATCACGCGAAGACAGCCTTGAGATCGATCGTAACCGGGTAAAGAGTGGTATTGCGAATCTTTTGGAAATGAAGACCTCGCAGATGCTTGTCGAGTCGGCTCGCGCCAGTCTCTTGGAAGTGAAGCGTGAGATTGAATTGAATCGGAACTCCTTGCGAATACTGGTTGGAGACTTTAATTTTCAGCCAGAGAAAAGTGGTTTGCTCGTCGATAGTATTCGGTTTCCTGAATTGAACCCTGGCGTGTCATCGACTCTGCTCGCGCGCAGGCCGGATATTTTGCAGTCGGAGTCTCTCCTGAAGGCGGCGAATGCGAATATCGGGGCGGCTCGCGCTGCGTTTTTTCCTAGTATCAGTTTGACTTCGAACATTGGTTCGGTGAGTTCTGATTTAGATGGACTGTTTAAAGCGAATTCTGAGGTTTGGAGTTTTGTGCCGCAAATTAATATTCCTATTTTCACAGGTGGGCGGAATCGGGCGAATCTGGATGCTGCAAAGATTCGTAAGGAAATTGCGGTGATTCAGTATGAGCAGGCGATTCAGAATGCGTTTAAGGAAGTGAAGAGTTCGCTGATGTCGCATGATCTTATTGTGCAGCAGGTTGCGGCTCAGAAGGCGGTGCGGGATGCGGATGCTGAACGGGCTGGTATCGCCCGGGTGAGGTATGAGCGGGGGATCTCGGGATATCTTGAGTATCTGGAGGCTCAGCGAAGTCAGTTTGATTCGGATCGGGCTTATCTGCGGTTGAATGAATTGCGGCTGAATAATGATATTGCTTTGTATCGGGCTTTGGGTGGGAGTTGGCGTTGAGCTGAGCGCATTTTAGAATACTTTGCCGTAATCCCCCTCTTTTTAAAGAGGGGATGTAAGGCTA
>JAZKGL010000359.1:0-7567 GCA_040385935.1 Bdellovibrionota bacterium
TCGAGTTATGCCGTGATATTAAGTCGGAAATTCATCAACAACTCACGTATTATCGCGTAAGTGTTTATAAGACTGAAACGGCGGAACTAATCGAAGTTAAGGTCAAACAACTCGAAGTCTTAGCCGGGCTTTTGGGCGATGAACAACTGATCGATGCTTTTCGAGACTACGATATGATGAAGAAGAACGGTTATAAGACTTTGGTTCCGGGCGAATGTTTTCTTAGCCACCGTTTGGCTAACCTCTTTCAATCTATTGAACTCATGTTTGAAGTCATGATCATGGATATTCGTCAGGCGAATCAGGAAGATAAATATAAACTGACCAAGTCTGTGCTTGTGCACCGCGATCAAGTTCTCTCGATTTGCCGCCACGGCTCGCGCCAGTGGCAGTTCTTTAATGGTATATGATCGCCCTTGATCAAATCGTCTATTTGGTTTTACGTTTTCATATGGGGGCAGGATGAAATATTTGAACGTTATAATTCCCTCTGCCCTAGTTCTCATTAGCAGCACCCTCCCTCTCGCACTTCCCATCGCCCGTAACCTTGAATACGAATACGCTACACTCGTCAGCTATTTGCTTTTAGTTATTCCACTTGTTTTGTTTTTTACGCCCCGCATGGTTGTGCCGACGCCTCTTCGCGCTTTGGGTCAGCTTCTTATTTCAGCGGCTATCACCCTTATTCCTGCCTTTCTCCTATTTCAAACTCAATACTGCCTCTGCAGTGAAAACGATTTCCGCTTTTGGTGGGCCGTTCAAATTTTTCCTCATCTTCTCTTATCGCACGGCGTAGCTTGGTTGATGCTTAAAGGTAAGGCGCGCGGGCTTCGGTTTCTTAGCCTGATCTACTGCTCGGCTATCTTTTTGTCGTTTTTGGAAATGGCCTGGACACTCTGGAGCCAGCCTCAGAAACGCATGACTCATATACTTGCCGGATTTTTGCATGGCGCGATCTATGACAATGGAATTGCCGTGGATTCGGGAATACTTTGGGCTCGCGGAAGTCACGTGGCTATCGCCATTGCCCTTCTTGCCGTTGCTTTATTTTCTAAAAAAATCTCTCGCATCGTAGCCGTGTGCGCTTTGATACTCGCTTTGGGAGCTGACTGGAAAGCATCGACCTATCCGAGTACCTCACACGGCATCGAGGCTTTGACTAAACTCATGCCTGAAACACGCCAGGCCAAGTATTTTACTTTGCATTACAAAATGCCAAGTTCCCCTGAGAAAATGGAGCTTATCGATCAAATTTTTGCGTCAGCTGAGTTTCACTCGTTAGATTTGGCGAAACAACTTGAGGCTTACGATACGCACGTTGAACTCTTTATCTATCCGTCTCGCCGCGAAAAGAAACTTTGGTTCGGCGGCGATGGTACGGATATCACGGATGTGAAAACGCCTTCGGTTCATATCGTTGCGGAAAGCTGGCCGCACGGAACACTTCGTCACGAATTTGTTCATGCCATGGCTTCCTCGTTTGCGTTTTTTGGTCTTGGGTTTCATCCGAATATGGGTTTTACCGAAGGCCTTGCTACCGCTCTGGCTCCCAGTGAAGACGAAATCTCCTTGCATAGCGGAGCGGCGAATATTCTTCGCTCCCAGCAAATCGATCCGCAAAAGCTGTTTTCCCCTATGTTTTGGGGTGAATCGGGTCGGCGCGCTTACACGGTCGCAGGCTCTTTGATTAAATTTTTGATCGATCATTACGGAATCGCCAAGGTTAAAGCCCTCTATTCTGGTCAAAGCTGGGAGTCGGTGTTCGGCAAAGAGAACGGAACGATTATTTCCGATTGGACCAATTTTTTAATGAAGAATTATTCGGATCGAAAAGAAGATATCGCTGCTGAGGCTCTCTTTCGTTATCCCGGACTTCTCTATGATCGCTGTCCTCATTCAAAGTCTCTTCTCGCCAGCTCATCGAAAGCGGATCTTGTGACGATTCGCCAGCCGAAAGACTGGGATGTGGAACGCGATTACTGGACTTGGCGCGTAGATCTTGAGCCCGGCCCGGCGACTCGTCTCCAGCTTCTTCGCAGTGATTACGCAAGCCAAGGCGCAAGCGATGATCTGCTTGCGCGTGCGAAGCGTGAACGACACGATCCGATCAAAGTTCAGGAAGATGTCGATGCAGCAACTTTGGAATTTGATCTGTTGATCGCACTGAATCGTCCGCAGGAGGCTTCGAGCCTGATCACTAAACTTTTGTTTGATCTTGAGCGATATGAAATCGGCGATGGAACTCTACGGCAGCTTTGGAGTCGGCGAATACTGAGCGAGATGGAAGGTAAGACTCCAAAAGCTTGGCTTGGTCTACTTTCGGGGCAGATTCGTTCCACGCCTGGGCTCGATGGCAAACCTGAGAACAATCCCTGGCTGCTCAACTATCTTTATCTACGTAATCATCGATTTACTGAAAAACAAAAAGGTCTGCTCGACTCTCTTGAGAAGAGAGCAATCCCTGTCGGACTACCTACGAGCTTTGCCGTCGAATGGTGGAAGTTTATTGGCATCAAACGGTTTGAACTTCATGAGTATGAAAAAGCCGCTATCGCGTTTCAGAACGCCTCAGCTCTTGCGCCCGAGGGTTCACGCGAAGCGATTTTGCTGCAGGCTAAAGAAGCGCTTTATGCACTTTCCCTTAGTCTCGGTGGGGCTCGCAACGTTCATCACTGAACGGGATCAATCTTTGATCCCAAGATACTTCTTCAGACCACCCTCTTTTTCTATCCAGACTATAAGATCATCAAGATTCTTAGACATGGAATACTTCGGTGCGTAGCCGAAGTCTTTTTGCGCCTTGGCAATGCTGTAAGTTGTGTGATTGGTCAACATGCCTAAGGAATATCGGGAAATAGGTGGCGAGTAGTTCTTGCGAAGAAAGGGTAGAGCCCAAATCGTCTCAATGAGAGAGACAGCCGCATTGAGTATCGCCTTGTTAACGGGTGGACCTACTTTAGGTAGACCCAGTCGAGAACCAACCTTATCCACTAAATCCCAGACATAAACATTTTCCGCATCAGCTATAAAATAAGCTTGGCCCGCTGTGCGATCGGGGTGCGCAGCTGCTTGGAAACACGCGTCGGCTATGTTCTTGGCATGACAGACGCTGGCATGAACCTTCTTCCCGGCAGCAAAATCTTTGAGCTTGCCGCGATAAAGAGCCGTTAAAAGCTTCGGAAAGAAACCATTGTAGTCTCGCTCGCCCCAAATACCACGAGGTCTTAGGCTGCAGGTGTAGAGAGTTGGGGTATTCGCGGCGAGTACTGCCTGCTCGGAAATACTCTTGGTTTCCGCATAGTAGTTTGCATAACGCTTAGGGTAGGGAATGGTTTCATCGACCAGGACGTGATCTTCATCGGCGGCGAAGATGCTTGGACTACTCACGAATACAAATTGCTTTACGCCGTGGGTTCGCGCCCCCTGCAAAAGATTCTCGGTCGCGACCACGTTATCCTTATAGAAATCCTCGTAGAGACCATGATCGGTGACACGGCCCGCAGAATGAATGATGAGATCGATCCCTTCACAGGCCTTTGCCACACCGTCTGCATGAGCAAGATCACTTATGTGCTTAGTCACACGCGGAGCTAAGGAGTCGATATACTTTGTATTGCTGCTTTTTCGCACGATTACGTGGGGCTCGTGGCCTAGCTCCAAAGCACGGTCCAGTATGTGACTTCCCAAAAATCCGGCTGCGCCTGTGATCAAAACCTTCATCTTTTTATGCCTTGGGTGTGAGCGTAAGGGGTTTCCAGAAAGTAGCGCCTAGGAACATGGTCCAGAAGGCCGTTTCCTTTTTGGAATAACCATGGATCTCGGCAATGGGGATTGCAGTCGGTATCTGCGCAAGATGCGCGACGGTTGAAAGGAGGAAATCGATCCACCAGATCACCCACCAAAAATGATTGAGTTCAAAAAATAGCGGCGCAAGTAGGAACAGCCAGCCCCCGATAGGAATGATCTTTGGTAAGTGGGAGCTTAGACTTGGCGAATAAGATGCCCACAGAGCGAGTTTCGCTCGTTCGATCTTTGCGTTGTGACGAGGATCGACGGGGAACGAACGATGAATCAGGATGTCCTGAATTTTCGCTGTGTACGGGTTGGTTTGTAAGAGCGAGCGAACTTCATCTTTAATTTTCATTTGATCGGCTTTGGTGGCCTCTGGTCTGAGTTCAATGATCATCGTTGGCTTGTCGAAAGCGGAGACTAACGCGGAACGTTTTACTAAAGGGTGGGAGTTGCTCACACCTTCGCACGCAACGCTGTGGTAAGTGTGACCTTCAAATTCCACCATATGAGCCATTCGCCCTGTGAAAATCACGCGACCCTCGGCATCCACGAAGCCGACGTCACCGGTTCGATGCCAGATTTGTCCCTGAGAATCGATGAGCTTATGGGCGCGATTCGCCTTATCGTCTTTGTAGTAGGCCGTGCTTACATTCGGTCCGTTTGCGATGATCTCGCCGAGTTCCCCATGGGGTAATGCGTCTCGCTCGTTCCAAGCCGGAGCATCGCCTTTGTGCAGGCGAATAATTTCGAGGCGAACGCCGGAGACTGGTCGCCCTATCGGTGCTCCCAGACCGCCTGCAATGACAGGAATCTTTAGACTCTCGACCTCTTTCACATTGATAAACGAGAGCGGAAGGCCTTCAGTTGCCCCCCAGCAGACATAGAATTTTCCTTGAGCGCTCAGCATCTTTTCGCAGCGTTTCATGATGTCGAGGGTCATCGGCGCCCCGCCCGCCGTCATGCAGCGTAGAGTGGGAAAGACGATGTTATGCCCCTCGGCATAACGGGAAAGCCTGTCGTAAAAAGCAGGCGAGGCCAGCATGCTTGTGATGCCTTCATCGAGAATCGTTTTAGCAATGATCGCTGGATTGATGTGAGCGGGTTTTCCTGGGTTCATTTTGGGGATGACGACAGTTGAACCGATCATGAGCGAAATCAAGCCAAAAAACGGCATGCTCACCAAATCTTTTTCATCGGGGCCTTGATCGAATTGCGTGCGGATAATGTGAACCGCGGCTTCAAGCATTCCATAGCTTGCTTCAACGGCCTTGGCCGGACCCGTGCTGCCCGTTGTAAAGGTTATGAAGCCCAACTCTGTTTTTTGTATGGGAACAGGCAGAGTGTAGTTGGTTACTGTTTGATTTTGACCACGAACGATTTTGAGCAAACCATCCTTTACTGAATAGATGAGCTTTAGCGATGAGAAGGTTTCGGTCGCGAAAGAACGGATGACTTGAGTGATTGGAATGCCAATAAAGACTTCGGCGCCGACGTGCTCATAACTCGCGAGGATGCGTTTAAGGCCCATGCCTGGATCGACGATGACCGGTATGCCTTTGACCTTGAATAAAGCAAAGGCCAGAGCATACAGCTCCAGCCCTGGTTTGACCATAACGACGACTTTGTAACCCGGCTGAAATCCCGAGCGCACCAGCACCTCGGCAAATCCATCGACTATGCTTACAAACTCGGTGTAGCTCACACTTGAGCCAGGAAGTTTCAAAGCGATTCGATCCGGCGTTCGTTTCGCGTTCGCGGCTAACACATCGTATGGATTTTGCAAAATGCACGCTCCCTGAAAAGCCTATTAACAGACGTAAAGGATACAGCCTGCGGCAAGACCTGAGGAGCCTCCTGCGAGCAAAATCTTTTCGCCGGCCTTCATCGCGCCCGCTTTGCTGAGCTGATGAAGACCTAGGCCGTAGGTTGCCGAGTGAGTATCACCGCCGAATTCTTTGAAGAGGTTCGGCGAGTTTTTGATTTGCAAAGCGTCTTGCAAGGTTGCGACATGCGAGGCCGAAACCTGCGAGGAAATTAGTTGGATTGAGTCGCCTTTGAGATTTTGCTTTTGCATGAATTCTTTAGTCGTGGTCACAGTAAAATCGGTGATCGCTGCTACATAGTCTGGCGCATCGGCGATTACTATGTGGCTGCGGCCGGTCGTGCCCATTTCCTTGGTCTTTACCATTCCCGTTCGGCCGGCGAATTTGTGAGGTTTCGAGGCAAAGTGAGAGGCGATCACGCCTTTGGATTTGTCGGTTCCTTTTTTCAAGAGGATCGCTGAACCGACTTCGGCAAACGGAAAGTCTGAGGCTTTCATTCCCGAAGGATGGATGTCAGCGCCGACGATAAGAACATATTTTGCAGAATCGCTTTGCAGGATGGCATCAGCGACTTTGAGAGCATCGAGGGCACCGATTCCACCGTTCATTAAGTCAAAGGAGAAGGCGGCTCGCCTCGGACTGGCTTTTACGTAGTCAAGGTTGATGCCTAACTCTTTTTGAATGATCGCGGCCATCGCGGGCTCAACCATATTATCTTCGCGATAGATGCCGACGTTGATGACGACATCGACTTCGGTGGCTTCGATCTTGGCGTTTTCGATCGCCTTTTTACCCGCTTCGGCCGCATGGGCTATCGCGCTTTTAAGCTTTCCGTCTCTGCTTATTCCGGTCCCGATTATCACTGCGCCCATCTCAGACTCCCAGATTGGAAATTTTTAACGAAAGAAATCCGGTGACGACGCCTGAGGCCGCGGGGACTAAAAGGACTTTCATGCCCTTTTTTAAAGTGCCGTCTTTGAGGGCCTTGTGCAGCACGAGAAAGTGCGAGGTCGTCGAGGTGTTGCCGGTTTCCTCGAGTATGTTAAGTGGGTCGGGGAGTTGAAATTGGAAGTATTCGGAGCCGTAGCGATTGAAGTTACTCACCGCTTTGAGTCCGACTTGATGGTGGACGACGTAATCGAACTTCTCGGTTTTGATATCGGCCTGCTTACTTTTGTAATAGTCCATCTGGTAATTTGGCCAGAGTTGAATGCGATCTTTTTTATGCATTTCGGCATTGATCGTGTAGAGCGCGGGACCAGGATTTTCGTTGCTTGGCATGCCGATACAAAGGCGTGAGTATTCTGAACAGGTCATGAGTTCGAGGTAGTCGATGCCCTCGTTTTCATCCGTTGTCTGATCCATAATCACAGCGGCGGCTGAATCACCGACAGTCATCGAACCAAACTGCGGATCGGTGGCTGTGCGGATTTCTTTGACCGCAGTCCGGGAAATATGGGTGATATGTTCGCCGCTGACGACGAGGCCAGTCTTGGCGACTCCGGCTTTGATCATTCGATCGAGGAGCAGAACACCAGTGAACATGCCGGCACAGGCATTGGACACATCAAAGTGCATCGCTTGCGGGGCGCCGAGTTCGTTTTTGATGAAGAGGCTTAGGGGTGGTTCAAACAAGTTGTTGTGAGCTGGGCCATCCACATAGCGGGAAATCGAGCAAGAGATGACGACATCGAGATCGCCGGGCTTGTACTTGGAACGCTTAAGCGCGTCCTTAGCGGCCTGTATAGCGAGATGCAAGCTGTCTTCGTCGTCGTTTGCAACACGAGTTTCCTTGATACCGGTAATCGCACCGAGATCGAACATGGGTGGATTGGTCATGCTCGCAATGCGATCATTCATCTTCTGGACATTAGCGGGGAGGAAAACCCCAAGGCTCTCGAATCTCGATTTCACGTTGAACTCCGTGTCATTACCGATGGAATCCTGCTTGC
>JAZKGL010000360.1:0-2386 GCA_040385935.1 Bdellovibrionota bacterium
GGGTCAGTCCTTGAAAGTAATTCAAAGCCAGGATCTGCAGAATCATTCGCTCCTCGCCGAAGAGTCGAGTTCGCTTACCATCGGTAACTTCGATGGTTGTCATCTCGGTCATCAGGAACTTCTTCGATTAGCCCGCCGAGCGGCCAATGAACGGGGAGCGAAGACCACGGTTTTAACCTTTGATCCCCACCCACGCGAATACTTTCAACCCACACTGCAGCTTCCTCGACTCTTTCAACCCGAGCAGAAGCTTCGTGCGCTCGCGGAACTCGGCGTGGATCGCGTTGTGGTGCAATCCTTCGATCAAGAATTGAGTCAGCTTACCCCTGAGCGTTTTTGTAAAGACCTCCTTTTAAATCATCTGAAGACTACCGCCGTGACGGTTGGCTACGATTTTCGATTCGGCAAAGGCCGCACGGGCACACTCTCGGACTTTCACAACTTTCTACCCGAAGCGTTAATTCAAGAAGCTGGCGAGGTCAGCATCGGCGGTCAAACGGCCAGCAGCAGTATGATTCGCAAGTATCTTCAGCTCAGCCAAATCTTCAAGGCCAACGAACTTCTCGGTCGCGCTTATCTTCTCGAAGGTGTGATTCAAAAGGGAAAACAGCTTGGTCGGCAACTCGGTTTTCCGACGGCGAATATCGATGTGAAATCGCAGCTCCTCCCCGAAGCAGGCGTCTACTGCGGCTTTGCCGTCCTAACAGCGAACGCTCCGATTTTTCATCAGCCTGAAAACAAGATTCCCTGCATTTTAAATATCGGCTATCGCCCAACCATAGCTCAGGATAAGCCGCAGCTTCTCGTCGAAACTCATCTTCTAATGGGCGAGTATGGACAAGACGCGCTTTATGATTTGCCGATGGGCATTTATCTCACGCATCATATTCGCGGTGAGAAAAAATTTAATGGCCTGGATGAACTCAAGGCTCAAATCCAGGCCGATTGTGAAAAGGCGAGAGCAAAGACCGCTCAGTAAAATTATCTCGAGTTAGCCGAGATATCTGTAATGCTTGTCTCAGAGATGGCGTCTGTTGCAAAATCGACTTTAAACTTTGCGAGGCGAATTTCGCTATCGCCGCGAATAACGGATGTGTAGGCCACTAGGAAGAAGCCTTGATCCTGACCGATGAGCTGTGCAGTAGAAACCGCAGCATCCAAATCCTTCACTCCGGCTTTATCGTAACTCACACAGGGGCTAGTTGCGAGTTCGGACCAGGGTACTGTGCCTGTCGCACGCGCTGGGATCAAAGTCACGGTCTGCATATCACTTCGACGAATAAGTTTCATAACAGGAAGCTGATAAACAGCGGGAATACACGAGTAAGAATCAAGACCCGTCGTCAAGAGATACTCGCCATCGAGACTACCGCTGATGCTGGTCAGACTTAATGATTCCGTGGTCACGTAGTTGGTATTGGCAAAATCATAATTCAGCGCCGCTGCGAAAACATCGTTTTGTGAAGCCTTTTCCGTAACCAATACTTTTTCCGCCGCAACGTCCGTACCTGCGGTCGAACTAGTCCCAAGGCGAACACGAAGCTTTGCTGGATTTAAGCGATCGATAGAAATGAGTCCGGCTTGGGTGACAGCCAAGGAGCGGTCTAGACTTGAAATAGAGGTTGAAACAGGTACTACGCTTGAAGCCCAGGTTTGCAAAGCGGCATCATAAGATTGAATCGTTGCGGCGCGACTCATGCTCGTCGTATCGAGTGCAGCAAATGAAATGAGAGTCGGACTATTATTGACGAGCAGGAAATGAGCTTTATCCTGGCCTTCCAACAGACGAATTTCCGTCAAGGTCACAGATGCCCCTGCCACCCGATCGACTTTGAAAACCTTGAGAGTCTTCACACCTAAGACGCGCTGCACATAAGCTATGTAATCATCCGATCCCCGTGCAAACTCAAGGCTACTCAGACTTGCGCCCGCCGGTAAATCAAGGGTCGCGCGAGCAGCTCCACTGGGTTCGGCAACTATGAGCTGAAGGGTTGAAGCCGCTGCATTGAAGCGTGAGAAAGCAACAAGGCTTCCTGAATTATTGAGGGAAACCCAAGATTCTCGACCATCGGCCGGGTCAAGCGAAAGCTTGTCGTCGAGACGAACGAGTTTCGTTTCCGCCGCTGCATCGAAGTAATAAGCCAGAGGAGTTCCTGCCGTGCGATTCGATAGGAAAGCAGCTTTGGTTCCATCGCTCGAAAAGCTTGCATCGTAGTCTTCAAACTCTACGAACTTTAAAATAGGCGCTGTTTGCACAGGGCCAGTGCCTTCGCGGGTCGTACTTGAGTCTCCGCATGCTGTGATAATAAAGGATAAAAGACCGATCGATAGAATATGTCGCATAATACTAAGTCCTTGAGGTTTCAGGCCCGGTTGACAGATTTTT
>JAZKGL010000361.1:0-1704 GCA_040385935.1 Bdellovibrionota bacterium
ATATCAAAGCCCGAACTTTGGCAGCCGAAGCGGCTAACGAAGCAAAGGCCGCTTAGTCTGGAACCTTCTATGTTCGCGTTCGAATCACTGCATTCAGAGAGGGTCTCACTCCGCCCCACGTCTGACGAAGATTCCTACTTACGCGATATGAAGGTGAGCCACACGGAATTAGAACCCGAAATCTACACAACCGCCCTCGATTTTCGCTTCCATCCCGGCAAAGTTCTCCTCGATCTTTGTCCAAGAAACAGCGAAAACCGCATGGGCGGTTTCTCTATCCACGGCTTTTCCGAAGACCTCACGACCTGCGAATTCGGATACTGGGTTCTTCCTGATTATCAAGGTAAAGGCTACGTCGTCGAAGCAGGAAAGTTGCTCCTCAAATATCTCTTCCAGTCCCAAAATATGGCGCGAATCACTCTCATTGCCGATATTCGTAACAAACGCTCTATCGCGGTCGCGCAGCACCTCGGCTTTGCCGTCGAAGGCGTCCTACAAGGAAAAGATCTTGTCACCGACGATCTGGTTACCAAACTCGTGTATGCACGCTACGATGCTGAGGGTTTAAACTTTTGCTAACTCTCAAAGAACTCTACTCTGATGCCGATATCCTTATCATCAACAAACCAGCAAACCTCTTGGTTCACAAAAGCCACGCGACGGCAGTCAATGAGCCGACGGTCATCGATCTTTTATCCATGCAGCTCAATATACGGTTGAAAGCCGTCCATCGCCTCGATAGGGCGACGTCAGGTGTACTACTCCTAGCCCGAAGTTCAGAGGCAGCCGCTTTTTACGGAAAACAATTCCAAGATCGATCAGTAGCAAAAGAATATATAGCCCTCACACGCGGCTTTATCGACGATCAAATCATCGACTATCCACTCAAACACTTAGACAAGCCCGAACTCATTCAAGACGCAATAACGTCCATCAAACATTTAGCGAAAGCAACACTCCCGTTTCCCTGCGGAAGATATCCAGAGTCCCGCTATTCCCTCGTCTCTCTCAACCCTCTAAGCGGCCGCCGGCACCAGCTCCGCCGCCACTTAAAACACGTTTTTCACCCCATCATCGGCGATACCGTGTATGGCCACGGCGTTCACAATCGCCTCTTTCGCGACCGACTCGATTGCCACCGCCTCCTGCTCCACAACAAAAGCCTGAGCTTTGAACGCACAAACGGCGAAAGGTTTACAATCGAAGCTCCCTTCGATGAAACCTTTCAGCGTGTTCTCAAGTTTTTCTCTCAGGAAACTCAGCGCTTAGGGTGAATGCCCTTAGCTTCGAGCATCTCCGAAACTTCGTTCAGGCGCGTCGCGACCTCCTGAAACGCATCATTCTTTCTCAGAATGGTCCGGTAGCTGTAATCCCCCGATTCGATCGCATCCAGATGTCTGCGAAACGCCACCGTAGGCCCCACCAGCCGATGCGTATAAAGGATCGAGATCCCGATCGTGCTGACAACGTATATGGCAAGACAGAGGTAAACCCAAGCTTTGATGTTATCCAGATAAGCCGCGGTAACCGTATGAAGTGTGACTTGACCATCGGATAAGGTGAAGAAGACATCAAAGAGATTTCCAAGATTCTGATAGAGAATCACCGACACCAGCGCCACAAATAAAAATGACAAGCCGATACAGTAGAGACCAATCTGAGTCTGAAGGAGCGGCTGAATCAGAAGATTGGACAAGCGACGTT
>JAZKGL010000362.1:0-1363 GCA_040385935.1 Bdellovibrionota bacterium
AGCTGCGTGTTTGCCGTGCTCCTTCTCGGCCTGCCATTAATCAATCATTTCGGCGCTTTGTTGTGATGCGGTAGACAAAGCTGGGGAAGAGGTGTAACCAAGACCTCTTGACCCCTCTTATATCGGTCTTACTCTACATTGTTATACTTGAGCTCCCTTCGACGAACAGTTCCCTGTTTGGAGTACCTTCGATGGAAAAACGCCTCTCCGATGTCAGCCTTGCTAATAGTTATGACGCTGGTCACCAAAGTCTTTCCTGGACGCCTGGTGAACCGACTGGACTGCTGGCAGGCATCGATATTCAAGCGCTTATCGAGAACCCAGAAGCCCGAGAAATCGTGCCGAATCTTCCTGTTCAGCCGCTTTATTATGCGCTGAAGCAAAAGGGATTTGAAAGCTGTCTGGAAATCTTGCCTTTGCTCTCGCAAGATCAGGTCATTCACATGGCCGACTACGAGGCCTGGAACGGCGATGATTTCTCGCCTAAGCGCATGCTCGAATTCCTCAAGCCGTTTGGTGCGGTGTCTCAGGAAGAACTTTTCAACCGTTTTTCTGAACTCGACGACGAGTACCAGATTGCGACGCTTGAAGGCGTGTTCACCGTGCATGAGGTCGAGCATATCTACGATCTTCCGCACGGCGTCGAAGACCGCGCTTATCCTATGCCTTGCAATACCGTTTTTTATGAAATGAATGTTGATGATAAAGATGACGAGCAGTTCATCGAATCTTTGATGGAAGCCGCTCGCGAACACAATATGCGCTATGCGTATGCTCTGCTTGGGCATACCACCTTTAATCCGCCGCGTGAAAACGAAGCGCAGGTTGCGCAGTTCCGCAAAGCGCGATTGGAAGAAGACGGCTTTGTCAGTTACGAAGAGTCATTGAAAATATTCCAACCCATCGATCGCGTGCAGCTTCGTCAGAAATGGCAAGCACGTCAGACGTCGGCTGAGCATTCGAAAGATGCGCTGATGCTTCAGGGCTCAGAGTATTCCTTCTTTGATAGCTGTCTTTTGCAGGCTCGTGATGATGGGACAGATCTCGATGGGCTTTATCAGGTTCATCAATCGATGCTTCACCTCGCGAATGCACTGTGTGCCGCCGCTCGCGTCGGTGTGGATGATTCGCAGGGTCTTCATCGTGTGCTTGAGCAAGGCAAATCTCTGGTTTCCCTTGGTCTTGAGTATCTGTCCGACGGCAGCATCGAGCTGGGTGCAAAGATCATCGTCGAGGAGCATCCTAAGACTTTGTTCCAGACGGGCTTTGCCATCATCGAGGACCTACGGATTGGGGCTATCCGTGCCTTGAAACGTATGGGTATGCCGCGGGCTCAGCACCTTGAGCGTCTCTATCAGAGTCG
>JAZKGL010000363.1:0-11560 GCA_040385935.1 Bdellovibrionota bacterium
CAAAGGTCACATTATGTTGTCAAAAATAATTACAGTCATTGCCTTCGCAGGTCTTTGCACGTCCGCGTGTTTTCAGACACCGATTGCATCGGTCGGGTCTGTGACGGGCAATAGAAATGCGACGACAGCTCTTAGCGGGACGGACTCAAAGTCGGTGACAGCTATTCAAGCGAATGCGACCGAAAACGTTATGCTTAATGCACCGAACCTTGGCGGTATGCAAGGCGCGGGGGTTACGATCCAACCAGGAACTCTCGGAATCTCGGTAAGCTTAGTCATTGAACAGGCCGCTGATCTTGGCGACTCGGATATGGCGACTGAGATTGGGCTTGCCGATGGTATTTCAGTAACCGCTTCCACTCCGGGCATGATTATTCGTCCCAGCGAAAATGCGGATCTAAAAAGGCCCTTGTCGATTACCATGCCGCTACCTGTAACAGCTGGTCTCCATTTAGCAGGTTCGAAATTTGTAATCTTTTATAAGTACCTTGATCCGGCCGAACAAAAGTTGATTACAGGTATCAAAGTTTTAGATGGTGTTCAGGCCAAGCTTTCTTATGATGATGTGAACGGTCGAGATTTGATTGCATTCGAAGGATACTTTGGGGCCTATTGGGTAGCCATCTTGAATCGTGAAGTCCTTTCATCGGAAGTTCCTGCCCCCAAACCCGCTGAGCAGCCCGTTTTGAACAAAGCGTTGACTGCGGTTGTTGCGACGACGGGGGTTTTGTCGGAGAAGACTATCGTTAAAAACGAAGCGATTCCGGTTATGGTTTGGAAGAAGCCTGAACTCTCGTTTAACGAGGCTTCGCGATCCGTTGTGCTCAGTGGTGTTTCGCCCGAGGGACAAAGTGTTTCGGGATGCAGGGCCGATCTTTACGAATCAGCAACGGTCCAGTCGGGTATCGTTTTGGATGCCTCCGCAGGCTTTAGGGTTGAGTACGGGATCAAACTTACAAAAGCCTCGACGTTAATTGGACGTTTTCGCTGCGTTGATTCCCTCGCGAGGGTAACGATATCGCCTTGGTCGGATATTGTTTCTATTCCTGCGGCTTCGGCTCCGGTAGCTCCATTGCCGACCATCGTGAAAGAGCCGGGCGTGGATGCTACGAGCGCCGAAATTATCACCCTATCGGGTGTACTGAATCCCCGCCGTGATTTGCTTTTGTTCACACTTAATCCTGGTGATTCGCAGCCCATTCATCATCGCGTGCCGGTTGATGCCACAGGTTATTTTGAGCTTAAGATCGATCGAGGGGACTCTCTCGCGATTAATCTTAAAGCGAAGCTTAACGCGTCTCCTATTATTCGTGATGCTGCTCTATTAGCCGACATAGGCGCCTACTTCGGCGAAACCGAGGCTCGTGTCATTAGTTTTATTCAAGGCCAAACAGATGGTGAGCTTCGCCAGGACATGACTGAGGATCTCAATTTGCGCATCGCTGAAGGTCAGATGATTTCGCTCGTGAGTTTTGAGAGCGCAGCGGGCAATCTTTCGGCTGAGGGCGAAAGTTTCAAGAACATTGGTCTTCCTTTTGCTACCGGAAATGGAGTCTTTACACTCCCCACGCGGTCGATAAAAGGCCATCTGCGCCTCGGTACGATTTCCTTTGATAATCGAAAAGATGCCTTTGCTCAGGTGAATGCGGGAAATGCATTAAACGAAACGCCTGCATTCTTGAATGGACTCGCGGCCTTTGGTAAATACAGTGACTTTTTGAAGAACCGCTATATGAATGGTGAGTGGCGCGCGAACG
Source organism: Bdellovibrionota bacterium (assembly GCA_040385935.1). Classification (GTDB taxonomy): domain Bacteria; phylum Bdellovibrionota_B; class Oligoflexia; order Oligoflexales; family Oligoflexaceae; genus Oligoflexus. Next base: position 1,758 of record JAZKGL010000363.1, read on the forward strand.
TTTCTTTTATGTGGAAGGTGTCGAACACTTTAAACAACGTGGCCAACACCTACGTTGATCCTACCGCTTTGATCTACAAAGGCTATAATTTCTACACGCATAATGATGATCCGGGCTTTGCGTTCGACACCCTCTGCGGAACGGGAAAGAAAGCTGCTATTTTCGAAGCTCCGGCAATTGTCGCCTCTCTCTACCTCGGAACCGCGACCAATTTTACAAACTTTAGCAATGCCTCGGCAACGATGAGTGGAACTTCGCCTGATCGCGAGTGTAGCAGTCCTGGCTTTCATGCGCGGGAAGAGGGCACGCGCATCGGCTTCAACTTTGCATCAGGCACTCCGATTATCGGCCATGTTCCGGCTGGCCCTTGGCGATTGAAATACGATGGTGCTGAATTAGCGAAGTATGACTTCTCAGGCTTTAGACCTCTTGACGATGTGACTAAGCCTAGAATACCTGTGCCCAATATTAAGTTCATCAAAGTTGCTTCGACGTACACAGGGGCTACGATTAAGTTTTCGACTTATGCAAATGGTGCCTATGCTCCTCTTAATGACCTTAGCTATTTGAAAAAGCTTACTCAGCAAGCTTCGATTTCCCTCTGGGGCTCAGGTGGTGTCGAGTTCCGTGAGCAGGCGATCTTTGTGAATGGTTCGAGCGAGCTGACTATTACCTTTAGTTCACCCATTTCCGAAACGTCGGTCTCCTATGGAGCCTTTGAATACGATCTGGGTGATCAGACTTATCGTTTTGAAGTTGGGCCGTAATTCCTATTAGCTGACAAGCTGTATCTTTTTTATGACAAAGTAAGTATTCGAATCGATGACAATCTTTCAGCGAGTCCGAGGGTTTAAGACCTTCGGACTTTTTAACGTCAAGGCCTTACAACAATTTATTAACAGTTTATATCCAGTCCTAATAGTCTTGTCCGATAGCCTATATAAGGTCAAAATTCGACTTTAAAGGTGACGTCATGGCTCGCAATAGACTCGCAATTCTTACTCTCAGTATGACTCTGTCCGGGTGTTTTAACGTCCCGCTCACGTCAAAGGGAAAACTCGATTCGAGTGGAAATGCGGTAAGCGTGACTCAAGCCGTATCGAAATCTGTAGGCACCGATAAGGAGATTGCGACCTTTGATCCTGACTCCAAAACCGACGTGCATTTGACAACTCCCAAGGTTACAGGTTTGGCAGGCGCGAGTGTTGTAATTGCTCCCGGTTCGCTCGGTATCGCAGTCGATCTCGTAGTCGAGCAGGCTTCCGACTTTGGTGAAACATCGATATCAGGTGAGATGGGGCTAGCTGATGATATACAAGTGTCGGCCGCCTCGCCTGGTATGATTATTCGTCCCACCGAAAACGTCGATCTTAAAAAACCCTTAACACTCTCTATGCCCTTGCCCGCTGGAATTGGCTTTCGCCTTCAGGGAGGATCAAGGTACGGGATATTCTATAAATACTTCGACCCGACTCAACAAAAACTCGTTACGGGTTTGAAAATTTTTGATGATGTTAACGTTAAGATGACCTTCGATGAAGCAAGTGGCAGGGATATTCTAAGCTTCGAGGGTTACTTCGGTGCCTACTGGGCAGCGATTTTGAGTCGCGAAGTGAAGGCTTCTGAAGTTCCTCCGCCAAAACCGGCTGAAGAGCCGATTATCAACAAGGCGAAGGTTGCTGTTATCCAAAACTCCGGCGTGGTCAAAGAAACCGAAGTAGTGCAAAAGCAAGCCGTTCCTGAGATCGTGTGGTCGCGTCCTTCGATTAGCTTTAGCGTGACCACCCGCATGGTGACGGTTTCTGTTAAGCCGCCTGAGGGTCAAAAAGTTGAAGCATGCAAAATCGATTTATTTGAGTCCGTATCGGCTCAAAAAGGTATTTCATTGGAATCGCCACTCGGCACCCAAGTGGAATATCTGATTACAAATACCAAAGATCACGCCCTCGTTGCTCGCTTTCGTTGTACCGATGCTCAATCGCGGATCACGATTACTCCTTGGTCGGATGTGGTGCTTATCCCTGGTGTTCAAACCGCGGCTCCGGTGACTGCGGTTGCCGATGAACTTTGTTCGGACGATTTGAACTATCTGACTATAGCTGCGCAGAACGAGATGGGTAACTATGTCCCATCTCGATCGATTCCAAAGGTAGGTAAATGCAAATACGCGATGAAGCTCTTTAACTCTCAAGTCGTGAATTTCTATCTTCACACGCCGAACTACGACTTCACCTGTGGTTTGGCAACCCACGCCCTTGGCACTACGACTCAGACACTCTCATGTGACAAGTATCTCGGTGGCTCGCTGGGCTCTAACTTTATGACTCTTCCTGCTTATAACGTGAATCTTGAAATTGACTTCACGGCTTCGCGCACAGCGCCTAAGATTACAGTTTCCAAGCTTCCTTGTGCGATTCAAGACTTTTATATGCAAGTCGGTAGTTCGACTGCCAGTGTGATTCCTACAGCTGCTGAAAAGATGGTGCACAAAGGAGCCTGTGAATTCGAATTCTATACCACATCACAGCCTTTCATGGGCTCCGGTGGTGTTACGTTTCGTAATCTGGATGGAACTTTTACCTGTGCGCAGGACGGAGCTTATCTGTACGGCGGGAATTATTATGAAAACATCTGCGGAACTGGCTTTCGAAAATTTTATCAGATGGGAACTACGACGGCGACAGGCCATCGCTTGATCGTTCGCTTCGGCGAATCCGCAACCGAAGGTGGCTTGAATCCTTGGCGAACGAGTTCGTTTCACTATAAGCTAGAAAGCAATTGCCCTGAAAAACTCTACATCTCGTCGGCTTTCCATGGCACGACGCCGGTTGAAGGCAAGAACGTTTTGTATCGAAATAGTTCTTGCAGTTACTACCACAGCTTCTTTGCCGAAGATCTCATTCTTTCGAATTACGATTTCAAAATTAAGACTATTGATGGGACTCGCGTTTGCGGGGGCGTGGCCACGGGCAGCTCTATCGCGCTTGACTGCGCAGCGAATGCTCCTGCTATTTCGTTTGCCGGCAATGCTACAGAGAAAACGTATCAGTTTTCAATGTACGGAGATCCGATTACAGGGCAGTTTTCGAATGCGTCTCTGTCTACTCAGCCGACTTACTGCGAAGGCTTTTATGTCCATGGCAATGCGCTGAACGGATTTAACAATACCGCAAATGAGGCCATGGTCGAATCGAAGCAGTGTTACTTCGAAAAACTTTGGACACCAACCGCATCGAACCTTGGATTTAATATTACTACCAGCTCAAATCGCATTCTCTCAGCTGGCTTTACGAATGATGCTCAGCCGACTATCAATGGTTCTATGACTCGATTGAATTGGTTTGATGATCTGACCAACACGATCAAGACTTTGCCAGTCGGTGTCGTTGCTAACACGACTTATAAAATTATCTTGGATTCGCGAGCTGTGGGGGAGTCTAGACTTAAAATTGAAACCTACAACCCTTCGCTTTACGTCTGTCCAGACGATCTTCATCTCATCGGAGATAACCTCTTCTCGTTCATGCCGTCGGCTGACAACAAGTTTACCTATCACGGTGCTTGTAACTACTCTTTTACGTTCAGAAATGAAACGACATCAAATGCCTTCATGAATTATCGAGTTACGAATAATAGCCAATCAGTCCAATGCGGATATGGAACGGGCGCAAGTCCATCGCCTAATATTTATGATCCACGTTCGGCAAATGTCATCTGCGCGGGGACCGTCGATCCTTACGGCATTGATGTTCCGGCAAAGACGACGGTTCGATTTTATGTCCACAGAGCGTCCAATGGCGAAGTTGAGATTTTGACGACGCGATCTCTTGCCCCCGATTTCCACAATATAGAACTTGCAGGACAAGCAGCCAGTGCCTTAGCAATCGGCAGCAGAGGCTTTCATGGCCCCGCATATAGCAATGGCTACTTCAATAATTCACAATCGTTCATCTGGAATTCAACCGGGTCGAGCACATTCTTTTTGAAGAACAATTCAAATAACTATTTCTGCGGTCCTGTCCTTCCCACTCCAGGGCTTCTAAATGCGCCAATGCCCATGGTGTGTCGCTACTCACAAAACGCACCAACGAATGTTTTTGGATCATACGGCTCAAGCAGCCTTCGCCTTCGTTTCATTCCCGCACTTGACGTGGAATCTTCGGCCAATCTAATTGTTGAGCCCAATGTTCAGATCAACGATATCGTGCGCGTGGCGCCGAAGTTTGCAGGCGCAACTATGAACGCTGCTCCTTCTGCGACTCCAAACGGCACATCGTCCACCACGCCTGGATCAATGACCCTTGCACAGACCTGGACAGCAGCGAATGGTGATCTATACCTCTTCGGTGGACAATATCTGGGCAATTTCTACAACGGTTTGTGGCGTTACACCCCAGGAACTGGCAACTGGACTCTTATGAACGGAACAACCGTTCCCAACGAATATTCTTCAATCAGCGGCACATTACGTCCGGGCGCACGAACGTCTTCGGTCGGTTGGATGGATGTGAACAACAATCGACTCTATCTATTTGGTGGAAACGGATACGGCTCCAACGGATCACTGGGTGACCTGAACGATCTATGGTACTACGATATCGCCAATGACACGTGGAACTTCGTTAAAGGCTCAACTACTTCATCGCCTGCTGCAAGCTATCCTACCCTTGCAAACTTAGGGATTCCAAACTCCACGTATAATCCCCCGGCAAGGGTGAATTCCTCAGCGTTTACCGATGCCGCAGGCAATTTCTGGATTTACGGCGGATATGGATCTAATACGGGAATCTTTGGCGACCTGTGGAAATTTACTCCCACATCAGGCACAGCTAACTTAGCCGGTGATTGGGCATGGATGGGTGGGACTCAAGGCAATTCAGTATCTATAAGCACCGACCCTGTTCCTTTAAATCGTCACAGCGCAGCAGTCTGGACTGTCGGCAACGTTGTTTATCTCTTCGGAGGCTTCTCTGCCGCATTCGGTTCGATGAATGATCTTTGGAGTCTCAATCTCATCACAGGCACGTGGACATCGCTGCAAGCATTCGACACGAACTTTTTCCGCATCTGGGAGAACTTCACCTTCCAACCTGACAACAGACCGTATGCACTCAACGGTTTAAGACCCATGACTTGGCTTCAGAATTCTGACAGCTTCTGGCTCTACAACTACGGTGCGTTTTACAATTACAGACCATCACTCAACCAATGGTCAGTCGTATCACCCGGTGATGTCATAAGCGACGTCAATGGCAATCCATTTGATCCCGTAGTTAATTCAAATAACTACGATCCTTTGAACGATCTTGGACGAAAAATTGAAGCCTCGGTGTGGTCGGGGTCGTCCGGATTCTATATTTACGGCGGATATACTTACAGTGCCTGGAACGACCTATGGCGCATCCAGTTCCCAACCCCCTAACGATCAACTTCCATCCGATTTAAAGCGGTCGGGATACATAGCATTGTAACCCACCGCACCAATCAAGATCGCAAACATCAAGGGCAAGAACACATACTCCGGCACGTGATACCCAAGTAGGGGTATCCGTGTCTCTCCAAACTCAAGCGCCGTAACTTCCGCCACGACTTTCAAGCCCGCAATTCCCACAAGCACAAAAGCTGTCGGCACCAAAATCGGAAACTTACCAATCAACTTCACAAAATAAGACGCTGCAATTCGCATCATCAAGATCCCAATAACCGCCCCGGTTATCAAGACCCAGCGTTCATTCGAAACCGCCAACGCCACCGCAATCGAATCGATCGAGAACATCAAGTCCATCAACTCAACCGCAACGATCACACCAATAATTTTTTTCAAGCTGGCCCGCTTAGGACCTTTCTCCGAAGGTGCATTGATCATCTCTTCAACGGTCGCCTCAACATCCCCAGGCGACTCCTTCTCCTCACCCTTCTTCAAAAACAGCTCATTGACTGCCATCCAAATCAGATAGCCCCCAGCCAAGAGCTTGACCCACTCGTGCTCCATCAGCCAAACGCCGACGAATACGATCCCGATTCGAATAATATAAGCGCCCCAAATCCCCCAAAGCAGCGCATGACGCCTATCCTCAGGGTGCGACAGCCGGCCTGAAACCAGGGCCGCGAGAGCCAAAGCGTTATCGAAACTCAGTAACCCTTCCAAAATGGCAAGCTGTACAACCATACCGAGATTGGTCGGGGTCACTGTCGCTAAAATCGCATTCCAATCCACTTCACGTCCTCTTTGTCAAACTTAGGGCAATCACTCGCGTATCGCCGCTTACTTTAGCGGCGGCGGCGCTTCGGGTAAAGGGACTTTGCCGAAAATGCTCACTGCATTTTTGGGACTAGGCTCTGGCAAACTTCGCCAAATCCTTGTATATCCATGATCTCATGGCCTACGCGATGGCAGATGGAAAGGGAAAGTGCGATGACAGGACCAGCGGCGAAAAAAGTGATACTTTCGGGGATACAGCCTACCAATAAGTTGACCTTGGGCAACTATCTCGGAGCGATCAAAAACTGGGTCCGCATTCAACACGACTATAAATCCTACTTCATGGCCGTCGATCAACACGCCATTACTTCGCGCCCGGAGCCGGAGGCGCTTCGCCACAATACCCTTTTTGGTATCGCCTGCTACATCGCTGCTGGAATCAATACCGACAATTCCGTCCTCTTTGTCCAGTCGCACGTTCCCGAGCATTCGCAGCTTGCGTGGACGCTTAACTGTTTTAGCTACATGGGCGAAGCTTCGCGCATGATTCAGTACAAAGAAAAAAGTGCAAAAAGTGGTGCAAATATTCCAGTGGGCCTGTTTACCTATCCCCTGCTCATGGCCGCCGATATTCTTCTCTACGACACCGAAGTGGTGCCGGTCGGAGACGATCAGACTCAGCATGTAGAACTCACACGCGATATCGCCGAGCGAATGAATGGAATCTACGGCAAAGATTTGTTCACGATACCCAAAGCGATTACGCCACCGGCAGCGGCTCGCGTAATGGACTTACTCACGCCGACGAGTAAGATGAGCAAAAGCGCAGTCAACGAGATGGGAACGATCTTCCTCACCGACACTTTACCGGAAATTGAGAAGAAGTTTAAACGTGCGACGACCGACTCTGAGACTATCATCGCCGTCGATCGCGAGAACAAACCGGGTGTTACCAACATGCTGGATATTCAAGCGGCGATCACAGGCGAATCGATACACGACGTCGTTAAACGCTATGAGGGCAAGCAGTACGGTCACCTCAAAATCGAGACGGCACAGGTCGTGATGAAAGAGCTTGAGCCGATACAAAAGCGCGCGAAAGAATTGCTGGATGAACGCACGGAGCTTCAAAGGATCATCCGCGAGGGAGCCGAGAAAGCCCGTGAGCACGCAGCCCGAACAATCAAACGAGTCCATGAACGCATTGGTTATGTGACGCCTGAAGTGAGATAAACGAGTGGAACTCAGAGCCTTTGCCGAGCAGCTATTATTTGGACTTTCGCTGGATGACAAGCGTCTAGGCCCTTCTGAGTTCACCGATTTCGATCCTGGCCCGCCTTTAGATATTTCGCCCTCACTGCCTGGCCGCCCCGCGTTCATGGCCTTTAACGAAAGTGGAAAGAAAACACCGTTTCCTGCGCCGAAGGATTTGAAGAGTCCAAAGATGCGCGGAGTTGTTCTTCACTTTTTCGCCAATCACGAATTACTCGCCATTGAGCTTATGGCTTTGGTTCTTCTCAAATTCCCTGACGCACCGACTTCTTTTCGCTCAGGGATCTTTCGCACGATCAAAGAAGAGCAAAGCCATCTGGAGCTTTATTTAAAGCGTATGATCGAGCTGGGAACGACGCTTGGCGATGTGACTGTGAATCGATTCTTCTGGGATTGTTTGAAGGATATGAAGAATCCCCTGGATTTCGTCACAGGAATGAGTCTAACCTTCGAACAGGCAAACCTCGATTTTGCATCGCATTATATGAAGATCTTTAAGGAACTCGGCGACCACGAAACCGCTGACATTCTGCAAAAGGTTTATGATGACGAAATCGGGCATGTAAAGCACGGTGTGCAGTGGCTCGAGCGTTGGAAGCCAGAAGAGAAATCTCAATGGCAAGCGTATGAAGAACGTTTGAATCTTCCTATGAGTCCCGCGCGAGCCAAAGGCCCTGTGTTTGATCGTCACGCAAGACGGAGAGCAGACTTGACTGAAGAATACATCGACAGTCTTTATATTCATGCTGGGACCAAAGGCCGAGTGCCTTCCCTCTACTGGTATAACGCCGACTGCGAGCTAGAGCTTGCGCGCGAAGCGCCGGGTTATCAGCCGCAAAAAGGCATGCAAAAGGTGATGAGCGAACTTATGAGCAGTTTGCTCTATGTCGCCAAACCGGGCGATGTTGTGGTGTCACACAAAGCGCCGACTCAGCCTTATCTCAAACATCTTCGTGATCTCGGTTTTGAGTTGCCGGAATTCTACGTAGTCCCCGAGGGCCAGCGGCAGCTTCCTCCTGAGCTGAAAGAAAAGCGCTGGGAAAGCCTTCATCCTTGGGGATGGACGCCTAAGACGCTCGAAATCTTCAAGGCGATGAAGACCCGCGAGTCGATACCGGTTGAAGTTTCGGCGGATGGATTTTGGCAAAGTCCTTGGATGGATTTATTTCGTAAGAGCGCTTTGCCCGAGCTGAGAAAATCGCTGCGCGAAGAGTTCCCCCAGATCGGTAACGAGCTTTGGGGGCCAGTGGAAGCCGATGGGAAGCTGCTTCATGATTTGACCGATGTTCTGATGGCGATCGAGGCTATCCATTCGCAGTATAAAATCCCTGCGGTGATCAAGAGTCCTTATGGATTTGCAGGTTCGGGTATGCTTCGCGCCTATCCGGATCAGCATCTGACCGATGCTCAGCTGGGTTGGATTGAACGGCAACTGGATCTCTATGGTTGTCTTTTGATTGAACCATGGATGAGGCGCATCGTTGATATTTCGCTCGTCTGGGCACCCGGCTCAGACAAGATGGAAAGTTTTGTTTTCTATACCAACGCCAAGGGTCAATACAAAGGCCACTGTTTGCAGTCGCTGAGTTATGCGCTGTTGCCTGAGCATCGAGCGTTTCTTCATGACTCGCGTCGTTTCTCAAAGTCGGGCTATGAAGCTTTGCTTGATATCGCGAATTCGGTGCGCTCTAAGCTTGCCGAGAACGGGTATCGCTACGCGGCGGGCATCGATACGATGCTTTATGAGTTTCAAGGCGAGCTTTATTTGAAGATCTTAGGCGAAGTGAATTGCCGTATGACTATGGGTCATGTGGCTGCGAATCTTCGTCGGCATATCGCACCGAACGTCTCGAGCGTTTGGCAGTCGGTGAACGTGATAGAAGCGCAGCGGCAAGGCTGGCCAACGCTTCAGGATATGGCCGCTGATTTGCAAAAGAGATTTCCGCCTAAGCTGAAAGGTGGATTGATCGATCAGGGGATCTTCTTTACGAGTGATCCCGCTCAGGCCACGTATTTGGTGAGTTTGGTTTCCGTTGGCTTTGACGCTATCGAAGCCTGCGAAGGTCTAGGCGCTCTGGAAAAGCAAACGGAGATGAGGCCTTGAGGTCGATTTCTCAGTCAATCTTTTGAGCTGAGAACGTTTATCTGGTCGGTATTTTTGTAGACCTTGCAACATTATCCCTTATTCCGTATCTCAAGCGACGTCACCATTCGAGGGGCGTCGCTTTTATGATTAATCGTCTTTGGAAACTTTTTGCGTTTGTTTCTTTTTCTTATACTTTGAGTTTTGAAGTGGCTTCGGCGCAGTCTTATGACTGTTTTGAGAAAG
>JAZKGL010000364.1:0-4673 GCA_040385935.1 Bdellovibrionota bacterium
AAGGCGGCGTTCTTCGTATGTTCCGTTCGATTAACCTCGGCGGACGCTACATCACAGACTTTCTTGCTCGCGACCTTGATGTCAACTTCCATGAAGCTCAGCGCATCAAACATAGAGTGAGCCGCGTTTTCCACGGCAACTACCGTGGCGAAGATCTAAGTGAATCCGATCGTATGGTGTCGGAGCGTATCACCTTAGCTGCTAACGCTATCGTCAAAGAGCTTGGGCGAACCATCTACGCCTTCAAAACCTGGGAAAGCCGCGAGCAGATCAGCCGTATCATCGTCACGGGTGGTACCTCACGTCTGCAAAACTTCGAAAAATTCTTAACAGATCAGCTGGAAATTCCAGTTGAGAAGTTTGATGTCTCGCGCACAAGCGTCAGTATTTCTGGCGATCTTATTCGTCGTCAGGAAATCCTTCCTCAGTCGCTCGCGATCGGTCTTCGTGCCGTAAATAATCTGAAGAACCACTCGCAGATCAACCTAAGACGCGGTGAGTTCGCCTACGTTCAAAACTACGAAACGATCATGAAGGGCGTGGCGAAAGCGTTCAAAGTGATCTCGCTCGTTCTGGTTTTACTTATGGTTACCTATGTTGTGAAGTACTACTTCTACAATAAACAGATCAATAAAGTAAAAGAGCAGTACATTTCCGAATTCGCTTCGAACTTCCCTGAAGTGAAGAAAAAATACTCGGCGCCAGGCATGACTTTTAAAAAGCTGAGAAGCGATGCGGAAGCCAAGCTCAAAACCGGTATCAACGAGAAGAAGAACGCGGTAGAAGAATTCCAGCTCTCGACCAAAGAGAGCGGCGCCGTGTCGGTCATGAAAGAAATCAGTACAGCCATTCCGAAAGAAACCAAGATTGATGTGACGGAATTTGATTTCAAAACGACCACGCCTGGCCAGGGCGTTCTTGTCTTGAAAGCCGAGACGGATAACTTTGCTTCCCAGTCGGCGATTATGGAGGCTTTGAACAAAATCAAGGTTCTTCAGAACGTTCAGGAAAAGAGTTCTCAAGCCAAACCAGGATCGGATAATAAAGTGATCGAATTCACTATCCAAGCAAACTATACCCATCCGTCTGCGGAGACGAATATATGAGCGCCATCCAGGACGTACGAGATCAAGTGCAATCGATCTTTTCAAGGGTCGTCTTTCAGATACGCCGCAGTCTGTTCGGAATGAACAACGAGCGCATCGACTTCCTCATGGACAGCTTTTATAAGCTGAGTCCTCAGCAGCAGACAGGACTGCTCGGCGGTGTAGCCGGCGCGCTTTTGGTGTTTGTCCTCGGCGCGTTTACGATTTACTTCTCGCGCATCAATGCCCTGGAAGATGAACTGAATCAAAGCTTCGATTCGCTTCAGGAGATTCGTCTTTTGAATGCTAACTACGATCAGGAATTAAAGCGCTTTCAGGAACTCAAAGGCATAGTCGCGAGGAACTCGGCTGACTTTAAGCCTAAGCCTTACTTTGAAAGCAAATCCAACCAAGTGGGCGTGCAGATCCAGGATCTTCGGAGCCAGGACTCAGAGATCTCCGGCGACAGTGCGCTTGCCACTGACTTTCGTTATTCCACCGTTGAATTTCGCCTCCCGAAAGTTTCGCTCCCGCGCCTTTTAAAGTTCATTGAAGAAGTCGAGAAGGGAAATCCCAATCTTAACTTCCACAGTCTTCAGGTGCGAACCCGTTATGGGGATCGTCTCTTCTTTGAAACGAACGCTAAAGTCGTCGCCTACAAGACCGCGGGAGGTTGAGCCAAGTGTCAGAAGCAGCCGCCATTCTTAATGACGACGAAGATGTTAGTCCCGCAAAACGCAATTATCTCAAATGGGTTTATTACACAGCCCTCTTCTTTTTCAGCTTTTTTGTCTTCTTTCTTTTCACCTTTCCCTATGGAGTCGTGAAGGAATCGATCGTGGGCGAAATCAGTCAGGCGACTGGTCTCAACATTCGCGTTAAAGAAGTCGGGCCTTCGTTTCCGATCGGCGTCGATGCCGAAGAGCTGAAGATCTCGACTCAAGACGGTTTGGCTCAAGTTGAGTTTCGCAGTGTGGATGTCACGGTTTCGATCCTTCCTTTGTTCATTGGCAAAGTGAAGGTCAACGCAGAGTTGGTTTCCAAGAACAAAGGCGTCATCGACGCCTCAGCGAGCTTTGGCATTCTTCAGCTCATCAGTCGCGATATGGTTCCGAGCAGCATCTACTTGGAAGCGAAAGACTTTGAGCTTGGTCCTATCGTGACTCTAGCCTTACGCGAAAAGTCAAAAACCGCGAACGAACTCGTCAAAGACCTGATGAATCAGATTACCTTCGTGGGTAACCTCACAGGGAAAACCGAGCTTAAACTAGCCTCTTCGGAGCCGATTCAATCGACCGGTGTCGTCGATCTTCAGCTTAAAAAGGCATCTTTAAGTATCAACAACCCTAACCTGACTCTCGCTCGACAGGTCTTCGAAAAAGGTTTGATCAAGGCGAATCTCGCCAATGGCAAGCTCTCTATCGATCCAAACTCGGCCCTTAACAGCCAGGAACTCAAAGTGGGCTTCAAGGGTAATAGCGTCCTTCGCAACCCGCTTGAAAACTCCTTACTCGACTTTGTGATTGCCCTAAAGCTTGAAGGAACCCTCAAAGATAACTTCGGCTTCACTATGAGCTTTATGGGCGGCAACGATCAAGGCGTGAACTACACGATCAACGGCACTCTCAGTCGCCCGAACTTTCAGGGCTCGCCTAACTAATTCAGACGAACTTCAAAAACTTATAAAAAGGGACTCTTTGTGGTCCCTTTTTTAATAGGCTGAATAGTCTAGGCAGAATCTGCCTCTTTCCCATTCGCGCCAAACGTTTAACCTACCTACATTGACAGGGCTTTTACAGCCCCCGTACAATAGAAATATACCGACATAGGATCAAGGTATGGATGAGTCTATCCAGAGGGCTGAACGCTTCCTGACCGCGATCGCGCAGCGTGCTGATCGAGCGCGAATCGCACTCGAAAAAGACGATTGGGATGCGTTTGATGATGCTATGAAGTGGAAGAATGCGGCCTTTCACAACTTTCGCGCCATCGATTATGTTTTGCAGGCTAAAGAACCTGATTACCTCATGACTGAGCGTTGGCAACAGTTTTGGACCCAAATTCGAAACAGTGAAAAAGAGTTGTCGCTCGCGATCGAGAATTACCAAAAGAATCTAAACCAAACACTGTTGAAGCTCCGTAAGACGAAACGAGCGGTAAGTCGCTACCACTCGGGCAATGCTGACTCTTCGGGTTTCATAGATGGCGTTTGACGGCTGCTACACAAACTGCAGTCTTGGGAGGCAAGTTTCATGGCGAATGTGATGAGCAATTCAAAACCAAAAGTCGGTCTCGTTCTCGGCAGCGTTCCAAGCGTCGAGGAAGTAGACTATTTCCGACTGCTCACCGATTCCTACGACTTCACCGTCGTTGCCTCCGAGTCGATCTGTGGTTATCTCGCACAGACCAGCTATTTTACTAACCTTACATGCATCGCTCTTCACGATCATGATGAGAATCCTACGTTTCTGCCCGGCCTCGAAAAGGTTTTGGAGCAGTTCGAAACGGTGATCGTCAAAGAGCGCCTGGGCCTTTACGCCTATCAGGTTTTGAAAGCCAAATGGCGCTTTCAGTTTAAACTGATCGTCTGGGTCGATAACCTCGTGCCGTTTGCTGCGCACGATGTGGATCAGATGCGGACGATTCGTACCGAAGTCACGCATGCCGCGGATTGTTTCCTCGTCCAATCCAATGCCGCGCGTCAAACGCTCGAACTCGAAGGCGTCGCTGCTCATCGCATTCAAAGTTTTACGCCTTGGATCGAGGAGCGCATCGATCGCAGTCCCGCTGGTCGCGCGAAAGCGCGTCAGGCCCTAGGTTTATCGGAAAGCGATCTGGTCATTTCTTATCTTGGCCAAATCGAATGGGAAGAGGGTCTGTCTGATCTCGTCGCCGCTGCCAAGCTTATGATCACACGCGAGCCTAGCCTTCGTCAGAAACTTCGCATCGTGATCTGCGGCGTCGGTTCGTATTCGGCGGATATGCGCGATATCATCAAATCCCTTGGTCTTGATGAAAACGTTGTTTATTACGCGCCTATGCGTGATGCAAATCGCGCGATACAGCAGGCGACCGATGTTCACTATATCGCGCCTTTGGCCTCACGCGACCGCGTGGAAGGCGATCCCTACCGCATCCTCACGGCGATGGTTCATGGCATTCCTCTATTGGCCTCGCGTACGCCGATCGCCGAAGAGTACTGCGGCAAACACCGTATCGACTTCTGCCCAAGCTCACCTGTGAGTCTTGCCAAAGCTATCCAACGTTCGCGTAGCATGCCTGGCGTTGTGAACGATATCGTCGCTAAGAACCAAAAGGTTGTGGCGGAGCGATTCACAGCAGAAAAAGCCCGTGAAAGTCTGATTTCCGCTTTGTCGGCGGTTATCAAAACCGATGCTCAGCAAAGTCTGTCAAGCCTCGATATCCGCGTGCTCGAAATCGAAGCGAAGGTCAAAAACAAACAGTACATCGAAGCCGTCGACCTTATCGAATCGGTCTTCAAGATGGATCAGGTTCCCGTTCACCATCGTGCAAACCTCTATCGCCTCATCGGTGATTGTTTTGCCAAACTCGGTGATATCGATGGCG
>JAZKGL010000365.1:0-16589 GCA_040385935.1 Bdellovibrionota bacterium
AAGATGCGGGCTGCGCCTAGATTCACCATTCAAAAAACTCCTGCATTGAGATTGAGTACCCGTTTGCGCGTCTAAAAAATCCAGGCACCCGAGAGAAAAGCTTGCCAGAGATAGCCTTGAGTCAATTGCCCATCCTTGGGACCAACACTGTAGGTAATTCCTGAGCTGGCTACCAAATGATCACTGAGGAAGGTGTCGAGTGTCGCCTGGAGTTTTTCGGTATTATCCGACAAAGAATGGAAATTGCGTAGCGAAAGTGTAAGGGAATCTTTCCAGCCCCAGTCCGGTATACGAAGGGAGGCGTAAACGAATTTCTGACCGGGGAAGAAACTTCCAGGCGCAAGGTAAAGCCTCACCGCCTCGGCGGTTTGCTGGGCGAAAAGGACATTGACCGCTTGCTCCCGCTGATCCTGAGTCCATCCGGTTTGATCATAGAAACCCTCGAGGCGAAAGTCCCAGTTGCGTTCTGTGACATAGCGCACGCCAAGGAGCGCAGTCGTATAACGGGTGTCATCATCGTAGAGATTTTTCTCAAAATTTGCGCCTGTCGCGGAAATCACGGGATAGTAGGTCTTACTTCCGACACGATTCATCATGTCAAAGTAAGTGGTTAAAGCAGTCGCAATCTCATAGTTGCCGTAGGCTCCGAACTCGGGGCGATCGGATTCCGTTGCGGTCGTGGTAACGCCAAGATAGTTGGTTTGACTTTGATCTGAATATTCGATTTTCAACAAAGCCCGTTTGTGGAATTTTTCGTCCGCCTCAGGTCTATCGGCACCATTGTCGGTAGGTTCGCCAAGTGCAATGATCGAAAGTTGTCCACTCGGCGAGTAGTTCACGCGAACCATCGCACGGCCACGAGTTTCGAAAAAGTAGGTTTTTTCTAGACCTAAATCGCGAAAAAATGGATTCGAAGGACTCGCAAGCTCGGCGGGTCCCCATTGAAAATTCTGTGTGCCAACTACATATTGCCATTCGGCATTTGGAGAAACCGCAAAGTAAGCCTCGTTAACGAAAGCTTCGCTCGTCGATTTCTGTTTATCGTATTGAGCCGTCTCCGCATCACGGTTATCGAGCTGAATATAGGCTCTCGGCCGAAGAACGAACTTATAACTTTTTCGAAACGTACCGACGACTTCAGGTCGAAATTCTAAAAGATATGACGATGTGGGAAGTTGGTAGACAGCATTCTCGGGATTGACCTTCTCGTCGTTGACTTCACTAAAAGTCCCCGTGCCTAGGAGTCGATAATTCTGCTCGTAATGCCACTTTGCCGGCTTTTTCGCCTTTTTCTTCTTCTTTTTCTTCAATGGAAATGTTTTGGGTTCCGCCTTTTCAGGCGTGACCTCTTCCTCAGTCGGCTCAGCGACAGGCTCTTTGTCTTGCGCAAAAAGCGGCCGCGATCCGAGCGAGTAGCCCAGAAGATTGAGTGCTATAAGACATTTTGTTGAATAGTCCCTGCGCACTCAGGCTCGCTTTCTCGTCAGGATGAGGCGTGTGGACTATGGTACAACGGTGGGAATTCTTTGTCGATCACGAGACGTCGGTAGGAAAAGATGCCATTCACATCGCGTTTGACCAGCGGTAGCGCGACCGTATCCCCCACAAATCCAAGCGGCAGACGATAACGGACAAGGTCAGTCATCAGCGTTCCGCCTTTTACGCTATAAAAGGAATGGGTGTGATACCAAATTGCATAGGGCCCCTTTTCTTGATTATCCGCGAAGCGTGTAGGCATGTCCCAGTCGGTGATACGCGTTTTCCAGCGCATCGGCAGTCCATGGACCTTAAGCTTGTAGTTGATAATCGTACCTTCACCCACAGGCTTGCCAGTGATGCTTTCGATTTTGAACGACAGCATCGGTGGTGTGATCTGTTCGAGATTTTCTGGAGCGGAAAAAAAAGGATAGATCTGCTCGATCGGCCTCGCGACAAATTGCCAATTTTCGAGGCGATGACAAGGCAAAAGCTTACCGTTTTTCTCCCGAAGATCGAGCGCTTCGCTTAAGGCGGATTCAAGCGTAGGGTATAAAAAGGTGTAGCCGAATTTGGTCAACTGCCGGGGTACCACATGTTGCGATCCAAGAACGAGTGTCGCCATATCGCCGATTGCAAGCTTAGGCAATGCGCCCGGAACACGCAGGAGCGTCGGTCGATGCATGAGGCGTGACAGAGTTTTTTGAAACTCAGCTTGAGTCACAATTTGGGGCGCTACGAGATTGATAGGGCCAGCGTAGCGGCTATCGCTCAGTGCGAGTCCAATCACTTCGATGATATCGGAGCGATGCACAAAACTCATCTTTTGCTTGCCGCTCCCGATCACTTCACCAAGGCCGTAGTTGGTCAGTAAACGCAGAGGTTTTAGAAAACCCCCACCCTGCCCAATGACGACTCCAAAACGTAGCCGAGCTTCTCTTTTCGCAGGCAAGGCTTTAACAGAATTTTCCCAAGCCTCGCAAACATCGGCTAAAAAGCCCTGACCTTTCGGTGAGGATTCGTCGAGTATTGCCTCACCCTTATCGCTATAATAACCGACGGCCGAGGCTGAGATGACGACAGGAATAATTTCATGCCGCCGCGATAACCAATCGCCTAAATTTGCCGTAGTTTTGGTGCGCGAATCGAGTATTCGCTGCTTGCGTTTTTTCGTCCAGCGCCCGCCCGCAATGCTCTCACCAGCAAGATGAACGACTGCATCAAAGGAGTTGGCATCCAAAGCGCTAGGCGCCGTTTTGTGCTCCATATCCCATTCGACAAATTCTGTGGGAAGCTGCCAGTTCTCGCGTGTTTTCTTCTTATCACGAGTCACAAGAGTGAGATCATGTCCGTTCTTGAGCAGCTCTAAACAGAGGTGTCGTCCGATAAATCCCGTGCCACCGCTCACTAAAATACGCACAGCGAATCTTTCCCCAGAAAATAAATCTGGTTATGGTAAGTTTTTTTAGACTGGTATCACGAGCCGCGAGCGAGAACTTTCTCGATAGCCGGCATAACCTTGGACGGCACCAAAGGCTTTACGATCCAAGCAAGTATCCCTGCACTCTTACCCGCAGCTTTAATATCAGGCGTTGCTTCCGTTGTGAGCATAAGGATCGGCGTTTTCTGAAAATGCGGTATGTCTCTCAGTTTTGCAGCCATGGTCACGCCGTCCATCTGCGGCATGTTGTAGTCGGTGATGATCATGTTGAGATCCGCATTCTCACCCGCAACCCGTAGCCCATCGGCCCCGTCCACACCTTCGACAACAGAATGGCCTGCATCCTCAAGCGCCTCTCTGAGCTGAATACGAAGCGTTTCCGAATCATCCACGATCATAATCTTGGCCATAGACCTGGGCTCCCAATCTTTTTCTTCATTATAACGTTCCCTGATCCTCGCCTCAATCGTGATAAGATGATAGCCAAAGTAGAGCGGAGGTTTCATCGCGTGACAGGCCAAGAACACGATCTCAAGACGAAAAGTCCTTCCCTCCAGGCTTTGCTCCGCTCACTTTCAAAACTACGCTTTGAAAATATTTCCGGGCGCAAGGTCGATCTGGTCAAGGATCACCCAAATCCCGACTACTTCGTCTATGGCTCGCATCAGACCGTAATCCAGATCGCTTCCAAAGACCTCCGTATCACTTTCAAATCCCATTTCACAGTTGCCAGCACAGAGACTCTTCTGAAAAGTAAGCTTGTGAAGGGCGTCCTAAAGCCTCTCTACGATTTATTTATGGAATATTCCAATCTCGTGGCCGGCGGAGTCAGTCAACAACTGCACGCCAGCGAGATCGTTTCGGGAATCTCACTGCCCATGGCGACCAGTGGCTTTGATGAATTGATAGCATCCGATGCCGTCCGCAGCACAAGTTTTTTTGATTACTGGATGATTTGCGGCGAGGGCTTCAGCTTCACCTGCACAGCCATCGTCGATATCCTTGAAGGCGCAAAGCTCGACGGCTTGAACTTTAAGGAGGAGGAAGAAGCCGAAGACGGTGGTCTAGAATTCCTCTGATTATTTTTTCACATCGACGACCACGAGCGTTATATCATCGGCCAATGGCTGCTCGCCGTAAAACGACAAAGCATCGTCCATCAGCTTGTCACGAAGTTCCCCCGTTCCTTCCCCGGAATGCCGAACGATAGAACGACGGAACGTCCCCGAACCATACATTTTCCGATCGACGTTACGACATTCGGTAAGGCCATCCGTATAAAGGATGAAGCGATCGCCAGCCTTGGTCTGGTAACTGATATCGAGATAGAGGGAATCCGCTGCGTGCCCGATAGGATTTCCTTGAACGACGAGGGCCTCGGGATTTTGTTTGGCCTCACGACCGGCCCTTAGGACCATCGGGAAATTATGAGCCGCGTTTGAGGCTATAATTTCGCCCTTTTTATGGGCAATCACGAGCGCAAAAAACGTCATATACATATCGCCGTGAAAGGTCTTGAAAATAATTCCATTGATCTCACTGATAAGCGCGGCCGGCGAGACATCCAGATTTTGATGGCGATCGACAAAAGAGAGACAGAGCGCCTGAGTCATCGAAGTGACAAGGGCCGAAGCCGCCCCGTGTCCCGTGACGTCCGCAACACACACGAGATCGCGATCACCGCCAAGATCAAAGTGCCCCCACCAATCGCCGGAGCACTGCTCAGCTGGCCGATAGAAGGAGGCGATTTCTAAGCGACTGGTCTGAATATAATCTGGCGGCAGAAAACGCTGCTGAAGAATCTGAGCCGTTTCTAACTCGTTTTCGAGCTTCGCTCGATCACTCTGAGCCTTGAGCACATCTGTGATGTCATGACCTGTGATGAGAACCAGCAAGCCGCGCCGTGCACTCACCGCGCGAAAGGGTTTCATCGACCAGAGGATATCGCGTTGTTTTCCGTTGATCAAAAGAACTAAGGAAAACTCATCTTTCTCAATCAGACCGGAGGAAATAAATTTAAGTCGATCTTCAAAGACCTCAGGTTCGAGAAAAATATCCTTCATATTCTTTTCGTGAAGAACATCGTGATCAACGCCAAGCCACGTTGCGGTTGTCACGTTCCCCCAGATGAGTCGTCCCTCGCTCGATAACAGAGCGGTAAGATCAGCCATCTCGTGGACAAGATTTTCCATCGCGGATTTGGCACGCGTGAGGTTCGACACGACTTCGTGCGTTGCGATCATAGTCGCCGATGCGATTTGTTCTCTAGGTGTGAGGGGCACGCGGGCGTCTCCTAGTCTACCAATGGTACGGCTTTCGCCTTCTTATCTCTCCAGTATACCCAGAGCGCTTCGAGGTAGGGAACAAAAAGTCCAAAGGCCAAAACCACAAGGACGCCGATTAACGCGGTCTGAGGAAGCGATTCATCAAGGAAGAGACTGGCATACATCGAAGCAAAAACGGGCCCCGTATACTGCAAAGGGGAAATCTGCGAAGCCGGCGCCAAACGAAACGCTCGCGTAAGACTCGCCTGGGCGAGGACCGCAGGTATAACCGAAGCTATAAGAGTGAGCTGACCCGAAAAGGTTTGAGGAAGATTGGTTCCTAATATACCCATCGCGAGGACGGATAGGATAACGCCGCCGAGGCCAAGACTGAGCATGATCTGCTCGCTCTTAATCCGCTTTAGCTGACGAATGGAAAAGTAAGCGAGGGCCGCAAGCGGACCACTGACCCCCGCGATTATCACGTCAAACAAAGCGTAAGTGCCGGTTTGCTGGATAGCTCCCCAGGCGACTAGACCCACTCCAAGGAAACCAAAGGCCACCGACAGCAGACGAACCTTAGTCACAACCTCCCGCGTGATGATTATCGCTAAAAACGTAACGTAGATTGGCGAAGAGTTCGAGAAGAGCGCCGCCATACCCAAAGGAATATGAAGCACTCCGTAGTAATACGTTGTCAAACTCAAGACACCGACGATTCCGCGCGCCCAGAGCCAAAAGTTTTCTTTTGGTGTTGGCTTCGCACCTGGATGCTTTTTGATCAAATACAGACACCAGACCGACATCAAAATCGATCGGTAAAACATAGGCTCCCATGGGCTTAATTCAAATGCCGCGCCGGTGACCGTTTGCTCAACACGTTCGGTCATGCGGAGCAGAAACGTATTGGTGCTAAATAGAAATTGCGCGAGCACCATAAAGCCCAAGGCTTTGATAGGTCTGTCGATGGAAAGATCGGGGGATGAAGCCATTGGGACCCGCACGCATATAGAAAAAGCCAGGCGGAAATCGTCTGGCTGCCCACGCAGTATAGATCAAATAATGGCAGAGAAGTAGGACTTACTCGGCGCTAGGTATAGGTCAAAAGATGGCTAAGCACCTTGAATGACATAAGATAATTGCCCTGTAGACCTGCCAAATATCCCGCCTGCCATGTGTTCTAGGATGATCACTCTAAAGAAGGGTCGAAGAATAATTGTGATCGGTCGGCGCAATATTCAATCCCTTCCCGACCTCCCTAGTAAGGCTGAGCGCATGTTTCCTGTTGAGGAGAGTTATGATGATGCTGTTAGATAACGAAGTGAATCGCATTTTGGTAGAGGCCGAGGACTCCAGTATATCCATAAGACAACTCTACGAACTCTATCGTAAGCAGACCAGCAAGTATTCCCTCTCGTTTATTTGCAAACGGTCCGGCATTCCATCAAAAGGCTACTTCTCGTTTGTCATGTCAGGCGATCGCCGACTGAATTCCAAGTACTGGACCGCGCTTCTTGATGTCTTCAAATTGAACGATGACCAGGCCGAGGTCATGTACCTGCTCCTTGAGCGTGACGCAGAGCCACTCAAAAGACGTTACTATGACGAAAGAATCGCCAGTTTCCGCACTCGCCTTACTAAAGAAAATGATTGTGCAATTTAGGGGTTTTGGGATAGCACCAACTGCCCCCCGCCTTTTTTGATAAAGAATTCCTCGCCCAGAGCCGATCTTCTCCTTAGCCAACTGGCTGCTTGGAGGAAATATGAATAATCAAAGACCTCAACGTTCGAACTTCGATCTGATCTGCGGGATGATACTCGGTGGTCTGGTCGTTGGAGTAATGCTCCCCGTCACATCCAAATATCTCGCTGAACAAGATGCTAAGGCTCTACGTTCACTCAGAGCGCGTGCTCCCCTCGTTCACGAAATGAAAAAGACGGGTGCAAACAAAGAGAAGAAGTCTATCGCCAGTGCCGATGCAACGCCTGCAAAGATCGCTGAGAAAATAGATGCAAAAGTCATTGAGGCAGAAAATGTCTCGGAGACTAAGGCTCCTGAATTGAAGGCGGTAGAAGCAAAAGTCGAAGCGCCTAAGTTGGACATCGCGAAAGCGGATACAGCTAAAGTGAAGAAGATCAAGAAGACCAAGAAAATGGCCTCTAAAGCCAAATCGAAAACGAGTCACATTGAGGACTCCTACTCAGAATCCTTAGAGGAAATGTCTGAGACCTCAGCACCCAAGGTAGCGGCGAATGAGAGCAATCTTGTGACGGTTCCCAATGCCCAGTACTCCAAAGACCAGCTGAGCAGCTGCAGCAAAAAGTGTTTGATCAAAAGCACCGATGCGTTCGGCAAAACCATTCATGCTGTTATCAACGGTCCAGAATTTGCGGATGCCCTCAAAGAACATCAGGGCACGATCAATATGGTCGGTGAGAAGCGTCTCGTGAAGAATCAAGAAATGTTCTTTGTCCAAAGCATCACCTTCAACCTCCCGAGTCGCACGACCGCTAAGGCGTCCACTCAATCGTCAACAGCGCCAATGAAGCCAAGTGATAAAGCTTGGGAAGACCTTTCCGAGATGTAAAAATCCTTTAATCTCATGGAATCTCAGCGGAAAGCACGTCATAAGACGTGCTTTTTTGCATTTCTACCAACCGTACCACTTTTGTGTTGGCTGGCTATCCAGCTAATATTGCTGAGAATGAAAACGCTATTTGGAAAAATCTGAAAAGGTGAATGAGCTTGTCTAGATATGTTCTTATTTTTGTCTTATGGTAGTTGGAATTTCGCCGGTTTGGACTGAGGACAGCAATGCTCAAGGATTTAAAAAACCTGATCGATGCTTGGCTTAAGGATAGAAGCACACGCAACCTATCCTTATTGTCGAGACAATCCGGAGTACCGTATCCGACACTTCGTCGCGTTTACCAGCAGGAAAACAGCCCGACGCTCGAGACCGTTCTTGCGCTCCTCAGCGTCGTCGCGCCCGGTGATAATGCTCTGACCTTTCTCAATCAGCATTTCAACTCGGTTGGATCTTGGGTAAGTAAGCTCGTCAAAGGCCTGGATACTCAGCTCCCCAGCGTGGATGTGAGCGAGGAATTACGCGACCGCATCAGTTTTGCAATTATTACTTTAGCCAGTGCTCAAGGCACGACCCGGGCTTTGATCGAAAAGAAGTTCGGGGAATATGGGGCTGCAAAGCTCGATCGTTTGCTCGAGATGGATGCGATTTACGAAAAGGATGATCGCCTCTATTTCCGCTATGAGAACTTCTCGGTGATCGAACCAAGACTTATACTCGAACAGATCAAACATACGGTCGATCTTTTCGATATGAAACAAATCGGCGACCACGGTGTTGTCGCTCAGCTTCATACCGAAGGGCTTAGCGATGCCGGTGTTACTCAGTTAGCCCGCCGGATTCATGAATTTGAAGAAGACTTGCAGCGCATATTCGTGCGGGATCGTGGCACGAACGTCGTTATGCTGAGCTATATTTCCAGCTTTTTACATAAAGAATGAACCCATGAAGACTACACTCCAAAAACTTCTTCTCACCCTGGTTATGCTCTCTTCAGGCTTGGCTTTTGCCGGGCAGCATTCCGGAGTCGGTGGCGGCGCTCCGCCTAGGCCAGCTCCCGAACCTTCGTGGTATTCCACGATTGAGGAGTATTATAACGCTTATACCGAATGGCTCCGCGAGCAAATGGAGTCTCAATCTCAGCCGAATAATTACTCAGGAAATTATAGAGGTAATTAGCAGGTTTCACCCGATGAAATAAGAGCCGGCTTCTTTCGAGGCCGGCTCTTCGTCGTTACTTGACAGCGACATCCTTTTGCACTTCGTCCCGATAGCGGCTGACGAGGCTGTAGATATCGGGCTTTTCTACCTTTAGACTCTCCATCGCCGAAGTTTTGAACAGATCGGAGCTACCCTTCTCAAAGTTTTTGTCGAAGTAGACCGCTTGAATCAGCTTCATCTCCGCCCATTTCTGAGTGACGAGAGGGCTGAAAGCTTTCTGCGTGAAAAATTCTTGGTCAACTTTGTTAGCAAGGTTTGCGTTCTGCTCTTTGTTCAGGGGAACGTTGACCGATAACATCCAAGCATTCTTCAGAGCGGAAATGAGAGTGTTGCTAAGATAGCCGTATTCTTTCCCATGAGCGTCGGCCTCGGTGAGCGAATCGGCTAAGACCTTAGAGGCCTTGCCCTGATCGCCCTGCATAAGTCTGATCTGGACGAGGTCTTGAAGCTCCTTGATTTTCTGATCGCTGAGATTTTCGGCTTGAAAATGGAGCATTTTCGCATGACTTTTGATCGTCTCAAAAAGCGCGAGACGTTCTTCTAGAGCTTTGGCCTTTCGGTTCCCATCTATCGTCTTGCTTTGAGCTATGAGCCCTAGGGCTAGAAATCTTTGTTTTAAGGGCTGAACTGTAAGTGCCGGAGCATCAGCCTTCTTGATGTCCGTGTTGGGTGGAATTGAATTGAGCAACGGATCGAGCGTGGCTAAGAGTTCGGGACCTCGGTTTTGCATGAAGAGGGTATACCCATAGCCGAGTCTCACTGCATTCGTGAGCGAGGCGGCAGGCAACTGCTTAAAGTGGCTCTCCGCTGCTTCAAAGTTGCCTGCATTCCAGGCGTAGAAGGCCGCCTTTTCATGAAAAGGTTCGACGGGCTGCGGATTTTTGCTGAGAGCGATGCGTAAGGTTTCATAGGCGTCGGCACTGCGATTACTCAGGTACATAGCTTTGGCTTTAAGCCAAGCCATCGTCTGCTCTTCCTCTGCGGAGGTGTAGGCTATGGTGTGACGCTGCTGCAGAAATTCAGAAGCGAGGGTGTAGTTGCGAATCTCGAGGTGGAGAATCGCGAGGTTTTGCAAAGCACTGGCTTGAATTCGATCGTTTTGAAGAGCCCCGTCCATGGCAAACAAATAAGCTTTATGGGTCTTCTCAGCGAGCGACTTATCGTACTTGAAGCCTTCGTACGTAAACTGCAGTTGCTTGTGATACAGATAGCCTAGGAGGAGATACTTCATGCCTGTACCTAGGTGAGTATCGCTAATTCCTTCGATTTTTACCGCGGCTTCGGCGTAATCATCGGCTTCCAGTTTTTTGCCGGAAAGAATAGTGTCCCGGATAACATGAATGAAAGCCCAAGTCTCTTGGGCAATCAAACCCTGTGAAATCATCGTGCGGTAAGATTTTATGAACTCATTCCAGTTAGCCTGATTCAGAGTTACGAATTGATAGTGAGATTCCAAATCGTCACTGGTTCGTATCGAGTCATAGAACGAACCTACGGCAAATTTCTTGTCATCGGTTTTTGCATTCATAAACTGATAAGCAAGATCGACAAAGTTTTGCCTCATCGCCTCAATTGCATACGGATATTCCTTGGAATCGCGTTTGATATAGCTGATCCAAAGACTCACGATGTCAGCCATATCTCTGGATTTTTTCCCTTGATAGAGGACAACGATCGATCGATTGATGAGGAGCCGAAGCGCAAAGTAATTGGTTTTGTATTTTTCTACGAGAGCCACCACCGCTTGTTTTTTAAGGATTTTCTGTTCGATGTCTTGAATTTGGGTGATTTGGTGGAGAGTAATCTCGTTTTGCAAGAGATCAGTCATCGGCTCTTTAAGCAATGGCTTCAGCGCATTCACTTCGGCTGTGGGGTCTTTGCCAGGCTTGAGTTCGGCGAGCCAGAGAGAAAGATAGTAGAGGCGATTTTGCTCGGTCGCATCCACTTTGAGGACGTTATCCACCAAGAACTTAGGATAGCGCTCTTTAAAGACGAGACGAGCCAAACGGGCGCTGAGGTAGAGCGATAGATCATCTTCAAGGCGCAGGGCAGGCAGTTTCTTCTCGGCTGCCGACGACTGATTAGCGAAATGATCGAGATAAGCGTCGGTCAATGCGGTTTCCGGGGACTTCGGTAGCTTAGAAAGCTCTTGTCGCTTAGTACGAATGAATTCGGCAAAGGCTCCCAAATTCTTTTTCTGAGGAAGAACCTCCCAGCGCGAATAGGCATCAAAAAGTATGGAGAAGGCTTTAAGATCAGCCCGGCCAGGGCTTCGATTGAGAATAGAATCAAGATAGAACTTTGCGGGGAGAATTTCGTTAGCATACACAAAGTTCTGCATGACCCGCTCCTCATACTCCCCATCGCTGAGTTGGAAAAAGCGGTTGTGTATATGGTTGAGAAACAGGATGCGGTCGGAATACGAGCGAGCAACCATATGGGCTTCGTCAAGGTCGGTTTGGACCCAGGTCTGGGGAACTGTTCCGCTGAGAGGACCTCGGTAGATATCGAGCGCGCCTTCAAAGGCACAGGTCATGTAGAGAAATTGTTTGGACGGATACGGAAATGAACAGTTCTGATCGAGGCTAGTGATTTGAATCGGAGCTGCGACATTGGAGTTAGAAATATCGTAACGATAAATAGCGGCTGCATCTCGGCCATCGATCGTCAGGTCACGATTCGAATCCAGCATATATTGAGCGAAATAAAGATACTTTCCATCGGCTGAAAACCGGGATGGGCCGGTGAGACCAGGAAGTTCGACATTTAGAGTCCGATTGATTTTACGAGCCCCAAGATCATAGAGCACGAGTTCATTGCGTTTGCCTTTGAAGACCAGAGTCTTTCCATCTGGCGAAAGATCGGGGGCATAGAGTTCGCCTTTGAATAGGGCTTCACTCGATTTCTTGCCCATGTCGTAGACCATTAGCTGCGACTGTCGTCCGCTATCATCCGACGAAATGTAAGCCAGCCGTGAGTTTCCGAGCCAAACGGGCGAATGGTCTACCACTCCCTTTTTGGTGATGCACTCGATCTCTTCATCGCGCAAAAGACAGATATCGCCTTTCGCATCATTTTTGAAATAATTGATCGCCAGCACTTTGCCATCAGGACTTAGCGCAGGAGTTCGAGCATCGGCATCACGCGGAGTGATCGACTGCGTGAGACCCGTGCTGAGATCGAGTCTCATGATTTGCGAGGACAGGTTCTCGCTGCGTGTGTAGTAGAGAAATTTCTCGTTCTCATCGACCGTGGCCTGAAAGTTGTCGTAAGGTCCAACCGTCATGCGTTTGAGAGGAAGTAGCGACTGATTCTTTGCATTCGAGTCGATGGCATAGACGGACGGTATAGCGCAGGAAAGGATCGCAAGGACCCCAATCAACTTTTTCATGATGAACTCCACTCGTTATTTTTTCACTTTGTCGTCGTGAGTCATCGAGAAAATCTGACGGTTTTCGACAGTGTCTCGGGTGGATTCGAGAGCGGTCGGACCCGAACGCAGGGCCATGTCCTTATACTTTTTATCGAGTTCGGGCCATTGGCCGCTGGCTTCGATTTCGAGTACCGTTTGACGATCGATAAGATAGATGTCAGGGATACACGCGCTGAGAGTTAGGCCGCTAAAAGCGATAAGAAGAAAAGAACGCATCACTGACCTCCGGTTTGTAGAAATTTCTCGAGAGTTAAGAGAGAATCGCCCGCATTGGCATTGATGAAGGCCGTAAGGGGAATCGATCGCACATTGATATCAGTGCTCAGCGCTCCCCCAAGTCCGATCAACAGATCCATAAGGCCCTGCTCCATGGATATGGATACGAGGCTTGGGTAAGACAATTGCAGGGCCCTGCGAGCGGTCATCATCTGCGTGTCCTTATACTCAGGATCGAGCACATCGATCATTGAGAGCAGTTGATTGCGCCCTATGCTCGTGACATCGACACGTCCAGTCGCAAGGCGCTTGCGTATATCGAAGTTCGCTGCGGCTCTTCCACTCAACTCATCCAATCGACCCTGACGACGCGAGGCTTCTTTCAGGAGTTCAAGCTGAAGGTTGGAAAAGCGACCGAGAAAGCCGAGCTGCAAACGTTCGGGATGCAAATCGATAAAAACCCGTCCCAAAGCACTGCCCTGTAGAAGGTTGGCTTTCATTTCGTTGAGTAGGATCAGGTTTTGCCTAAGCTCAAGGTTAGTGAGGATAGGACCGGCCTCGATGTGTTTGAATCGCACCTTGCTGATCTTCAAACTCAGTCTTTGACCTAAATAAGGGTCGATATTTTCAAAGTCGACGCGAGTAAAGGGATTTTGCGTGTTGAGGTAGAGAAAGCCGATACGGCCCGCCTCATCGATACTGAGTTCTTCGTTCAGACTGATCTTGCCATCCAGGCCTTGAACCTGAATGTCATCGAGGTAGCGAAAGGAGAGATTTTGAAAAGTGGGATTTGATTCAATAGCCAGAACTTTTTTATCGTAGAGTGTCAGGGTAAAGGGCAGCTCGAAGCTTCCCTGACCGTTGAGTCCAGCAATCGTGCGACCTGCGGGCAAAGTGCTTTTCATTTGGCCTGTGAAGCCGCCGCGGCCCGTTTTCAAAGTCACATCGCCTTTGCCTTTGAAAGCGAGCAGCGTGCCATCGACGGTGGCATGAACATCTTCAACCACAATTCGATCTTTGTTGAAGATTTGGGCTTTTAAGCCAAACTTCGCATTGCGAATCACGTCTTTTACTTTTTCAGCCGCGGCCATCAATGGCTCGACGGACTGCGCGCCCCCACTTGCATCGATCACCACGAGCTTTTGCTGACTCACATCTTTGATGCCGACGGTGACTTGGGCGCCTAGGTTAGACACCGCCGCAAGCTCCTTGGCTTCTACCGCAGCTGCCTGAACGCGAGTGTTGGCGGCCAGCATGTTGTTTTCGAGTTTGACTGTTGTATCGATCGTCATAGGTTTTTTAAGCTGATATTTGCCCGCATGCGGTGCTTGCGAAATCTTCTGCAAGAGTTTGCTGTAAACGCGCAGGCGTGCAGGGTCCCAGGACTTAACCTCACGAACGCGCGACTCAGGATACTGCAGGGTTATCTGATCGTCACTTTGCAATTCAATTGCGCCAACGTCCTTGAGTATTTCAAGGCCCGCCACGTACTGTTGAAAGCTTGGATCGACGCGAGCCACAAGCGAATCACTATAACTGATCTTTCCGGGTGTTTCTGTTACGTCAAGCTTGAGGTCGAGGAGATTTTTGTCGTCGAGGCGACTCTTACCCTCAAGGTTGATCTTCAAGAGATCTAAGAAGTCGGCCTTGAAGTTGAGATCCTGGGCGATATCGACGCTTTTTAATAGTGCTTTGTGTTCGAGTTTATCGACGGCGAGATTCAGTCGGCCAGACGCCTTCTTCTCGAGAGTCTGAGCATTTAATTTGAAGTTAAGACCGCGAAACTTCGCCAGCGCCTTACTCTGCCCCTCCGTTTGTACTACATTTCCTAATAAAGAACCGGTTATGGTAAGTTTCGACCAGTCTTGAATTTGGTCCAGTGGAACAGAGTGCAGCACAGTGGTCTCGGTCTTCAAATCCACCTTGGGCCAGGCTAGCAAATCGAGTTGCCCGATCCCTTTGTGCAGCGAACGCCATTCGGGGTGTGTCTCAACATTCGCATCGAGTTTGACAAGTAAAGTGTCGCCCTTATCGCTGGCCGTGCCACTCGCTGTCAGGGCGGGCTTGTGATTGAGTTCAAGCTTCGACAAAAGCTGCAGAGCCCGCTGAGGTAGATCCACTTGCAGGGTTGTTGCATTTTTTAAGTCGAGCGGCGCACCCAAAGCCGCCAGCACTATCTTTTTCGAATCCAAAGTCAGATCAATCGTGCCCTGCCCTTTCTCGCCCTTACCCTTTAAGGTAAGCGCCAGGTTCGGCACGGAGACCGTTTTCTTTCCGGCCTGTCTCAACTCTACACCGCTTAAATTCAGTTTATTATCCAGCTCCCAGTTTGCATCCTCAGGTTTTTGCAGGTTGCGGGGAAGGTTAGCTTCAAAGACGAGTTCAGTTTTCAGCCCGAGGGTTGCGACGAGTCCTGATTTTTGATCAGTGAACTTCACGGGCTGCAAATTCAATCCAGCCGTGCCTTCGGCATCCAGCGGTAAGGCGATATCGAGAATAGTCACTGTCTTTTCAGGGACAAAACCCTTGTGGCTCAACTCGATATCAAGATTGAGCGGCAACTGATCAAAGTCGACTGTGAGACCAGGGTCTTGTTTGAAAGCTGTCGGATCCAGTTGAATCTTGGTGCCTTTAATGGCCAAGTTCCAAGAAAAATCTTGCCCTTCAATGCTCGACTGCCAAGTCACATGCGGCTGAAGGCGAGCATGCGTGGAAAGAGTGATCGCGTCTTTCTTAAAACTCACCGTCGCAGGCACATCCGCGTCGAGACGAAAATTGCTTGTGCCCTTAAAAAGTTGAAGCGAGGTCGACAGGCTCATCTGGTCAATCTTGAGCGCGACTTCCATTGGCCCTTGAAGAATCTTTATTGAAAGCGACACACGCTCCCACGCGAATTCAGGGAGGTCAACCGTCGCTGGAGGATTACGCAAAAGATCGATGAGTCTGGTAAGAGCTTCCGGATCAGGGGGAGGCTCGGGCTGAGGCGGTGGCAAGGTCACGGTCAGATCTCCTGTCACCCCTAAAAGACGAGCTTCCCGAATCTCAAGCCGCCGCGAGAGCAGCGGCCAGAATTTATAACGAAGAAGAAGACTCTCAACCCCAACGTCACCCACGATTTGAGGTGGGCGATTGAGCTTCACCGTCATCCCTTCTAGGCGAACGCCCCCGAAGAGATCGATGGATAGGGATTTAAAATCGAGGGCCACGCCCTCTTTGGCTAAAGGTTCTTTTAAAGATGCGACGATCTTCTGCTGCACGGCGGGTGATTTCAAAATCAGGTATAACGCGACCAGTAGGAGCAGGAACCCGGCTAGGATTCCCCCTAAAGACCACGAAAGGATGCGAAACCACTTTTTTTGATGCAGCATTGAGAATTCCTTAGCGATTCGCGCCGGCGTTGATCCACTCTCTGAGCTTCACGAGGTTAGCATCAGTGATGCAGACGTTTTGTGGGTCGGCGTTTCGGTGAAACTTAATCGTGCATCCAGACAGCGATACGCTCGAGTCAAGCACGGCCATGACCACCGATTGATTTGCGTTCCGGGATTGAATAAACTGATAGGACAGGCAGGCACCTCGAATGCTTTCGTAGGTTTCCCATTCCGGTGTGCTTGAGCCATCTTTACCGACGAGCCCAGAGTAAAAGGCGTCTGGAGTCCTCATATCAGGACCACCTGCAGTGCCCGTCGCGCCCACACCGTGGCAAGAACCACATTGATTAGAGAAAACATTCGTCCAGAGCTGATCGAAAGTTGCCGAAGTCACAGTTGCCTGACTGGAATCACAAGTACCTGCAACTGGCGCATCGTCCTCACTACTTCCTCCGCAGCTGACAAGGACGAAAAGCATGAGCCCGGATATAACTACGTGCACAGGATGTTTTCGAGTGAAGAATTCTAGCATCGCTCACCTCGTTGGACCAAAGTTGACTGAAAAGACAGTCTAGGAAA
>JAZKGL010000366.1:0-11154 GCA_040385935.1 Bdellovibrionota bacterium
TTTGATCAACTGACGAACAGCGAGTTCCTCGCCTTCGTGTTTGAGTTTAGCAAAGGTTTTACCGAGCTGAGTCGTTTGCTTGGCAATATCAAGTGTAGGCACCACCTCAAAGAAGACGGGCGATAGGTAGTCCATGAAGTGCGACCATTCATTGTTTTGCATGCCGCGCAGAAAATTTCCAATCATGGTGGCCCTTTCCCCATCGAGAGTCTCATGGTCGATTCAACGCTTTTTGGTGGAAAATGCAAGGCCGAGATCGGTCATTTGCCCCGAAAATTAGACTGACTCGAAGGCCTGGTAAAATTGGCTGATTTTAATATCAGCTGTGGGAGGCTAGTGTTGCCAAGCCCTAACCCGTTCGGAGGAATATTGTTTGAAAAGTCCTACGTACGCCTTGCACTGGTTTCGACGTGATTTGAGAGTGGCTGGAAACGAGGCCCTGCATAGGCTTCGTGAGGACTATGATGGCCGGGTGGTCGGCGTTTTTTGTTTCGACAAGAGATTTTTGGCTCGTCATGATTTTTCTCATAATCGTTTTCAATTTTTTCTGAACACTCTCGCCGCACTGAAAGCTGAGCTGAAGGCGATTGGCTCGGATTTGATCTTCATGGACGTCTCGCCCGATGAAGGCTTTCAAAGTTTATTCTTGAAGCTTCAGAAAGCGAAGATGCCGCTCCCTCAGTCGGTCGGTTGGAATCGAGACTATGAACCTTATGCCCGTCTGCGAGATGAACGCATGCAGCTGTGGTTTCAGGCGCAGGGTGTTCACACCTTGAACGAGCGGGATCATGTTCTAGTCGAGCCGCATGAGATCGTTAAAGCGACCAAGCCTATCGGGCCGTATCAGATTTTTACGCCTTATAGCCGTAAGTGGAGAGAGCAGTTTAAGACCGACGATGTGCAGCGGCGCGTAGCCTTTCAGACCAAAGGTTTGAAGTATTTGCGTGCGTATCGCAAAGGCAATATTCCGAAACTCTTTGATTTAAACTGGGATGAACTCTTAGGAAAGGGCAAAGACGGCTGGGATATCTTTGATGAATATTCCAAAGCGAATGCCGCGAAGGTGGAGGTCGTTATTCCCGAAGCGGGCTCGCTGGCCGCTTTGAAACGCCTCGAAGACTTTCGCAAAGACATTGACGATTTTGAGACCGCGCGTGATGTCCCGAGCGTCGATGGAACCTCGCGATTTTCAATCTTTCTCAAAAACGGTTCCTTAACGACCGCGCAGGCTATTGCAGCTTACGACCTAGGGACTGAGCGTAAGCAAAGCAGTGGGGAACAAAAGTTTTTCTCCGAACTGATCTGGCGTGAGTTTGGGTATTACATCCTTTCCAAACATCCACGCGTCGAAACCGAAGCCTTCGATCACCGCTTTCAAAACATAACGTGGACCAATAACGAAAAGTGGTTTGACGCCTGGAAAAAAGGTCAAACCGGTTATCCCATTGTCGATGCGGGCATGCGGCAGCTCAATACCACTGGCTGGATGCACAATCGCGTGCGCATGATCGTGGCGTCCTTTCTCACCAAAGACCTGCATGTCAACTGGCAGCTCGGTGAGCAGTATTTTATGGAGAAACTCATCGATGGTGATCTGGCTTTAAACAATATGGGTTGGCAATGGGCGGCCTCAACCGGCTGTGACGCGCAGCCGTATTTTCGAATTTTCAATCCGGCTCTGCAGGGTAAGAAATTTGATCCCGATGCCAAGTACATAAAAGAGTTTATCCCTGAGCTTCGCTCGGCGACGGCCAAAGAGATTCATAATTTGAACGATAAAAATAGGCCACGTGCTTACACGCGGC
The DNA here is from genome assembly GCA_040385935.1 of Bdellovibrionota bacterium. Lineage (GTDB taxonomy): Bacteria > Bdellovibrionota_B > Oligoflexia > Oligoflexales > Oligoflexaceae > Oligoflexus. The sequence continues at coordinate 1,806 of JAZKGL010000366.1, forward strand.
CTATCGTTGATCACAATGAAGAGAGATTTGTGGCGTTGGCCCTTTACAAGGCCAAGGCGAAGAAGTCTTAGTAGCGGCGGCCCCACTTGAAGAGTGCGACGCCTTTACTCTCGTTGGTTTCTTCATCGGTCTCAGCTGTCGTTTCAAACGACCAGTTTTCGCTCAGACGTTTGCGAATACCCACCGATTGATGAGCGCCTCCGAGATCCGATCCCACGGCCAAAGTCAGACCCTTAGCCAGCTTTACACGGGCGCGAAAGACGCCGGTGTAAGGGTTGTAGCCGACACTGTCGATCGGCGTTGAAGCGAGATAATACATCGAAAGCAGTCCGAGCGCACCATCGACCATCGCTGCCCTGGTTTCTTCCACCGAACGTTGACCTTCGGTATCCAAAGCGTCGGCTTCACCACCAAACATCAGCATAGAGAGAAGTTGAGTGGGCGATCGCGGAGGATCGGATTCGAGATAATAGAACGGTCTATCGACCGATCCCTTCAAGATAAGATCGATTTTAAAATCGGTTTCCTTGAATACAAAGAGGCCGTCAAGTTCAGGACTTTCCTGCTTGGGATCGAGGCGAATCGTTATGTGATCGACCAAGGCCTTACGTTTGAGAAAATTCACGTTGTAGTTTTTGATGTCGATGACGCCAGCCACCTGAGCTTTATCACCGGTCACACGCACATCAAAATCGATCGGCACAGGCTCGCCTTTGAGAACATGCGTTTTCAAAAGTGCGCTTTTTTGAGTCTTAATCCACAAGTCGAGTTCGATGGGAAGCGTTTGGTCAGAAATCTTTTTCACAGGCGCTTCGACGATCTTATCTTGAAGGCGAGCATCGGGGGCGAATTGAGGAATCGGATCTTCGATTCGCATTTGCGGAAGTTCAAACGCCACGTCTTTAAACAAAACATCCAGTTTCAGCCGCGGTTTGCGATCGAGCCAGGTCTGCAAAGCGCCGTTGACGTCCATCGACAAAGCCTGAACAGACGAGCGAAGCGCCGTCATACATTGAAGAGGAATATCGACCTGCTGACCGAAGTTGACGATCTTGCCTTGCGTTCCGCAAGCTACGCGGCCGGCGAGAGTGTGAAGAGGCGCGGGAATCGCAAAGTCGGTCGGTTCCAGACGAGCCACGAGCTTTTGAAACTCAGGGATCTCAAGGTTCGAATCAACTTTAATCTCCGATTTAATGGTATCGGTGCTGGCTGAAATATAACCATCAAAGGAGCCAATGACCGCAGCCCGTAGATTATAAACACCATTCGAAATAGGCTTGATCGAGGCTTTAACAGGCGAGGCCTGAAGGTACGTAAGATTATCGCGAAGGGTAATTTTGAGCGGTGCATCGATGTTGATTGTCAGAGTCTCAGGACTCAAATCGGCAAATGGCAATTCCTCTTCCATACGAACTCGTTTGAAAAAGATTTCGCAGCGATTCCGCGAGTCGATAATCTCAGGGCCTTTGATGTTGTAGCGCCCTTGAAGACGACATTTCCGAAGAGCCAATTCAGGAAGCTGCGCGACGAAGCCGTTCGCTGTCGCATCGATCTGGCTAAGGAAAGCGCCTTTATCGAAGTAACCATTCATTTTGGCTTTAACAACTTTGCCCTTTTCGCCAAAGCTACCCGACAGACGATACTTCACATCGTCTAGGCTAAGGATCTGCATCGTTCCATCGATCGTCACAGGTCCTTGCTCAGCGATCGTGGACGAACCATCGAGTTTCACATCAAGGGGAAACGTTTCCGCAAGGTCAGCCGGGAGTTTGACATCGACTTTGATTTTGCTTTTGAGAACGGGAGAGCCAATGAGCTGACCACTTTCGAAGTTGACTGTCCAAAGACGCTTGTCGTTATAGAGCTGAAGATTCATAGGCCCTTTGAGAAGGGTCTCACGATCTTTTTCAATATTGATTTCTTTAAAGTCGGCGACGATCATTTCCCAGCGTATCGCACGAATCTTGGCGAAGAGTTCTTCGTCCCATTTAAATGGCTCCTTTTCTTCATAGGGATCATCTGCGGCGAGTTTAAGCGCGAAGATACCTTCTTGAATAACAACTGGACCTATCATGGTCAGACCGAGTTTATTCGGATGCAAATTGAATCCGGCGGCAGCGCCGAACGAAGGCGCGATAAAGGTCATGCCGTCGGTACGAACACGAATATCTTCAAATGCGAGGCCTATGCCGCGTTCGTAGACCGAAGTCGCAGGAAACTGAGCTTCGAACGATTTAAATTCGAGTTCGACTCCAAAGCGGGGCAGAACATAGGTAGAGGCTATACGAAGATTGGATTCATTGATGATCCATTGCGGACGAAATAAGAGAACGAGGAGAAGGCCTGCGCCGACAAACGCCAGAAGGGTTAGAAATTCCACGAACATAATAAGGCCATAGGCCCCTGCGCGGAAAAGATGTTTGAACAGCATCAGAACTGCTCCCCTAAGCTAAAGTAAAACTGAGTTCCGGTTCGATCGTCATAGGCACCAAGGTCGTCCTTCTTCACTTCACCCGTTGCGATCGAGAATCGGACGGTTCCGATCGGCGACTGCCAGCGAAGGCCAACACCCGGTGAGGTGAACACGATAGGGTCGAGCTTAAAGGCGTTATCGCCGAGCTGACCGTAATCGTAGAAGATCAGAGGCTGAAGATTCCAGGGCAGCTTGTTATTCAGACGAAGCTCAAAACCCACATACGCCTTGGTCAGTGACCCGGTCCCCACGCTCGGAAGATTTTTGCGAGCAAATCCGCGCATATCATCCGATCCACCGAGGAACTGTTTGAACGAAGGCGGCAGCTGCGAGGCATCGGTACCCTTGCCAGGTTGACTTGTGACATAAGTCCCACGAACACCTAGAACCCAAATTGTGGGGTCGTAATTTAATATGTTCCAAAGATAGGTGAAGTTCGCTTTGTAGTGAGCGATCGAGACATCGGAGGCGATGTCCTTGTTACTGAAGGACCCGAAAAGATTGAGCTGAAAGCCTTCCTGAGGGTTCGCGAGGAAGTATTCATACATATGGCTTTGAATAGCCAGGTTGGTGTCGAGAGTTAAAAGGCGAGTGGCACTCGGAGCCTCGCCGCGCTGAGTCGATTCCCATTGGAGAGAAGGTCCTGCGTACATGTCCCATTTGGTGGAGCCCCAATCGAAGTAATACGCGGGGGCGCCGAGGGTTTTAATCGATCGTGACTCGTAGTTCGGCTCGAAATTTCGTTCCACTCGCAAATAGCTTTTGAGGTAATGAGCCGAAGGTTTGGTCAGGTAGTAATAATCGTAGGAGGTTAAGAACACCTGCTGGCGATAAGATAAACTCCCCGATACATCGAGGATAGACGCGCTACGCGAGAGCCGACTGTTTCTCCAGCCGCCTTTGGCTATAAACAGATTCTCCGAATCAAATCCGAAACCAAAACTCACGAGACGAGGCTCACCCGGGAGTGTCGTTTGACGAATGGATCCCGAAGGCTTCGTTGCGCACTCGGGTGAATACTGAGTGTTGATAACTGTCTGAGATTCTTTAATACGCGTGGCCGAGATTTCCAAAAGAACGGGATCATAGGCATCACCGACATCAAACGCGCGGTAACGATCCAGTGTCCCGTCTTCGACTTGCGGAATCGAGCCGCCGTTGACTTGTTCGATCGTCCAGTGTTCGCCGGTTTCAAACTGGGTGAGAACTTCGCCCGTCTCTTTATCAGCGGTTAAAGAGAGCTTTGGACACGCATAACCCAAGCGGCCCAGTTTAAAAGTGAACCATTTTTCAATGTCGTTGAGTTCTTGAGGCGTGAGCGGGCGATCGATAGGAAACCAGTATTTGTCGAGATCAAGATCGCCGCGATCAGGAAAGGAACGGAGGCGAGTTACGACCGTGAGCTTACCGGGTTTTACAAAGAGCTTGTCTTCGCGTTTGTCGAAGGTGGGATTGTGATACCCGCGCGACTGGAGAAAGCTTCTAAAGAAGAATTCGGCCTGATTGAAAGGAATGTTTTGCCACGAGGGCGCTGCTTCCGATCCGCATAACGTGCGCTTTTCCGATGTGCTCCACTTGATCGAGTCGGGCGTGACAAATCGGCTGCAGAGCGTCTCAGCGTGTGCGGACGAAAGACTCATGAAAAATAGCGCGATAGCAAATGAAGCACTAAGAACACGCAATTGGCACATCCAAAAATAGCGGGAAATTAAGTTCAGAAAAGCTCGATTATCCAAGAAGCATGATCTAACAGGAAGCTGACACTAACACAGCCGCAATGTGTAGGCCAAATGATTCAGGCCGGATTAAAACGAGGAAAGTATTGGGGAAATAGGCCCACAAGAAAATTGTAGGGAAAACGAAACAGCCCCGGATCATAAAATCCGAGGCTGGAATTCTTATCTCTAAGAAAAAATCTTAGAAACGGTTACGCGAGTAACCGCCGCCGCTACCGCCGCGACCTTCACCGCGTGGACCGCGATCTCCGCCGCCACGTGGGCCGCCGAATCCGCCGCGCTCTTCGCGAGGAGCTTGTGGACGAGCTTCGTTTACAGTCAAAGAACGACCGCTGTAATCAGCGCCGTGGAATGCTTTGATAGCTTCTGCTGCTTCGTCATCGCTCGCCATTTCGACGAATCCGAAACCTTTGCTACGGCCTGTTTCACGGTCAACGATGATTTTCGCCGACTCAACAACGCCGCACTGAGAGAATGTGTCGATCAACACTTGCTCAGTTGCAGAATAAGGGAGGTTACCAACATACAATTTCTTACCCATAACGATCTCCGAAAGGGAATCTCTGCCTCGCCCGAAGATCGGGGCACCGCTGCCCAGAGACTTGAAGAGGCCACTAACTCATGAAGCGGGAATCTACCATGGGTTTTCAATGTTGAAAACTGAAATTTTTAGTATTTGTGGCTAAAAAAACTCGATGGCTAAGTTCCCCAGGCGTGAGGCGGACAAAGACTTACAGGCGTTAGCACTGGCAGGAATTTTACGCTGAGCGAATTTCGAAAAAGCCCGTAAAAAATCCAATTTATAATCGTATTTACAGGATATCTAAATATATTCATGCACTTAAGTGAATAGCGAACTTTTTTGTCCTACCATCACCCTTGCGGAAAGCATGGGTAACAGGCGATAACGAACTCATAGAAAATCTCGGGCCCATGTCGAACTTTCGACACACTCTCGCTAGACAGGAATGGGAGAGGCTGATTTTTATGGGAAAATTAATCGATCTCAAAGACTCATTTTTGAGATCCAGTGAAGAAATGTTCGAGGAGAATGGAGACGAGTTCTTTGTTTGGGATGGCGACTCCCTGAGCAAGCTCCCGGCCGGTATTCCTCAAGTTCCCGACGCTCCCGTTATCTCGATTTTAAATCCCAACGCCTTTTCTCAAAAACGCTAGGTCCCATGGCTGGACTTTTTTGCGTCTACAGACGCTCTATGAATGGCGTCAGTTCATTTTCCAAAAGCTTTTCCAGTTCAATCCTACCCTCACTCACCTCAGCTTTTAAATCCCTGTAAGCGCGCAACGAATCTAAGTCGAATTGACGTTTTCTCTGGACCAAGATCAGCCGATTTTTTGGAGTGTGCTCAGATGGCACAAACTCTATGGCCTCGCCTTCATAGCCTAGGGACCGTAGCAGGAGCAGGCGAATGGTGTCGGTAAAGTCGGCGGCCGCACTTCGGCGAATATTCGGACTCGCAAAGATCGCACGGAGTGGACTGGTTGAAGGCAAAGCCTCTTTCCACTGCGCGGCGAGCTGAGCCTGGCAACACGGGGCGATAGCGAGGTGATCGGCTTTTAAGATCATGCCGTGATGGATAGCCTGACAGCTCAGCGCATCGCAGGCGTGGAGCGTCACAAAAAGGTTAGGCCGAATTTTCTTCGCATCCTCAGCTTTAAGATCGGCCGGCAAATGCTCGGGAAAAAGGGTCGTATGAAGCTTAGCCCAATCAAAGCCCGCAAGTGGCTCGACAGCCGAGCGAAGGATTCTATCGAAACCTAATGCCTTTGACCGCGCCTCCGACTGAGCCACGACCTTGGGATTGGAATCGGATGCGATGATCATGACCGGATGCGGCGTGACATCGGTAAAGTACCAGGCGAGCAGCAGGCTCACATAGGAATTGCCCGCCGCGCCCTCGGCAATGCGAATCAGGGGGAATTGTTTGACGAGAGTATCGAGCGTGGGCCTGAGAAGCTGGAGCATGTGATTCACCTGCAAAAGCTTCTTGGTTTGGCTGCGGGTCAGGCTGCCTTCAGGATTCATCAAATCCATCGTCACCAAAACTTCAGGCGCCAGCCAAGGAAGGAGTAACAGCTTCTTTTTACCGATCAGCTGAAATTTGCGTTCGTCAGTCCAGTAACGGGCGACAAGATTTTTATCAATAGCTTTCATCTTTGGTCCTCTATCCGAAAAGCGCCGCTTAGCTCTAAAATAAAAGTATCGTTTCAACCCGAAGGGTACGCGTATGAGTTCACGGTCTGGTGCTCGCCACTGTTCTCAGTGCAACTTCTGCTGCATCTATCTCGAAATCGAATCAAAACCCGGTTACTCAACTCGCCTGGATACCGGCGAGGATATCGCCAAACCTGCAAAGAAACGGTGTCAGTACCTTGGCAATGAAGGCTGCACAATCTATGAAGCACGGCCTTTGGTCTGCCGCGAGTTTCGCTGCGACTGGCTCCTCGGCGTCAAGGGTTTCGGCGACGATGATTCGCCTGACCAGAGCGGGGTGCTGGGCGTTCGCGGGACGAATTGGATAATTGATCCCGAGGCGCCGACAGGGAAGGTTTCTTTTCGCTGACCGTCCCGACGATCGGCATCCTGCGCTTGAGCCTCACGACCGTTTCGATGTGTTCAGTTTGAGGGAACATATCGAATGGAATCACTTCGTCGATGACAAAGAGTCCGTCGCGTATAATTTCGCGTAGGTCTCGTTTCAAAGTCCCAAGCTCGCAGGACACATAAGTCAGGCGCTCCAGGCCGACGAGTTTCGGCGAGCGCAGACCTTCGATCACAGAGCGGCTGATACCCGTGCGCGGCGGATTGATAATGATATCTGTGATGCGGCGAACATCGTCTTTTTTCAAAGCACCTTTAAAGTAGTCTTCCACTGACAAAGCATGCGTTGTGATGTGTTTGGTACCAAGGCGATGCGTCCACTCTTTCGCCGAATCCATCGCGTGGGGATTCGCTTCGACAATAGCGATACCGCTGAAGTTGTCTTTGGCAGCGAGACTGTAGGTTCCAAATCCACCGTATAAATCAAGCAATCGATCGCCCTTGTGCCAGGCGGCGATCGTTTCGATAAAACGCGGGGCGAGACTATGATTGGCCTGGAAAAACGCGATCGGATCGATGGCAAAAGATTCTTCGCCGATTTGAAATCGAAAGGTTTTCGGCCCGGCAAGATGAGTCGTCCCGCGGGCCATTACGAGATCGCCGTCCGACTCTTTTAATTCGGTATCGTAGAAGCTGACGTGAGAAAGATTAAGTCCGCTCGCCCAGATCTTTAAATCGTCACGACTGACGCCCGTGTGCGAAATCACCAAACCAAATTCTTTGGTTTCAGGCGAGTAACGCAGAACGACAAACTTGAGCTTGCCCGGCTGAAAGCCTTTTTTTGCGTGATGATAAAAGGGTGCCGGAAGCTTTTTGCCAAAGCCGAAGAGTCGCTGCACGAGCTTATTGATCTCGGGATGGTGAACGGTGCAGCCGGGAATAGACACGACCTTTTTGGAACCGCGCTCGTAGAGTCCAATCGACTTTCGACCGAGTTCGTCTTCGTGCAAACAGAGTTTACCCGAGGTGCGGTAGCCTTGATCGAGTGGGCTGGGAACGACCGATTGGATGAGGTCTTCGGCCCGTGCTGCGTTGGGCAATAGGGCATGAAGGTCGCTGGATACGCGACGGGATTTATCATGCAGTTGTTTAACATATGGAAATTGTTGAAGAGTACAGCCCGAACATTTTCCATAATATGCGCATTTTGCCTTCATGGGCGAAGATATAGCGCTAAAAAGGCAAAATGGCGAGAGGTTTCAGCGAAGTATGCGCTCAATTTCCGAACGGCCATTGCTGTGGTCGCGTATCGCCTGTTTCAGCCCTTCCACCTTCTGCGGCGTATGAAGCTGGATTTCAATCGAGATCACCCTGTCCTCGTCGGCGAAAGTATTGCGATAGATCGAGACGTTGCCGAGTGGCCTAAAAGCCGCGCGAAGGAAAGTCTTGAGACCATCCGCGCCCCTCGGAACGTCGCCACTCAGCTCGATGCGATATTTATGATTCACCTGAAGAGGATCGGATTCGCGCACAGGTATCTTAGGATCTTCGAGATCAAGCGAGGAAAAATCTTGCTTGGCCATGCGCACGGGCAGACTCACACTTAAGGTATAGGCCTCCTCTAGCGCTTTATCTTCGGCTGTGAAACGAGGGCGGTTTTGCATCCAGATCAACTGCGGCTGAGCCTTGCCGAGCCACTCGCCGCCTATGATATCGCCACTGGCATCTATCTGCAGAGTATAGCGGTAGATCATGGATTTGAGTTCGCCTGAAGGCAAAAGAAACTTCACAGTGTTTTTGATCTGCAGTTGAGTTTCATTGTCTTCAAGGTTTACGGGAACACCCAAAGGCTCGGAGACAAAGGACGTCACAGGATAATAAACGAACTCCTGATCGGCTTCGGGGTCAAGGATAAAAGAAAGATTTCTCAGAGCGATAAAGTTGGTCAACGCGAGATGAAAAGCTCCGGCATTCACGGCAAAACACTGGTTTTCATCGAACTGCCGCATGCCATCGCCCGACGCTGCCCGTGGCTCCAGAGATTTTCTGTAACTATCGCTATCGAGACGACAGACACCGCCGAGCGATCGCGTCTCGACGCCATCATCGGAGCGCGAATGCTTCTCGACGAACTTCACAAGATTCGATTTGATTTGAGCGGCCGACTGCACAAGGGAACCTGCCTTTACGTTGCCAGGTTCGGCAAAGAGGATCGAGGCTACAGCATAGTTAAGATCGGGGGAAATATCGGGGCGTTCAAAATCGACCCAGGGCAAAGGCTTTATGTCTCCGCTGGTGGGCAGCGAGGAAAATGTACGAATATATTCGTTTCGATCGGAGGCTTCTTCGACTGGCTTCCACTTGGAATCCATCAAACTGATCCAGGCTTCCTTCAATTCACTCTCGCCCGATCGCGTTTTGCACGAAACAAACGCCAACGCGAATGCGAGAGGGCAAAGCGATCGGAAAATCGAAGGGCGAATCTGCATAAGGTTAGCTCCACCATTGAACTTAAAGTTGGCTCTTTCTATTCTGCCAAATTTGCGATCAAAACGCCAATAATACGCCATTTCAACATAT
>JAZKGL010000367.1:0-7854 GCA_040385935.1 Bdellovibrionota bacterium
GGTCGACGCGTTATGGAAAAATCGGTGTCGGGATCTGCTGGGATCAGTGGTTTCCTGAGTGTGCTCGTATCATGGCTCTCAAAGGCGCCGATTTGCTTTTGTATCCGACAGCGATCGGTAGTGAGCCGGCTGGCGAAGTCGAAACGCCTAACACGCCCGATATGTGGCAGCGCGCGATGATCGGCCATGCGGTCAGCAACTCGTGTTACGTCGGAGCATCCAATCGTATCGGCAAAGAAACGTTTGAATCATCGACTTGCGATTTCTATGGTCATTCGTTTCTCAGCGACTATAGAGGCGATAAGTTAGTGGAAGAAAAAGCGGATTTTGAAGGTGTGCTCGTGGCGCCTATCGATCTGGAAGCTGCCCGCAAGTTCCGTGCGGGCATGGGCTTTTTCCGCGATCGTCGTCCTGAGCTTTATAAAGCGTTGCTTACACTTGATGGTAACGGGTGATCTCGTTTTTTCGTCCAGCGATCAAGGTTGGCTAATACCCCGTTCGCGCGCGTAAGAGTGTCATCGGAGATGTCGAAACTTCTTTTCGTTTCGACATCACGATCGATCATGTTTTCATACTTCTCTAGCTCCACGATCTTTTTGATCGGTAATTTCCCCATAAAATAAATGGAGTTCGACGGCACAGGCCAGTCGCTTCCGTATAACGTTCGGCTCATGATGAGTGGATCTTTGGCTAAACGCGGCAGATGAGCAAATCGCGAAGGATTGCAGATGCCCGAATTATCCACGTAGAGGTGCTTATACTTTTGCAGGAGTTCAAGCAGCCTTGGCGTTTGATCATCCTCTCTCGTCCCGAGTACGCGCGTCACGGAATGGGCGCAAATCACCGGCACACCAAAGGACAATGGGACCTCGACGCGATCCAAGCGACCAAAGTCGGGCGCAAGTTCGGCAAAGGTTCGCTCGCCTCCCATGTGTATCAGCAAGGGAATCTGTGCTTCGGCAAGCCGCAGGTAAAAGTCGTCAAGCTTTGGACTCGCAGGATCGATCGACTGAGTGGCTGGGAGCCATTTGATAAGGCAAGCGCCCTCGTCTATACAGTATTCCAGTTTATCGAGAGCATCTTTAGCAAAGGGATTGATCGATGGTCCTGGTAGAAGATTGTCATACTTTTTACACACTTTGAAAACCCACTCGGGCGGAACATACATTTGTGTATGAGTGGGGCAAGGTAAGCCCGTGGCGTTGTCGAACACTTGATCAAAACCAAGTACCACTCCATAGTCCATTTCGCTGGCTGCGACCAGATCGGAAATCCTCTGCGCCCAGACCGTATCGAGTTCAGTATCCATTAACTCTCGGGTGATGCCCGATAAAAATTTGATCGCTCGAAACGTCAGGCGTTTATGAAACTTCGGCGCAATCCAGCAGCCGGAATCGCAGCAGCCAGAACCTGTGAGATGAATATGAACGTCGATCTTTGGTAGAGTATTCATGACTTCATCCATTGAATAAGGGCTTTGATGGTGGGTTTCTGAAACGGTAGCAGAAAGTGGTTTGCTCTGTCGACTACCACTCGCGTCAAGCCGGGATTCGCCTTCTGCCAAAGTGCAAAATCAGTAGGTTTTGCTAGCCTATCCCAACTCCCAAAGATCACCAGGCAATTGTGACTTAATTTTGCGACGCTTGCCAACGGGCTATGGCCCGAGATGAGTTTCGCAATAAACGCCGGATACGAACGAGCTTCCTCTGCGGCAAGGCGTAAGGGAAAGTCTTTTCGCCTGAATCGGCCAAAGGCGGGTATCGTCTCGCGCCAACCGTATCGCAGCCACTGCCGGTAGAAGCTCAGAGAGAAGAGTGTCGAAAGCTCAGCGAACACAAAACTCAAATTCAGCTCAACACGAAGCGGAACGGCAAGGAGCGCAAGCTTTGTGAATGCCAAAGTCCTGCGCTCGGCGAGCCTTAGCCAGAACACGCCGCCCAGACTATAACCAACGGCATAAAGTTTTCGACTATCTAGTTTGGTGGTCGAGAGGTATGCTTTCAAGTCTTCGCCTGCCGATTGAAAACTTTCCTCTGTCAGTCGAGTCGTGCTCAGAAGCCCATGCCCGGGTAAATCTAGTGTTAAGACACTCAAGCCTTCCGTTAAAGATTCCTCAATCAGATCCTGTAAGGTGAAAAAATTATCGTTGCCCGTCCCATGTGCGAGCAGCAAAAGTTTTTCGCTACCGGCCACCTCAAAAAGCGTGACTGCTGCAAAGCCTTCGCCGCTTGGATAAACGTCGTTTTGCACAGAATATCCTAGGGTTTTAAGACGCTCGATCCAGGATGATCGTTGCGATGATGGAGGCCCGATTCCTGGCTTTGTGCTCACGCTTTAAAACTCCTAAGCAATTCATTTGGTTGACTCTCGGCTTTCTTCTCGCTAGCCTCATTATATACCGACAAAGAGGCCCATCATTATGAATCGATGTACGAGTGAACTCCTAGAGTCCTTTATGCTAGATTATGGCTGGGTTTTTAGTCGCGAAGGCGATGGTCTTTGGAAGACCGGCTTTCGAGGCGATGACCAGACCTTTCCCTTGTCTATAATCATGACAGACAACATCATTAGTTTCGTCATCCAACCCTTTGTGGATTCCGAAATCGATTGGGATAGTTGTTCGGAAGTCTCTCGCCTTCTTCTCGAATTTAATGCCCGTATAGCGATGGCGAAGTTCTCGCTCAGTGAAGAGGGTCGCATCGAACTCAGTCTCGATGTTTTAAATAGCTCTTTTAGCTATGATTCCTTTTTACTCACCATGGGACTCTTGGGCCACTACGCAGACACTTACTACGATGAGATCCTCAGCGACCTCGATTTGATCAACTCCAGATACTCGGAATCGTTCAATCTTCTGACGTGATTTGCTCTTTTGGTAAAAGACGTTCCCGCGATCGCCTATCAACCTTTGCTGACGATTACCGATAGTGCTCTCAGAGTAACTGCGTTAATGGCAAAGGTTTTTGAACATGACGGCGAAACCGCCCATTCAAAAAATCGGACCGTATGAGGTCGAATACGAGGTTGGGGCCGGCGGCCTTGGTCGCGTTTTTCGCGCCAAGCACCCGACCACCGGGCAGGCCGTTGCTGTCAAAATTCTGCATGATAAATACCAAGAAAGCCGAAAGTTCCTTGGAATCTTCCATCGCGAACTCATCACCGTCTCGCGCCTCAAACATAAACATATCGTCGGTTTCGTGGATGCGAGTTTTGATCCACCCAATTGCTACATCGTCTCCGACTTTGTCGATGGCTGGTCTCTCTATAAGCTTATGCGGCACTTCGGAAAGATTCCTCCTCTCGTCTCTCTTTGCATTGCGATCGATATTCTACAGGGTATCGACTATCTGCATTTGCACGATACGATACACTCCGACCTTTCAAGTCCAAACGTTTTGATTTCCAATACGGGCAAAGTGCTCGTCACCGACTTTGGTCTGGCTTGTAACGGGGAAGTGGAAAACTATAAAAACTATATGGTGGGAACGCCGGGCTATTATTCGCCTGAGCATATTGCAGAGACGTCGATTATCAATCAGTCGGATCTTTACTGCGTAGGTCTATTGCTCTTTGAAATGATAACGGGCGAGAAAGCTGTGAAAGCGAGCAAGGATAGAGAAGAAATCATTCAAGCGATGAAGAATATCAACTTTGATATCCTTTCGCTCGACGATAAGAAGATGACGTCGGTCGTGAAGAGCCTAGCTAAGAGTTCGTTACGGTTTAACTCGATGTGGCGCTACCGGAACGCTGAAGGCATGATCATCGACATCTATAAAATTCTGAAGCGCTTTGATATTCGTTATTCGCGTTATGCGATTCGACAATTCCTATCGGATCATCAAATGGCCTCGCCTGTTCAAGAGAAGTATAAGCAAGACATCTATCAAGGTTTTATCAAATAATTTCATTCGGCAGTGGAATAGTAGGCCAAACTCCAGCGATGGACGCGGTCATTGCAAGGGCGTTCGTAGAGACTGCCTAGATTCGCTTTGGTCAGTATCACGCCGCGCCCTGGACAATCCAAAATTTCTGTCAAACTATCGATCTTAGCTCCGGGAATAAACGGCGGCACAAAGTTATCCATCAACAGAAAAAATCCACCTTCCTCTTTAATGTTTTGCCATTGCCATGGGTTCATCGCTTTTCTGCGTTGGATCTCTGAGGTTCGCGCGATGCCTGGCCACTGTTGGATCTTCAGCGTTGGCGCATAAAATGCGACTGCGGAAACGTTTTGATAGGTGTCAGCAAACATCGGGGCCGGTGGAAGTTCTTCGAGCACGGCAGCGAGATCTTTATATCCGTGCGTTTCGCGGAGCAATCGATCCTTTTCAGGTGCTGTGAAACGAAGAGGGGAGGCCGTGTGCCAGCTGATAAGCAGTGTAAGGGCGAGATTGCCGATCACAGCTATCACCATCAGGCGTCTAGAGATGCGGGCGTAACGAACCAGAATAGCCGATGCGCCGATGCAATACATCGCGGGCCAATTGGCTTCGACGTGTTGAACGAGACTTAGCGGAAAAAATATCAAGACCGGAAACAGACCCGCTGACATGATGAGTGCGCCGTGGGCGGGCGAAGTCCAGGTCCAGCGAATGCCTTGAAAATTTTTACGTTTGCGCCCTCGATAGAGCCCATAAATTATGGGGATCAAAAGCAGACCCCAAATTGCGAGCTGGCCTCCCGTATAGTCCCAAAATCCGCGCCAGGCCTTCACCATGCCTGTGGGTTTAGATGTAGACTCCTTCTTTTTGTCTTCGGGCAGGATGAAAAATCGCGCCAGGCGCGCTTCCTCTCCGCTATCGAGCGCGGCTTGGGCCGATGGCAGATCATGACCCTTTTGCATCTCAACTCCGTACTGGCTCATCAGGCCGCGACCGAATTGAAAACGGGTCGTGATCCATTCATTTTGTTTGAGCCAGTAAACGTGGGGAAGGATGACGAGGACGCAAACCAGACCACCGAGGTAGGGCCAAGGTGATTTCAGTTTCTTAGGGTGAAATAATAGAGCTAAAAGAAAAACTGGGCCGATCAAGACCATTGTGTATTTGCCGAGGATTCCAAGGCCTGTAAATAGACCTGCTGAAAGCCAGCGTTTGGGTTGGTTGCTTAAGGCTTTCGCACATTCGTGAAGAGCCGCGATCCAGCAAAAGATCATCGGAATATCAGGTGTTGTGAGATAACCGAACAAGACACCGACTAACGATCCAGCCGAAAGCAACATCGCTCCGGCGAAAGGGGCCCTATCCTTAAGTCCGACTTCTCGAAACAGACTGGCTAAGAGGGGAATCGATATCAGCCCCATGAGAACTGTGCCGGATCGTGCGGCAAAAGCCGAGGATGGGAAAAGAGTTCCAAGAATGGAGGACCAAGCCACCAAAGGTGGATGATCAAAGTAACCCCAATCGAGAAAACGAGCCCAGTAGAAGTAATACATCTCATCTTGAATCGGGGCTAACACGAAGGCATTGATCAGGCGGGCGAGGACGATGGCCATCAAAGCGAAGAATAAGATCTTATCGCTGAGAAGATCATTCCAAATTTTTTTAAACGTCATGGGCGTCTCCTGACCTTTTGAACTTGGCATAAATTCCGACCGACTAAGCGAGTGCGTGGAGGCGTTTGACAAGCAGCGTCTGCCGATCAAGGCTAGTTTGCGTGCGAATTGCCTGATTGAGCGCGGCCTGCGTACCGATCAGAATCGCAAGCTTTCGCGCGCGCGTCAGACCCGTGTAGATGAGGTTACGCTGAAGCATTATATAATGCTGCATCGAAACCGGGATAATAATCACGGGGAACTCGCTGCCCTGGGATTTGTGGATAGTGATCGAATACGCAAGCTTGAGATCGAAGGAGTCTTCCTTGGTGTAGGTTACCTTACGATCGACAAAATTCACGAGGAGCTGACCGCCGTCAAAACCCGCGTGTTCGATGTAACCGATATCCCCGTTGAAGACGTTCAGATCATAATTGTTCACAGTTTGTATGACTTTATCGCCAGGACGGAAAACTTGGTTGCCCGATTCAAGTTTCTCACCCATCTCACTTTGCAGAGGGTTGAGAAGGTTTTGCAGGTCTTCATTCAGCACCGTTGTGCCGAGGGGGCCGCGGTTCATGGGCGTAAGGATTTGGACATCGCGAATAGGATCATAACCGCTCTTGGGCAAAGTTATCGATGTGAGGGAACGTATCGCTTCTTTGATCTGGTTTGGGTCATCAATGGTTAAAAACTGGCAGTCGGTTGGGTTGGGATCAGGAAACTCCGGTGTTTCACCACGGTTAATCTGGTGAGCCGCTTGAACGATCGCTGAGCCGGCGGCCTGGCGAAAGATTTGCGAGAGTTTGCAAAAGGGAACGACATCGGAGGCAATCAAATCACGCAGGACGTTCCCGGGTCCAACCGAAGGGAGCTGATCGATGTCGCCGATGAATATGATCTGGCCGTTTGGTTTTAACGATCGCATGAGTGCGGAGGCGAGATGGATGTCGAGCATCGAAGCTTCATCGACGATGATCACCTGCGAATCCAAAGGATTGATTTCATCGCGCAAAAAAGTGTGCTCTGCCGCCGACCATTCAAGGAGACGGTGAATCGTCTTCGCGCCGACCGCCGCGACTTCGGAAAGTCGCTGCGCCGCGCGTCCTGTCGGAGCGGCAAGCGCAACCGAGCGGCCCATCTTTATGAGTAGGCGTATAATCGCATTCGCGGTCGTCGTCTTTCCGACTCCAGGACCGCCGGTGAGTATGAAGACTCGACTCGTTGCGGCCGTTTTCACGGCAGAAAGCTGCTCTGGGGTAAAAGGTTGACCCGAGGCCTCAGAGTAGGACTTGAGCCAGCGTTCGATTCGGCCTTCGGCCTCCTCGGGCATCGGTGTCGCGAGCAGACGTAAGACCTGCTGAGACACCATCGATTCGGCATCAAAACATTCTTTGCGATAGTACACTTCGCCAAGGCCGGGTGCTTCGTCGAACACGATGAGTTCTTGCTCAAGCAGCTCGCTTAATGCGTCTTCCAAAAGCTCGTCGATACGCGCTCGCGCAATTTTTAATAGAGCGCTTAAACTCTCGCCCAGCTGATCGCGCGTTTGATAGCAGTGACCATTTTCTTCTGCGACTTGAATTTGATAACTCAAAGCGGCTTTGACTCGCAGGGGAGAATCCTCAGGAAGACCCAGCGCCTGAGCCACGGAATCGGCAGTGATAAAACCAATGCCTGGGATATCGCGCGCCAGACAATAGGGATCATCTTGAACTTTGCTCGCCGCCTCTGACCCATAAGCTCGAATAATGCGTGCGATGAAGGCGGGTGAAATGCCTTGCGTGGATAAAAAGATCTCAGTGTCGCGGAACTTTTTTCTTTCGTTCCAGGCTTTGATGATCTCGATTTTCTTTTTCTTACCGACCTTTGGGATGAGCATAAGACTGTCGGGATCGTTGTCGAGAACATCGAGAGTGTCCTGACCAAAGTGCTCGACGATGCGCTCGGCGGTTTTATCGCCTATGCCCTTAATGACTCCGGATTTTAGATAGCGGAGGATTCCGGCTACGCTCTTTGGGTAGATGACATTGATGTGGACGGCCTTGAACTGCTTGCCGAACTTCTTGTTTTCGGTCCATTCCCCATGGACTTCGACGAACTCCCCGGGCCGAATCTTGCCAAAGTGGCCTACAACGGTTACAAAGGCGTCTTTGTCGGATGTGCGTAAGCGCGCGACAGTCCAGCCATTTTCGGCATTTTGGAAAGAAATCTTCTGCAGTTCACCTTGCAGCGTGCCTAGTCCGTCTGGGGTCGATGGTCGTAATTCGTCGTGCACAAGGCTCCCTGTCCGAGAAAATTCCTTACTATATTTAGAA
>JAZKGL010000368.1:0-3887 GCA_040385935.1 Bdellovibrionota bacterium
TTTTCCGTCCACCATACGAGTCTCCGAAGAGGAAAGCGCAACCTAAGGTCTCAACTATTTTAAGGAACAGGGCGTTCCGAACGCCCTATTATAGCCCGGAGTTACGGCATTCACCAAGGATTCTCCAGGATAATTCGCGCTTTCGTCAAAACCTCCTGTAGCTCCTCATAGGCATGACTTTTCACGGTTATTCCGCTTCCCGCCGCATATTCCCAAGAGACACCTGACTGGCGAACTGCGGTTCGGATAAGGATGGAGCTATCGATTCTTCCGCTACACGCATCTTTGTACCAGACGTTGCCCATGAAGTAGCCGCGCTCGCGCTCCTCGCGCTCGTGGATCACTTGCATGACTTCGCGTTTGGGGGCACCTGTGATCGAACCACCGGGGCAGAGCGCGCGACAAATCTCTTCGAGTTTCCGTCCGGTTTTCAGCTCACCTTCAATGCGAGCGATCAAATGGTGTACGCTTGGAAAACTTTTTACCGTACCGCGATCCAAAACCTTAACGCCGCCCGGAACGCATAACTTTTGCAAATCGCTCCGCATCAGATCCACGATCATATGGAGTTCGGCGTTGTCCTTTGCACTGCTTTGAAGTTCGATTGCCAAGGCCGCATCCTGTGAGGCTTCGCCGGCCACAGGCCTCGTTCCTTTGATCGGTTCGGCCTCAATCAAGGCCCGGCCCGACTCTTGCCGAACTTTCACAAAACGTTCAGGACTCCAGCTCACGAGACCAAGATCAGGAAGATCAAAGTAAGCAGCAAAGGGGCCGGCAAACTTTCTAAGGCGTCTTAAAAAATAGGGGCGTGGAATCTCACCTTGATGCTGCCAAAAGCGTAGGAGGTTGATTTGATAGAAACGTCCGTCGCGAATGTCTTCAAGGCTCTGTCTAACCGCTTCGAGATATTGAGAATCGGTCCAGGTGCTCTTCCAGTCGATGGAAAGTGGGGCGAGCGGCGGAGTTGGTTCAGCGGCTTTTAGCGGCCATCTCACTTGGTATTTGGCATTGTCGGCGTCGTCGTCTGTACAGAGAAAGTATTCATTTCCCGCCTTGTTCCACACCAAAGCTTTTTTGATTCGAAAAAAGCGGCTCGGAGCACTCGCCTGGCCACACCAAGGGTTGTAGGCGTCATAAGTCAATAACGCAACCTGCCCGAGAGTCATGGGTAGACTAGGCTGGCTAGAAGGGGGAAGGGGTGGTGCGACGTCGTCGAACATAAATTCGTCGCGGTCCTCTTCATCAAAACTGAGGGCCAAAAGACTGTGATCCGACTTATCGCCGCCTAGGAAAAGTATAGGATCCGAGGCATCGAGCCGACTGAGGACATCCCAAGGCGAAGTCGTGTCAAATTCAGGCCCACTCAGCTTTTCAATCTTCAAAGTCCGTCTCCCAAAAGCCGCCACCACCGGCCGGGAGCGCGCGGGTTGCAATTTCCACAGCCACGGGTATCATGGGCCTCTTTGTTCCCTTCAACTTAAAATAGGATCCTTTCCATGGCAATCGCAGGATTTCAAAAGGTCGGCGTCATCGGATCTGGTCAAATGGGAAGCGGCATCGCTCAGGTGTGTGCGAGCTTTGGTCTTGATGTCACGCTGGTTGATATACAGAAAGCTCAGCTTGAGAAAGCGCAAAAAGGGATTCTAACCTCTCTTGAAAAACTCGAGGGCAAAGCGGCTCTGCCCGCGGGACAGACGGCGAAGAGCGTGTCCTCGCGCCTTAAGTTTGAAGATAATCTCGCCTCGCTCAAAGACTGTGATCTCGTCATCGAAGCGGTCAGTGAAAACGAGTCGCTGAAGACAAAAATTTTCAAAGAACTCGATGAGATCACAGGCAAGCACTGTGTATTGGCAAGCAATACCTCGTCTATTCCAATTACCCGTCTGGCAACGGCGACAGCCCGTCCTGACAAGGTGATCGGCATGCACTTTATGAATCCCGTGCCGCTGATGAAGCTTGTCGAAGTCATTCCAGGAATGACGACTTCGCCAGAGATTACCGAGCGCATTATTGAACTCTCTAAGGGTTTGAATAAAGAAGTTACCAAATCGCAGGATTATCCCGGGTTTGTCGTAAACCGCATTCTTATGCCGATGATCAACGAAGCTTTTGTGGCTCTTATGGAAGGCGTGGCTTCAGCGGAAGACATCGACAAGGGCATGAAACTAGGAACCAATCAACCAATGGGTCCTTTGACTCTCGCCGACTTTATCGGGCTCGACACTTGTCTTGCAATCATGAAGGTTTTGCACGACGGTCTCGGAGACCCCCGCTACCGTCCTTGTCCTTTGCTCGTGAAATATGTTGAAGCCGGATATCTCGGTCGAAAAACAGGTCGCGGTGTTTACACTTACTAATCAGGGGATCAGCTATGGCTTACGAAACACTTCTAGTCTCTCGCGATGGTAATGTCGCCACGGTTACGATCAATCGCCCTAGCGTTTTAAACGCTTTGAATCAAACAGTCCTGCGCGAACTCACGCACTTTATCCACGATGCGGAGGCGACTAAGGATCTACGCGCTTTGGTAATCACAGGAGCCGGTGATCGTTCCTTCGTCGCAGGGGCTGATATTGCCAGTATGCAGACTCTCACGCCGGTTCAGGCTTTGAAGTTTGCGCGCCTCGGACAGGATTTGACTACGGCGCTTGAAGAGCAGCCTTTCATGGTCATTGCCCGTGTGAACGGTTTTGCCTTGGGCGGCGGCTGCGAACTCGCGATGTCGTGCGACATCGTAATAGCAGCGGATTCAGCGATTTTCGGGCAGCCGGAAACCGATCTTGGTCTAATTCCCGGATTCGGTGGAACTCAGCGTCTTGCCAAACGAGTCGGTCTTCCTTTGGCCATGGAAATGCTTTGTGCTGGACGCAAAGTCAGCGGAACGGAAGCATTTCAACTCGGTTTAGCTTCGACTGTTGTCCCGCTGGCCGAACTTGATGCCGCAGTCGCTAAGGTCGTTAAGGGCATTTTAAAGGGCGCTCCGCATGCAATTGCGGAAACAAAAAAACTCGCTCGCTCCTCGCTTGAGCATCCCCTTGCTAGCGGCTTGAGTTCAGAAGCTTCAGCATTTGCGACTTGTTTTGCGGGTGAGGAATCGAAAGAGGGCATACAAGCGTTTCTTGAAAAACGTAAGGCTAATTTCTGAAACAAATGTAAGAGTTGAGTATCGCTAGCAAGGATGCGTAGCGAGATTCGCTTAACTGTGGCAATTCTAACTGAGCCTTTGTATGATGCTTATACTTTAGCACCCGGCTTTCTTTTCCATTGTCATATCCACGATAGGACCTGCAGAAATGAACGAGATATTCGCAAAAGTTCAAAAGGATTTGAGCAAACTGCAACAGACGATCGAAAAAGAGGGCGAGGTCCTACTCGGTAAGCTCATGACCGCCGCGAACAAGGCATCGACCAATAAGAATGTCGTGAAGAAACGCAAAGAGCTTGAGAAAATGGTCGAAACTCAGCTGCAAAAGCTTGAGCCGGCGTTTGAGAAGTTCTATACCGAAGTCAAGTCAACCGCTGGCAAGTACGGCGTTGATATCGAAAAAATCGAGAAGAAAGTCCGCGCTCGTACTGGCAAAGTCAAGACGAGCAGCAAGGGAGATTCTTCCAAAACAAAAAAGTCGACGACTAAAGCCGCTGCGGAGAAATCGGCAGTCGGTGGCTCTAAGAAAGCCAAGAAAAAGTCGACTAAGAAAGCTTAAAGTTTAGATGGACAAGACCGCTGCGGATTTGCTGAAGCCCTGGGGAAGTCGATACACTGCGTTTGCTGGCGAGCTGACGGATTGGTATCGGCAGAATCGTAAAGATTGGCCCTGGCGCAGCCGCTTCGCGAGAGACGGCGATCCCTTCGCCGTCTGGGTCAGTGAGATCATGCTCCAACAGAC
>JAZKGL010000369.1:0-1681 GCA_040385935.1 Bdellovibrionota bacterium
ATGGCCGGACTTGCGTTTATTGTTGGATTCCTCATCTACTGGGTAGCCCTATGAGTCAGATACTTTCGTGGATCGTTCTCTTGCCGGCGGTTGTTGGTATCATCATTCTCTGTCTGCCCAGGTCGTGGGAAGAAAAGTCGCGAGAAATCGCGGTGTTTACTAGTCTGATCGTGGCCGCACTCGCCATCTGGGCTTCGCAGCATTTCGATGCTAAATCGCTCGAGGCTTTGCAGTTTCATGTGAAGTACGAGTGGATACCGATGCTCGGCATCCACTACGAACTTGGTCTGGATGGGATGAATCTTCCTCTCGTCGTTATGACCGCAGTTCTCACACCCCTTGCTTTTATTGGAACTTGGACTCAGACCCAGGCTTCCGGAACTATGCAAAAACGTATGGCAGCGCTGGTTTTGTTTATGGAAACTGGTGCGCTCGGGACCTTTCTCGCTCAGGATCTATTTCTCTTTTACATCTTCTGGGAAGTCATACTTGTTCCGGCTTACTTGCTAGTTGGCATGTACGGAGACAAAGATCGTTTTAAGGCGACGCTGCAGTTCTTCCTCTATACTTTTTTTGGTTCGATCTTGATGCTCGTGGGTATTGCTTGGCTTGTTCACACACAGGCTCAGGTCACAGGTCAGCCGAGCGCTTCGTTTAGCTCGCTCTTGAATCTGAAACTCCCATTTGATACCGCCGCGAGCTTTGGCGGTCTGGCTACCACACAGGGCGTGCTCTTTGCTGCTTTTGCCGCGGCCTTCTTTATCAAATCTCCACTGGTTCCTTTTCACGGCTGGCTCGCTGCCACCTATCGTCAGGCACCCACTTTGGTTTCGATTTATCTCGCTGCGATCCTATCGAAAATGGGAACCTACGGAATTCTCAAAATTCTGATCCCGCTCTTTCCTGAGGCCGCGCACGCGTTCTCACCCTTTCTTATGAGTCTTGCCGCTTTCGGAATCATCTACGGAGCATTGCTCGCGATCGTTCAAAAAGATTTCAAGACCGTGGTCGCCTACTCCTCGCTCTCGCACGTGAGTTACATCCTGCTTGGACTGTTCTCGCTCAAGGCCGAAGGCATGGGCGGAGCGCTCCTCCAAATGGTGAATCACGGCGTTGCAATCGCTGGCCTGTTCCTGATCACTGGCTTTTTAGAAAAACGCCGTGGATCGCTCCTACTCAAAGACTTTGGTGGTTGGGCTCCCCAGACTCCCGTCCTGGCCACGGGTTTTATGGTGATCGTGCTTTCAACGGTTGCCTTGCCGGGTAGCGGTGGGTTCGTCGGTGAGTTTGCCATCCTTGTCGCGAGCTTTCGAGTGAACGGTTACATCACGGCGTTCGCGGCCACTGGTATGGTGCTCGGAGCTGTGTACATGCTCAATATCTATCAGAAAACGATGTTTGGAAAATTTGTCGACTCCGAGGCAGAAAAGGTCTCTGATCTTAATGCTCGTGAGATTGCGGTGCTGTCAGTCTTAGGTCTTTGCATCGTCGGAATTGGAACGGCTCCACAGCCTTTCCTTGCCCCGTCACGCACGGTGATTGAAGAAAGTGCTAAACGAATTTCTCCCGATGAAGACTTGCCTGCGAGACCGACTCTTCCCGGTCAGGTCTCAAACTGAAATGTTTATTGAAGAAGGGATATGGTCGTGAATTTTAACACTCTGTTTCCGATGAGCTTTAT